>PLTV01000139.1 GCA_003164635.1 Acidobacteriaceae bacterium
GAGCAGGGAACGAGGAATAGGGAATCGAAATCTCGGGTTTCGGGACTTAGGTACTAAGGGACCTCGGGACTAGGACCTAATGGGCTGCGACTTGGGGCTTTGATATCGAGCGGCATCGGAAAGCGTGCTCTCTTTTCGTCCCTGTTCCCTTTTCCCTGTTCCCTCAGTCCCAGTTCTTTCAGTCCCTGTTCCCTTAGTCCCGAGTCCNNAGTCCCTTAGTCCCTCCGTCCCTAAGCCCCTCCCCCTGCTATGCTTTCTCGGTGGACCACGTCGCTCGTATCGGAACCCTCCGTCGCCGCATCACCAAAGCCGGCCTCTCTGGCCTCCTCGTCACCCACCTCCCCGACCTTCGTTATCTCTCTGGATTCACNNCTCTTTACCGATGGCCGCTACAAAACCCAGGCCGACACTGAAGTCCAGGGCGCCCAGGTGCATATCGTGGGCAGCTCGCCCGCCATAGCAGCCGTCGAATGGCTGGCCGCGCAACCCAGCGCGCAGAGCGCCGGATTCGACGCCGCATGGACCACGGTGGCCGAGCTCGCTCGCTTCAAAGCCGCCCTCCCCGCGCACCTGCGCCGCAGCTTTCTTTCCCCTCTGGCAGCTCCGCTGGTCGAGCCCATGCGCCAGCTTAAAGACGCTGAAGAGCTTGCCCTCATGAGCCGCGCAGCCCTCGTCGGTTGCAAGCTTTTCGACCACATTCTCACCGTCATTCGTCCCGGCCTTCCGGAAATTGAAATCGCCGCTGAGCTCGAGTACAAAGCCCGCCTTTTCGGAGCTGAAGGAATGTCGTTCGATACTATCGTCGCCTCGGGCCTTCGCTCCGCCCTCCCACACGGCCGCGCCACCTCCACGCCCTTGCCGCGCCGCGGGTTTCTCACCCTCGACTTCGGTATAATCCTCGGAGGCTATTGCTCTGATATGACCAGAACCGTTCACCTCGGCAGCGCACGTGTCCGTGAGCGCGAAACCTACCAGGCAGTGCTTGAATCTCAGCAGGCAGGAGTGCAGGCTGTGCAGCCCGGCGCGCTATGTTCGGAAGTGGATGCGGCCGCTCGTGGCGTCTTACGGCGGGCCGGGCTCGCTGACGCTTTCTCCCACTCCACGGGCCATGGCGTGGGCCTCGAAATTCACGAAAACCCCCGCGTCGGTGCGGGACAGAAAACCAGGCTGGCTCCAGGTATGATCGTGACCGTCGAACCCGGGGTTTATTTCGAAGGTGAATTCGGAATTCGCATCGAAGATATGGTGGCCGTGACCGAATCGGGAGGACAGATCCTGACTCCTTCGCCCAAGGCCCTCATCGAGCTCTAATGAACCCGTCCCCGGCGCGTGGGACTGTTAAGGAACGAATGAAACCTCAAGATATCGCAGATCTAAAACAGCTGATCGACTTCCTCAAGGAAAATAAGGTTGCTGAGTTTGAAGTGGATCGCGGCGACCTGAAGATCCGGCTCAAATTCAACCCCGCCGAAGGGCAGGGCAATCTCACCGATCTGGCTCGGCTGGTGGCCGCCGCGCCCCAGGCCGCCGCCCCCGCCTCCGCCCCGGTCGCACCCAAGTCCGCCACCCCGGCCGCCGATTCCGACGCCGCCTTGCACATCGTAAAATCGCCCATCGTGGGAACCTATTACGGTTCGCCTTCGCCCGGCGCCTCGCCCTTCGTCGCCCCCGGCGATCGCGTCGAAAAAGGCGACATCATCTGCATCGTCGAAGCCATGAAGCTGATGAACGAAATTGAATCCGACGCCGCCGGCGAAATCGTTAAATGCTTCGTCACCAACGGCCAGCCCATCGAATTCGGGCAGCCCCTATTCTCAATTCGCACATAGAGAAGGCGGGGCTAGCGGAGTTAGCTGCGCTCGATTGGCTCGATGAGCGGTCAATGACCTTTGCCGAATGGTTCAGCTCGCCTAGCTCCGCGAAACGCGCTTACACCGCTAACCCCGCTGCCAAAGGATAAGAATGTTTCGTAAAGTACTGGTTGCCAATCGCGGAGAAATTGCGCTGCGCGTCTTGAACGCCTGCCGCGAGCTCGGCGTGCGCACCGTCGCCATCTACAGTGAAGCCGACCGCAACTCGCTCCATGTTCGCTTTGCCGACGAAGCCATCTGCATCGGGCCACCCCGCCTTGCCGAAAGCTATCTGAATATTCCCGCCGTCATCTCCGCTGCTGAAATTGCCGACGTCGACGCCATCCACCCCGGCTACGGCCTCCTCAGTGAGAATGCCAACTTCGCTGAAGTCTGCCGCGCCTCCAACATCAAGTTCATCGGTCCGCCGCCTGAAGTCACCCGCCTCATGGGCGAAAAAGAAAAGGCCCGCCAGGCCATGAAGAAGGCCAGGGTCCCCATCCTTCCCGGCTCCGACGGCGTCCTCGCCACAGCCGAAGAAGCGCATGAGTGGGCCCAGAAAGTCGGCTTTCCCGTCATCCTTAAAGCCAAGGCCGGCGGTGGCGGCCGCGGCATGCGCATCGTCCGCACGGCAGAAGAACTCCCAAATCTCTTTCACGCTGCCGGCACTGAAGCCGCCAACGCCTTTGGGAACGGCGAGCTCTACATGGAAAAGTTCATCGAGCAGCCGCGCCACATCGAGTTTCAGATCCTCGCCGACGAGCACGGACACGTGGCCACACTCTTTGAGCGCGAGTGCTCAATTCAACGCCGCCATCAAAAGTTGATTGAAGAAGCGCCCAGCCTTCAGGTCACGCCGAAGATGCGCGAGGAGATCGGCAAAACTCTCTGCCGCTGCCTCTCCGACATCGGCTA
>PLTV01000270.1:0-3968 GCA_003164635.1 Acidobacteriaceae bacterium
AGATTGGCGCTTGCGATGGCGAGAAGAAACCTTCGAGACAACCGGCGATGACGAGCAGAGGAATAATGCCGGAGACGAGGCGGGTGGCTTCAATGCCTCCCTGGGCAACGGAGTCTTTCCAGCGAAGTGCGCCGGGGAAGAGCATGGCATAGCCCAGGCGGAATCCTGCGCCTCCGGCGATGAGGATAGAGGGTAGTTCGAGCGAGCCATGCGCGGCAACGAAGCTCCAGAGCGGCAGCGACATGCCGTACTGGTGGCAGGCGGCGCCCACCACGCCGAGCATCATGCCGTTGAAGAACAGATAATAGAAGGTTCCGAGGCCGAAGGTGATGCCACCGGCGAAGGTGACGAAGCTCACACTGAGATTGTTGGTCATGATGTGGCTGGTTTCGCGCGGGGCCACGGAGACGATGGATTCCGTCCACATCTGATGGCGCTCCATTGTGGCAATCATGTCCGGGCCGACAAAGTGGCGCATGAATTCGGGGCGGGCGCTGGTGAGCACAGCGCCGAGCAGCCCAAACGAAACGGAGACGATGAGAGAAGCGAGGACGAAGGCGATCTGGCGCTGGAAGACTGCCGGGTATTCGTCGCGCAGAAAAAGGAACAGAGAGCGCAGACTCGTCTTACGGCCGGAATAGATGATATGGTGAGCGCGAGCCAGCAGTTGATTCACGTGATCGGCATAGGTGCGAGCGGTCGCATCCTGTCGCAGGACAGAGAGATCGGCTGCCACCTGGCGGTAGAGGAGGGCCATCTCCTGCAATTCCGAGCGAGAGAGCTGTTTGAGGCCGCCCGTGCCGGATTGCGCCAGAAGTGCGGAGAGGCGGTCCCAGTGGGGCCGTCGCTTGGCAATCCACTGGTTTGAGAGGATTTGAGCCATGGACGTTGGCGGAAACCTGCGGCCGGACCAGCTAAGCCCAGACAATCTTAGCATCGACACTCCCGAACTGGTCAGTATCGAGATGCCGCTGGCGGGAATCGGCAGCCGCTTTATCGCACTGCTGGTCGACTATTTGATCTGGGGCGCAGGTTTGTTCCTGGTGGGGATTCTGGCGCTTCTCTTTTTGCCGGCCTTGCGGGCTTTTCGGCCCAAATCGGCGCAATGGGCCGAAGCTATCGCGATCTTTATTCTGTTCCTCTTCAACTGGGGCTACTTCACGCTGTTTGAAGCGTTTTGGAATGGCCGCACCCCCGGTAAGCGCGTGGCGCGGGTCCGGGTGATTCAGCGATCAGGCCGCTCGATCAGTCTTTTGGAGTCGATGGCGCGCAACCTGGTTCGCTACGTCGACCAACTTCCGTTCTTTTACGCGGTTGGCGTCATTGCGATGTTCGTGACCAGGCAGCACCAACGACTGGGTGACCTGGCGGCGGGAACGCTGGTCGTGAGAGACCGGGATCCGGATGCGCCTTTGGGGGGCGATGCCAGCTCGAGGACCTTCACGGCTCAGCTCTTCGAGCGGACGCCGATGCCGGAGCCGCATACGGCGATCACTCTTCCCGCTATGGTCGTTGGCAGGCTTTCCGCGGCGGACCTCGAAGTGCTTGAGGGGTTCTTTGCGCGCCGGCTGGACATGAGCCTGGAAACGCGCGAAAGGCTGGCGGCCCGCATCGCGGCGGCCATCCAAGCCAAATCCGGTTTGGAACTGCCTGCGGGCACCAGTGTGGAGACTTTTCTCGAGGCGACAGCCCGGCAATTGAGAGACCAGGTTCGGTTGCAATAGAGAAATATCTTAAATAGACACAATTTGAACCCTCATCGGGTCTTATCGGCAACCGCGATGGATTGGTGTTCGATCTCGCCGCGAATTCGTAAGGGAAAATGACGGGCTCTCCCCTCCTGCCGGTGAATTCTTTCGAATTGGAAGAATCGATTTACAACAGGTGTCACGTAAGTAATCCCAGCTAGACCTTGTTCTTTCTAGGGTTTCGCGCCACTGGCCCGCTATGGAGCAGAAATCGGCGCGCGGAGCCGCGTAATCTCCCACCAAAGCGGCTTGACAATCGTTCGGCAAGAGGCATTAAATGTCTCCCGGCTCAAAGACAGGTGACTTGCACGCAGGCTGCTTAAACGTTTGAGTGCGCGGATTCCAAAAAGTGGAGAATGACGGTTTTTCATCTTCCATTCATGGGAAAAAGCTGGGACCGTTTGCAGTGCAATTCGGGTGAGATTCTGACCCGAAGAAGCGGTTTCAGGAGCCAAAGGATTGCCGAAGGATAAGAGGAGCACTTCGGCAGAAGTACGAAGTAGACAACATCCCGCATCCGGCACACGATTGCCGGCAGCCAAATTCAGGCAGTTCTGAAGGAGGCTGAATAGACGGGCCGGGCGGACGGAGGGTTGTTTAGTAAATGGATTTTCTGCTTGACAATTCTCAATTCGCGCGCGTTAAATGGCTCGGTCGCAATTCAGGACAACCAGGTAAATCGGTGTATTTGAGCGAATTTGTGCCAGAGTGCCTGCCTTCGCGGCTCTCCGTAAATGCGGATGAGACCGAGGGGGCGTCGTCACATCTGGCGGCGAAAGGGACGATCGAAGCGGAAAACGCAGATCGCCCGGCGCGCAAACGGCAGCGATTCAACCCGGAGTCCGAATCCATTTTGACGGCTTCATACCGTGGCGATGGGAACGCGATCGAAGAACCAACCAACCAAAAGCAACAATTTGAAAAGGAAGGTCACATGAGACAAGCGAGATACATGTATCTCCTGTTGCCGTTGTTCTTTGTGTTGGCATGCGCGGGGGCATTTGCGCAGGCTAACTCGGAGATCACCGGTATCATCACCGACCAGACGGGGGCGGTCGTTGCGGGAGCAAAGATCGTAGTCACCGATCCTGGAACGGGCGAGAGTCGTACGACTGCCAGTGGCTCCACCGGGTTGTACGACATTCCCGGTTTGAACCCAGCCAATTACAACATGAAGGTGACCGCCAAGGGCTTTGAGTCGTTTGCCCAGAACGGCATCGTGGTCAACGTATCGCAAACCGCTCGTGCCGATATCAAGCTCACCGTCGGCGCGGAAACGCAGACTGTCACCGTGGAAGCCGACGCCCTTGCGGTGCAGGCCGACTCGAACGTGGTCAGCACGCTGATTAACTCGGAACAGATCAGCGAAATCGCGACCGAAAACCGCAACTTCGCAGCTCTTGCCTCGCTGGGCCTGGGCGTCAGCTCCGACCTGCCTGACTCGAACACGCCAACCTCAGTAGCGGCCAGCTTCACCATCCAGGTGAACGGCCTTCGTCAGAGCCACAACATCTGGCTGATTGATGGCGGCGAAGCAGATGACCGCGGCGGCGCCGGCGGCATGGACATCATGCCTTCTCAGGACGCAATCGCCGAGTTCACGATGCTGTCTTCGAACTATCCTCCGGATTACGGTANNATGAGCCTTTCGCTCAAGAGCGGCACGCAGAAGTACCACGGCGAACTGTTCGAGTTCAACCGCAACACCGATTACGACGCGGACAGCTTCTTCAACAAGCTTTCGACGCCGATTACGCCGCGTGCAGCCACGCACTACAACATCTATGGTGGCAATATCGGTGGTCCGCTGTTTATTCCGAAGCTGTACAACCAGGACCGGCAGCACACCTTCTTCTTCTGGAACGAAGAGTGGCGCAAGATTCTATCGAGCGCCGGCACCAACGAGCAGAACACAATCGATGCAGCCGACATTCCAGTCGCCGGTCAGAACCTGACCTATGTGGCACCTGGATTCAGCAGCGGCAACAAACTCGTAGTGCCGAATATCTCCACTTCGTCGCAGTACTACATCAACAATCTACTTCCGCTGGGGCTGGTTCCCAACACGCCGTTCCCGAACAACACGATTCCTGCGTCGCTGTTCGATCCGAACGGAGTTCTTTACCTGAATTCGGGCGTGTTGCCGAAGTCGAACGTGGCCGGGCAGGACAAGAACATCACCAACGCGTCGAACCCGATCAACGTGCGCGACGATGTCGT
>PLTV01000270.1:4055-6395 GCA_003164635.1 Acidobacteriaceae bacterium
GAACAGCGCCAACGGCAACAAGCCGGCGGGCTGGAGCGTTAACCCGGTAGCGCCGAGCTTTGCAATCACGCGCAAATCGCTTCCCGGCATGGGCTACCTGGGACCCTATGGAACTGCAGAAGATACGGGTTCTGCACCATGGCACAACGCGGCTGAAGACTACGAGCCCAAGGTCGATCTTTCATACACCATGGGCAAGCACGCCATGAAGTTCGGCTTCAGCTACAACCGCTACACCAAGAACCAGCAGCTGTTCGGTGACGAGCAGGGCGACTATAGCCCCAGCAGCACCACCAACGACAGCTTGATGGACCTGCTGCTTGGCTTGACCAGCAGCTATTCGCAGTACCAGGCTGTGCCGATTCGCCACTACGTGAACCAGACTCCCTCGGTTTACGCGATGGATAACTGGCACGTCACTCCGCGGCTTACCTTGCAGCTCGGGCTTCGTTACGATGCCCTGCCGCATGCATGGGAGCGCCAAAACCAACTCTCCAACTTTGACCCGACCACCTACAACCAGTCGGAACTTCCGGTCTGGACCACTGCCGGCACCATCGATCCGAGCAGCCCGACCGTCACGACCGTCAACTCCGTACAGTTCTATTTGAACGGCATGGGACTGGCAGGAGTGGAAGGATTCCCGAAGGGCCTGGTCAAGAACGTGTACGACACAATTCAACCTCGCGTGGGCTTCTCTGAAGATCTCTTCGGAAACGGCAAGACCGTTCTCCGCGGCGGCTTCGGAACGTTCTTCGAGCGCACCCAGGGCAACGACATTTACAACGCGGCGACCAACGCGCCGTTTGCCTATAACCTGGGCATCAACAACACGTTCCTGAGCAATCCGGGCACGAACTGGAACACTGGCGCGAACGCAGCTGCGCTTGGTTTCCCGATCTTCGCCACCAGCGCCGAGAATCTGGCGCCGCGCGACTACAACCCACCCGCCGTAGCCATGTACAGCCTTGGTGTGCAGCACGAACTGAAGCCCTCGATGATCTGGGTGGTTCAGTACGTGGGCAACCTGGCGTGGCATCAGTGGGATAACCGCTACATCAACAACATGCCGTTGTCCGATATCGGTGTTTCAACCACCGTACCCAATCCTTACGGAAGCGGCACGGTCACTGCTCAACTCACCTGCCTGGACGGCGACGGCGGCAACTATGCCGACGGCAACAAGGGTGCAGCCGGTGTGGACGCCAATTGCAAGAACGGTTTTGGTGCACAGTATCCAAGCGGCGCCGCGGTATGGCCCGCCGGTCTGAACCAGTTCCGCACCTTCCAGGGCTATGGCAGCATTATCCAGCAGGAAATGGGCACCAACGGAAACTACAGCGGATTCCAGACCGGTCTCCGTTTGCAGAACAAGTGGGGCCTGAGCGGCGAACTCGATTATACGTGGTCGCACGAAATCGACATTCAGTCGTACGACAACAACTGCTGCGTCAGCAACCCCTGGAACCTGAAATACGACAAGGGCTCCGGCGCGCTGGATCGGCGCCAGATGCTGAACGCCAACTACGTGTACAAACTGCCGTTCTTCTCGAAGGGGACGGACATTGCGCACTCGCTTCTGGGTGGCTGGGAAGTCGCCGGAACGTTCATCGACGAGTCCGGTTTACCTGCGGTTGTGACCGGCGCCGGCGGCGTAGCCAACAACAGCAACAACGGCTATGACCCGGTCGGTCTGGGCGGCGGCTACACGGTTCGCCCCAATGCGAGCGGCAAGATGTCTTATCCGAAGAAGATGAACAACTACTTCGATACGTCGAAGTTCTCGAGTGTAACCCCGCAATGGCTGGGCGGCCCGAATATGGGCTTCGGCACAGCGGGCAAGGACGCAGTTGTAGGCCCGGGCCGTGTGAACTTCACGACCTCGCTCTACAAGTCGTTCTCGATCACGGAGCGGGCGCACTTTGAACTGCGCTTCGAGTCGTTCAACACCTTCAACCACACTGAAGCGAACGGCATCAACACCAGCTTCAACCCGCAGAACACGTACCCGTTCAGCACCAAGCTGAACTCGGGTGACACGTTCGGCCAGGTCACCAGCACGAACGATCCTCGCGTACTGGAACTGGGCGGCAAGTTCGTGTTCTAACTTAAGTCCGTAACCGGGCGCGGCGAGTGACCACTCGCCGCGCCCTTTTTCTGCGCCCAATACGTCTTATAAAATTGAAACGAGGAATCCGTGAGACCGGTTGCGATCCTAAGCATTCTATTGGCCGTGGTTGCGAGCGCAACTGGATTTGGCCAGAATGCGCCGGTTCCCGATCCGCAACGGCAGGCCGCGCTCATGCTCGAACAGCAAGGCAAGAATCGGGAAGCCGTTGC
>PLTV01000332.1 GCA_003164635.1 Acidobacteriaceae bacterium
GCAGGCTTCCGTCCTTCGGTGTGCCCGGATCAAGCACAACTTCGCCCATGGTGCGCTTCCAAAGCAGCCCGGCCCAGAAATCGGGCCGTGGTTGCAGAGTCTCTTCGTTCAGCAGACCGTAATCGCTCGCGGCCAACGTATTGTGCATCACCACCTGCACGTTTTTCTGTGCCAGCGTGCCGAGTTGATTCAAATAACGGAACACATCCACAAACTGCGCGGCAAACGCGTCGCCGCCGCATGCCGCTTCCGCGGTCTCCGTCAACCACAGATTCTTCCCCGGCAGGTACTTGTCCCGCAGGTCCGCGTAAAACTTTTCTGCGCCATCGGTGCGGTCAAGCCACTCCGCCGTGAGCGCTTTGTCACCGCTCATTTTGCCCATGCAGCGGCTGGATACCGTTCCATAAAAGTGATATGAGAACGCATCGAAAATCCCACCGGTCGCCTGCATCAGATCCGGCGAGCCCAGCAGTTTCATTCCCTGTGGCGTTAAAGAAACACCTTCGCCCACGCCGCCGGGACCGAGAAAGACCGTCTGCGGCGATTCTTTCTTCAGGAAGGTCGCGAACTGTTTTGCGTCGCGCGCAAAGGCCGCGGCATCATAGTCCGCCGGAGCGCCGCCAATCACCGGAAAGGTCGGCTCATTCATAAACTCCGCGGCCGCAAGGTGGCCTCCGATGCTGCGCGTGTAGTCGACGAATTCCTTCGCCTGGCTAGACGTCCACGCTTCATCGTTGGCACGCGTTCCGGCGCTCACCGCGAACGACGTGACGATCTCGTCGTCGACCGCATGAGCGAAATCCACCACGCCCTTCCATTCCGCGCGCGTAAGCACACCCTTGAAACCCTTGGGCGCCTCGGCGGTTGGCGCCTGGTCGCTGTTCTGGAAGTACGTGCTGTTCTGCCAGGTTCCGCTCACGCGCACATACGACGGGCCGAATGCTTCAGCCAGTTTGCGCAACCGTGGATTCGCCAGGTTGATGGGCGGCCGATACTGGTAAAGATCAGACGACATGCCCGGTGGCTGATTTGCATTGCCGGCGGTTGCGGGCTTTGCCGCTTGCGTTTCAGTTGCCGATTTATAGGGCTTCCAGAATCGTCCGCCGGTCACTTCAACCATCTCCACGTTGTACGAAACAAATCGCGGATCCACCGTCCCCAGTTTAGGCATCGAGGACGGGCTTACGGCAACGGGAGGGGTGTCCTGGGCCGGAAGCGCGATTGCGCCAACAAGTAGAAGTGCAAGAGAAAAAGACATAGCAAGCGTGGTAGGTTTACTTTTCAGAGCGATTCTCATGGGCTCTCCACAAACGCCGCGATTGTACATGTCTGCGCGGTCCCCGAAGAGAGCCTTGAACGGTCGGATCGGCTGAACTTCCGTAAAGCGCGCGTGGCCAAAGGTGCAGCCGTACAGGAATTGATTGGGATTAAGGTGATGTGCAAAGGAGGAACCATGGCAGCCACGACGTCCTTTGTTTCCGTGGAACAGTATCTGCGCAGTTCCTTCGACCCCGACGCGGAATACTTCGACGGCCAGATCGAGAAGCGCGCCGCGGGCGAGAACGATCACTCAGCGTGGCAGGCATCCATTTGTTCTTCCCGGCGACTGTCTCGGGAGACCACAAATCTTCTGCGAGCGAAAAGCGAGCGTCTGCCGCACCGCAGGTGCTTATTCGTAGGCGAGGGCTTCGATCGGGTCCTTGCGGGCTGCCATCCACGCAGGATAGAGAGCCCCAACCATCGCGCCCAGGAAGGCAATGCCAACGCCGCGCGCGATCCATATTCCCGTGATCTCGAAGTGCTGCATGGGGAAGAGATACTTCATCATGAACTGCACCAAGTAGGTTCCGGCAATCCCCAGGACCACACCGGCCAGTGCCATCGCCGCGGTCTCGCGAAGCACAACATCCACGATGGTCAGCTTTGAAGCGCCCATGGATTTCAGGATGCCGATCTCGCGGGTGCGTTCCAGCACGGCCGTATACATTGACTGGAAGATAGCGAGGAATCCCACCACGACCGCAATCACGGTGACAACATCGAGTGCGATGTTGAAGCCGGGAAGTTTGTCGGGAGTCATCTCCGCCAGGTAATCGTCGACAGTCTCCACGGGATAGTTCCCCAGGCCGGGTGTGGCGTGAATCTCCTGTATGACCAGGTTGTCATTGTCCGGGCTGTCGCACTTGATATAAAACAACGACGCCTTCCCTTCCGCGTCGGTCAGCCTGTCCATGGATTCCAGCGGGATCATTTTTCGAGCACCTTTGCCATGCTCCACAATTCCAGAAATGCGAAAGGGATGATTCGAAACCTGAAGCGTATCGCCCACATGGTATCCCTTGCCCGAATCTGCGAAGATGTCGTCGATGATCACGTCATCCGGCCCCGTGAACGGCCCGCCGGCAATAAACTCGAAGGGCTTGAGCGCCTTGAATGTGTCGTAATCGACGCCAAAAATAATCTCGATCTTGCCCTCGGTGACAAACTTTGCATTCACCGGCGAAACGATGGCGACGTGCGGCAATTTACGAACGGCTTCGGCAAATTTGATGGGCATGGGCGCGCCGTTCATGCCGATCATCATCGAGGTGCCGGGCGGCCGCATCATCAGATCCGCGCCGATTCCGTTCTGCCGCTGCTTGGTGTCGTTCAGCATGCCCATGAAAATGCCGGCAATCGAGAGGATCATCATCACTTCAATGGCCACCGCAAGCACGCTGATGATGGAGCGCACCGGGCGGTGTATAAGGTTGGCAAGGATGAGCTTGTTCATCGTTCTCCATCCGGTGTAAGACCGGAAAGCAAGGGGGATGAGGCGCCCTTTCTCTCTATCAGCCTACCAGCCGGTGGCCATTTTCAGGCTGCTCGCAATGCCCCGGCGTTGGGCTGTGGAAAGGCCCAGTGACGAAAGGCACATTGCGCCCAAACCGCCGAAAGTATATTTTCAGGACACATCCCAACTTGGCTCCCTCGTTCGAGCTTCGTTGCAAACAAGGGAAAACCCCCTGTTTTCATTGACTGGAAAGTCAATCGGGCTTATGGTTAGAGGCAACTGGAACTTTAGGGTACGTTACCTGATTTGGGTTGAGAATGGGCAAATTTGGTGAAGACCTGCGCATGGAGCGGCTCGCTCGCGGCATCGCGCTGGAAGACATCACGGCAATTACAAAAATCAGCCAGCGCCACCTCGTGGCCCTGGAGCAGGAGCGATTCCGGCTGCTTCCCGGCGGCATCCTCTCCAAAGGCATTGTCCGCGGCTACACCGGCGCCCTCGGCCTCGACACCCACGACTGGACAGAACGCTTCCTCCAGGCCTCCGGCGTCTCCGGCGCTACCTTTGACGACGACCGCGGCTGGACTGCCTTTGCTTCCAATGTTGGCAAGGAACGCATGCAGCGCCGCGATGCTATGGAACTGCGCATGCGCTGGGCCGGCGCTCTTGCACTGGCATGTGTCGTCGGTGTCGCCAGCTTCCTGGTCTGGCGCTATCTGGGCGTTCGCGCCGGGTGGTGGCCCACCGTCCTGCCGGGCCATGCGGCCAACCTCCATGCCGTCCCTGCCTCAGCTCATTCCTCGCTCGCCCGGGTTCTCCCCTTCTTCGGCATTTAGGTTTCCCCGTTCGCGCGGCAACAATCGGCCGCTTCTCTCGCCCGTTCCCCTCAGGCCGCCCAAAACCCTCTTCAGATGCGTTTGCTCTCCATTCACTGGATGCGCTTGGCCCACCCTCGCTCGCTGCGTTACCATAATCGGGTACTCGTTGGCGCCTGGCCGCTTTGCTTAAAGCCCTCGTTCGGATCCGAGTTTCGCCTACCACTCGCTGTCCTGTCGGCTTTCCAGGGACAATCCCTTAGCGCGAAGAATTCGCCCACGGCGAGCCCATAATCCCCTTGATTGGGAAGGAGTTGGAAGTTGAGCGATCGCTTTTTGTTTACCTCTGAGTCTGTCACCGAGGGCCACCCCGACAAAATCGCGGATCAGGTCTCGGACGCAATCCTGGATGCCTGCCTCGAACAGGACCCCTACAGCCGCGTAGCCGCCGAAACCCTCACCGCTACCGGCCTCGTTGTCATCGCCGGGGAAATCACCACCAAGGCTTACGTCGATTTCCAGAGCCTGGTGCGCGGCGACGTCGCCTCCATCGGCTACGACAATGCCCTCTACGGCTTTGACTCCA
>PLTV01000035.1 GCA_003164635.1 Acidobacteriaceae bacterium
TGCAGTTCTATCTGCAATCGTCGATTGTGGAGAAGGGGATTCGCGTCAAGGACTACGCGACGTCGCGTTTGGACGTGGTTGTGGGCAGCCTGTTCACCGACATCGTGGCGTGGTTCATTATTGTGGCCTGCGCGGCGACCCTGTATGTGCATGGGATGGGCGCAATTCAGTGGGCGTCGGATGCGGCAGAGGCGATGCGGCCACTTGCCGGGGATTATGCATTCGTGCTGTTCGCCTTCGGACTTTTCAACGCGTCGCTGTTCGCCGCGTCGATTTTGCCGCTTTCCACGGCGTACACGGTGTGCGAAGGCATGGGGTTTGAGTCAGGCGTGGACAAAAATTTCAAAGAAGCGCCGCTGTTTTATTGGCTCTATACGCTGCTGATTGCAGGCGGCGCATTGACCGTGCTGGTGCTGCCGGATTCGAAGCTGATCAGCTTCGCAATTCTGTCGCAGGTGCTGAACGGCGTGCTGCTGCCGGTGGTGATTATCCTGATGCTGCTGCTGATCAACCGCACCGATCTGATGGGCGAGCACAAGAACTCGCGCGCATGGAATTGGATCGCGTGGGGAACCAGCGTGATTGTGATCGGGATGACGGGCATGATGCTATGGGGCATGCTGCCCGGACACTGACCACCTGCGGTGGGGCGGGGGCGCTCGCTGTTCGCTCGCACGGGGTTCGTGCTTTCCCACTCACTTCACGATGAATCTGCGAAGTGAGCGGAGCACATTGGCCGTTCCCGGCTCGATCGAGAAAGTCCGGGCCTGAAGGCCGTATTGGAAGGCGACGTTTTTCAGGAGCCTGAAGGCCCCTGTTCCCTCCATGGGGACACAGCCACCTTTTTGGGGGGGCGGGCGCTCGCTTTTCGCTCGCACGGGCTTCGTGCTTTCCCACCCATTCCGCGATGAGACCACGGAGTGGATGGGGCACCGGACGTTGGGGTTTCCTTCGGTTGAACTTCATCCGATTGACGCGGAGGGCGCCCGATAGAATGCCCGCATGTACACGCCACAGGCCGGCATAGTTGCCCTGGGAACTTCTTCGCACGCGTATCTGGAATTCGACATTCTGGACGCAAAGAGGAGCCCGGAGTTCTTCTCCACGATCTCTTCGATCCGGGAACCGCGCACCACTACGGGGGGTGTGAACTTCGTCATCGGTTTCAGGTCTGAACTCTGGCGTGCGCTTGCTCCCGAAGACACGCCCACTGGCGACGTGCTCTTCGACATGGCTCGTGCTGTGGTGAAGAATCTCGCGGGACTCGCAGCGCCGGCCTGATCACCGGAACGCGCGACGCGCTGACTCGCTATACGCAGCCGTTCACTGGTTCCTATTATTTTGTCCCGTCCGTCGAGAGCCTGAGGAGGCTACGGCCGGAAGCCTGACCGGAGTTACAGCAGCTTGCCGTCGGCAAGGTCGCGGATGAGGCCGCGGTCGGCGGCCAGGAAGTCGAAGGAAGGCAGGTCTTCGAGTTTGGTCCAGCGCACTTCGTGGTAGATCCGGTTCTGGACTTCGCCGGAGAACTCGTGCACCGCGAAGAACTGAAGGTCGACGGCGCCGCCGTGGCGATAGTTGTGGCGGATGTGAGTAACGCGGGGGCCGATGACGGCGTGGATTCCCAGCTCTTCTTCGAGCTCGCGGGCCAGAGCCTGCTCAGGGCTTTCACCGGCTTCGATTTTTCCGCCGGGAAACTCCCACTGGGAGGCCATGGGCTGGTCGGGACGGCGTTGGCCGATGAGCACTTCGCCTCCGCGCACGATCAGGGCCGCCGCGACGAACCGCAGTGCGGGGCCAGCGGGGCGGGGAGCGGTTGGGTTCTGAGCATCCGGCACACTTCCAGTGTAAACGCTTCAAAAGAAATGGGGAACCGGAGGGGTATTTGTCCCATGCGGCGGATCAAATGGCGCAAATACTTTCGCGTGGGGAGACTATTCTCCGGCGACCGCTGCTTCAAAGCCTTCGGCGGTTTGAGGGCGGAAGTAGCCCCAACCGTGCTTCGCGGCAGCTTCAAGGAGTGCCGGCGAGGGGTTGATGGGGAATGGCTGGCGCGCGATTTCGAGCATGGCGAGGTCGTGGATGGAATTGCCAAAGACGGCATCGGGGTTAGGCAGCCCGGCGCGCCGGAGAGACTCGGCCTTGCCTTCATCGGTGGGGACGGCGGTGATTTCGCTGGTGATGAGGTTATTGGTGACGCGAACGTCGGCGGCCAGAACGCGCTGCTCGGGAATGCCGAAAGCGCGCACACCCTCGCTCACAACCCAGCGATTGGTGGAGCTGACGGCCCAGATCTCGACTCCGGCCTGGCGGAGGGAGGCGAGAAGGGAGGCGATTTCAGGGAAGACGCGTCCCATCACAAATTTACCCACATACTCGGCGGCGGCCTCGCGCAGCTCCTGCTCGCGCAGACCGGCATAAATCTGCACCATTTCGCCGCAGATGTCGAGTTCGCTGACTTTGCCGGCGAGATAGGAACGATAGCGGTTGTCGATCCAGTCGCTGGTNNTTCGGTTGCGCTGCGAGGACCAGCTTCTCAAGTTCCGGGGCGCTATATTTGGTGATTTCTGTTTGTAGCTTAGTCAAGATTTCCGTTCCTATTGGCGTCGATACACTCCATTGTATTTTCTGCGAGGGGTGCGTGTCATGCGTGTGAATGTTTGTGGAGGAGCCAGGAAGAACACGGCGATTGGGGTGCTGGAGGGTCGCGATGCGTGTGCGGTGAGGCGAAAAATACGGGCGCAGAGGAATCGATAGAATCGGAGGGACGCCGGGTGGTGGTGCCTACGAGCAGCAAGAGCGGGAGTCGGAAATGAGCGGGAGCTGTTGGATTACGGTGAACGGAAAGCGCCTGCTCGTGGCAGATGGCATGTCCGTCGCGGCGGCCGTGATGTCGGCGGGAGGGGCCTGCCGGATTTCGGTGAGCGGGGAGATTCGTGGTCCGCTGTGCGGCATGGGGATTTGCATGGAGTGCCGGGCGACGGTGAATGGGGTGGCGCACCGGCGAACCTGCCTGCTGACCTGTGCCGACGGGATGGACGTGGTGACGGGATGAACGCATCGTTCGACGTGGTGGTGGTGGGAGGAGG
>PLTV01000053.1 GCA_003164635.1 Acidobacteriaceae bacterium
GCCACATCTTTGGCAAAGCGCGCTTCCAGATCGAAAAGGAGGACTTTTCCCGGCTTGACGGTTGTGTCGGAAAGTGGATTCGGCGCTGTCGCCGCGGCGCCCGGTTCTGGTAGCTGTCCAATGAGCGGATGTGGTCCGCTCAGGACGGCAGCAAACACACCCATACCCACCGCCAAAGCAACTCTGCGCACGCCTACGCCTCCTGTTCCATTTCCTCAATCCCATGCTACAACTTCCCGTGTTTATCCGCCGTGTAATCAAGGCGTGAGCAAAATACGCGACACCGCGGGCAATCCGGCGCGTCCAATCCGGCGCGTCCAATCCGGCAGGCGGCCTGCCAATTCGAGAGTCCTCCGACGCGGCCGATTGATATACTTGACGATGAACTTCGACGCGTCTCCCAGCTTTAGAGACCCGAACCGACCGTTCATCTTCGCGTTGCACGCCGAAGACGTGGCTACGGCTGCCTGGCACATCAGCCCGGCCCGTCAGCCTTTGAAAGCCCTGGTCCATTTGGGGGGAAGGGAAAACATGGGGGTATTGCTGGAGTCGATTCACTCGCCTGCTGACCTCAAGCGCATGAGTTTTCCGCAGATGGGGCAGCTGGCTGAGGAGATTCGCACCTTCCTGATCCAATCCTTGTCGAAAACGGGTGGTCATCTCGGCCCCAATCTCGGTGTCGTCGAACTCACTCTGGCCCTCCACACGGTCTTCGACACGCCTGCCGACAAGATTCTCTTCGATGTGAGCCACCAGGCCTACATCCATAAGATCCTCACCGGCAGGCGTGATCGCTTTGCCACGATCCGACAGCCCGGGGGGTTGAATGGTTTCATGCTCCGCACCGAGAGTGAGCACGACTCCTTCGGTGCCGGTCATGCCGGCACCGCGCTCTCCGCAGCTCTGGGTATGGCCGTGGCTCGCGACCTTGCTGGAGGCTCTGAGCATGTAATCGCCGTAGCCGGCGACGCAGCATTCACCAACGGAATTTCATTTGAAGCTCTCAACAACATTGGAGAGCAGACCAAGCGGCTCATCATCGTTCTCAACGACAATGAGTGGTCCATCGACCGCAANNGCCCGCTACTTCCACCGCATCGTCACCAACGAGCACTATCAGCACCTGCACGAGTCGGCCAAGCGCATCGTGCGCAAAATCGGCGGCAAAACAGCCGTCACTCTTGCCCGGCGCGCCGAAGAAGCTGCCAAGAGCATGCTNNTTCCTCAAGGCTGCCGATCACCCAGTTTTGCTCCATGTTCTTACGCAAAAGGGCCGCGGCTATCAGCCCGCGCTCGACGGACAGAAGAAGTTCCACGGCCTCGGACCCTACGATCCTGAGACCGGTCTCACCAAGCCTGCCGGACAGCCGACCTTCTCTGAAGTATTCGCGACCACGCTGGCTGACCTGGCCGAAAAGGATGAGCGCATCGTAGCCATCACCGCCGCCATGCCCAATGGCACTGGGCTCGATCTGTTTCGTCCCCGTCATCCCAAGCGCTATTTCGATGTTGGAATCGCAGAGGAACACGCGGTAGTCTTCGCTGCCGGCATGGCCACGCGCGGCTTCCGTCCATTCTGCGCCATTTACTCCACCTTCCTGCAGCGCGCTTTCGATCCCGTCATTCACGACGTCTGCCTTCAAAAGCTTCCCGTCGTCTTCTGCATGGACCGTGCCGGTCTCTCCGGCGATGACGGCCCCACGCATCATGGTCTCTTCGACATCGCGTATCTCCGCGGTATTCCCGAACTGGTCCTGATGGCCCCCAAAGATGAAGACGAACTTGCTGACATGATGCAGACCGCGCTCGAGCTGCCCGGCCCCAGCGCCATCCGCTATCCGCGCGGCGTCGGTTCCGGTGTCGCACGCAAGGCTGTGCCGGTCGCGCTTCCCGTCGGCAAAGCCGAGGTACTCGTCAACGGTTCCGATGTAGCGATTCTCGGCCTTGGCCCCATGACCGTGCTCGCGCAGGAACTTGGCCGCCGTCTCGAACGCAACGGCTACTCTGCCGCGGTCATCAATCCGCGCTTCGTCAAGCCGCTTGATCGCGCTCTACTTGAGGAGTACGCCCAGCGCGTGGCCGCTTTCGTGACCTTCGAAGACCACGTCAAGATGGGCGGCTTCGGCTCCGCGGTGATGGAAGCGCTCGAGGAAATAGGCAACACGGTTCCCGTCGTGCGCATCGGCTGGCCCGACCAATTTATCGAACACGGCAAAGTGGAAGATCTCCGTGCCAAGTATGGCCTTACCGTCGACGATGCCCAGGCGCAAGTCCTCCCTTTGCTTGCGCGTCGTCGCCGGCCTACGCTCGTTGCCAGTTGAGCGGCTTTCCCATCCCACGCACAATGCTCCCTCCATCCCATCCATGCGCTGCGCTCGCATCCCCGCCACGGCTCTTCCAGACGCGAGCGCTCCCAGGCGCAATGGTCTCCGGCGGCCAGTTTCTCTTCAGTCAACACCGGCATCTAAGCCTTGCATTGGTCTGGAATGCGCGATGGTGATCTTCAAAACGCTATGCGACAATCCTCGAAAGACCAGTTCATCTATGCGACTCGTTCGACACGTTGCCATCGGGATGTGCGGTGTAGCACTGGCCGGACTCATCGCCTGGCCGCAGACGCAGCTCCCCGGTCTTACGAAGCCTCCCATCGTGGAACCTCCGCCGCTGGTCCTGGCAGGCGGTACCGTCGTCGATGTCACCGATTGGGGCCGCTCCGCAAAGGACATTGCAGATGCCGTCGTCATTCTCCGCGATGGGCGTATCACCGATGTTGGTACACGCTTTGAAGTGCCCATCCCCAAAGGCGCGCGTGTCATCGACTGCACCGGGAAATTCATCATCCCTGGCCTGATTGACGGTTTTGCGGGAATGAATTCGCAGGGCCAGGCCAGCGCCGACCTGTACATGGGCGTCACCACCGTTGTGGCCTCAGGCGACGACCGACGCGGGCTCATCGATTTCAATGCCGACCCCAGCCCGCACCTCTACCTTCTCGATTCAATCGGCTCGACCGATGACTGGAGCCTGCTTGCGAAAGATCCTGAGTGGGCCGCCAGGCTCAAAGAAGGCGCGCACCCCGTCGAACTCAGCCCCGAGGACTCCGCACTCCAGATCGCCGCGACCGCAAAGCTCGGCACCCGCGTTCTGTGGCTCGGCCACAATCTCACCGCTGCCAACGTGCAATGGATCATAGCCCGCGCACACACCATGGGCCTGGTCACTTACGGCGAATTTGTCTCCACTCCCTACCAGGTCGGAATCGAAGCCGGCGTCGATTCGCTGCTCCACATGAGCCGCTACGAACTGGGAGTCATTCCCGATGAATTGCAGCGGCCCCTCGTCGACGAACCTGAAGATGGCGCCGCCAACACCGCCTACGATTACTCCGAGCGCCTGCCCGCCACTGACCCCCATTGGCGCACCTACGCGAATTTCCTGGCAGCCCATCATGCCGCGCTGATGCCCACGTTCAGCCTCTATTACACGCGCCTCCCTGATCATCGCAATCTTTGGAAGGAACCGGCTGCCGCGCTTCTCGATCCGTCCCACCAGTTCGATCCATCGAATCCTGCGACAGGCGAATTGGATTACTCAATCGCATCCTGGGCGCATCATCTCCCCATGATGGGTCAGCGCTACCTCAAAGAAGGTCAGCGCAAAAAAGCCGATCAGTCCGCCACTCGCTTGTGGCGCATCAATCAATCTATTTTTTCGGCTTTTCCGCATTACCTCGCCGCAAGCGGCGCTGCGGCCTTCGGATCCATGCCCGGCATTTCAATGCACACCGAACTTGAAATGCTGGTGCGCCTCGGCCTCTCGCCGCGCGAGTCCCTCGCCGCGGCCACAAACAACTACTCGCTTCAGTTTGGATGGAATGAACTCGGCCTCGTTGCGCCCGGACGACGCGCCGACATTCTCGTCGTCGATGGCGACCCGACGCAGAACATATGGAATGCGCGCCGCATCGTCGACCTCATCGTCGATGGCAACGTCGTCAATCGCGACGCGTTGCTGACACGCAAATAACTGCTCGCTATGCCTGCCGCATCGCCTGATGCGCTGCAGTCTCCAGAATCTCCGGCAACCGCTTCTGCCGATGCTTGAACGATCTCTTCAGACTCCCGCGCACAAATCCCGCTCCGAGTGCGCCCAACCATCCGAAGGGCAACGTGAACTCGATCGCATCGCTTACCCGTGTCCCTTCCACGCCCTCATGCGTCTCCGCTTCAATCCCATGGCGGTGAAGGAACCTCGCGAACGGCCCGTGCATCTGCTCGTCGCAAAAATGGCTGTTCCATTCGAACTCGGTGATGCGCGCCATCCAACTCACGCGCTTGGGCACCCAGCGAATCGGATAAAAGCTGATCAGGATCTCCGACCCCACGCCCGCTGCCACACTGCGGAAGCGCCGCGCCGCATCAGACGCAACGGGCCGTGGACCCGGCGGCTGCATCCGCACATCTTCAATCCGCGCCGCAAGCTTCGGCGGCATCAAATGTGGAAGATTCATGGGATTCGCGAAAAATGCGAAGACCAGCTCTACAGGATAGGGAACCCACTGGCTGGTCTCGAATCTCTGCCGCATGATTCTCGATGGTACCCTGCCGCTGCGAAAGGCGAAAGAAAAAGACAGCCGGAAGAGTCGAGCGCATCCCAGCAATCAATCGCAGCCCCACCTTCGTCACAATCTGTTTTCCGTGGCTCGGTAGGGCTCGCGCGTGGGTCTGCTCTCTTCCGGCTGGAGGAGAGGAAGCCGTTTTTAGTTAGGCAGAAGCACCGCATCGATCACGTGAATTACGCCGTTCGACTGAAATACATCGGCGATTGTGACGGTAGCTTTGCCGCCCTTTTCATCTGTGAGCACCAGCTTGCCCATGTCCATCGATGCCTTGAGCGTTCCACCGGAAACAGTCTTTAGTTCAGCTGTCCCGCCGCCCTTCTTAATCAACTTGGCAACGTCTTTCGACGAAAGCTTCCCGGCCACCACGTGGTAAGTCAGAATCTTCACCAGTTGATCTTTGTTCTCTGGCTTCAGCAGCGTATCCACCGTACCCGCGGGCAGCGCGGCAAAAGCTTCATTGGTCGGAGCGAAAACGGTAAACGGACCCGCGCCCGACAGAGTGTCCACCAGGCCCGCCGCTTTCACTGCGGCTACCAGCGTTGTGTGATCCTGAGAATTCAGGGCGTTCTGAACAATGTTCTTGTTCGCGTACATCGCCGCGCCGCCAACTTCAGGGTCTTTCTGTGCGTGCGCTGAAGGTACGCATGCGGACAGTGTGAGAGCAGAAAGTACGTAAATAACATTTCTTGCTAAGCGATTCATCGGATGAAACCTCTCTTTCAAATGGTGACTACATCTCATCAACGCACCGGCCCTCGCATTGGATTGCAAGATGCGCTCGCCCTTCACGCCCACGCTCGACCGGATCAACAAACTGTCCCTCAATTTTGAATAGGAAAATCGGCCCGCTTTCGCTGGCCCCCTCCCACCGGTCAAGGTCTTGTATTAAGGTCTTGTATGTGTGAACAAGCCATCATCGTTTAACGTATCGATAGGGGGGCTCGACGCCAGAGGTCGCCCGCACGGCAGGGGAAATCATTAAGCGCAAATTCACGCTATCCGGCAAGGGGCGCCACCACAACCAGTGGTTGCTGCTGATTGCCGCCTTCAAGCTCGGTCAGGCACTGCTCTTCGTTGCCGTGGGCGTCACCGCATTGCGCCTTGTCCACCAGGATCTGCCCTACTTCCTGGCCCGCCTCGCCCATCATCTGCGCTTCGGCCCTGAGTCGCGCTTCGTCGACTTCATCCTCGAGCGCGCCTCCCTGGTCAACGACAAGCTTCTGCGCCGCATCGGCTTTTCTCTCTTTGCCTACGCCGCTCTCGGCATTACCGAGGGCATCGGCCTTTATCTCGAGAAAGCCTGGGGCGAGTACATGACCCTCGGCATCACCGCGTCTTTTCTGCCGTGGGAATTCTTCGAAGCCTTTCGCCGTGCCACGCCCATGCGCCTGGGCTTGCTCGTCGTCAATATCATGGTGTTCCTCTATCTATTGAAGGTGCTCGTCGAGCGCGGAAAGCAAACCGCAAAATAAGCGGTATTCCCCTACATTCGCTTTTTATTCGCTTTACACTACACGATTCAATTACGCAACCCAGGTTTCATTTCCCACACCAAAATAGGAATCAAATTAGATACTCCTCACAATATCTTGGGGTCTAGTCTTGGAATCTCTCAATAAATTGTGGTTTTAGCCTTTGCCCATTAAATTCGTCCAAGACCCCCCAGCCAACTCCCCGCAACTCGTTGAATTTCCACATATCCGCCTGCGCTTTTTTGCGCCATACTTGACGCTGTCGGGTCGAGATGGGGCCAAATGGGCCATTCTGGGGCCGAAATCGAAGATCTTAAACCAGGTGAACGCAAATCGTGACCGAACACCCCGAAAACCGGCCTGTTGGCGATCCGGACTCCTCGCGAGGAGCCGCAGCCCATGGTTCGGCGTCTTGGGACGATTTGCAGGTTGGGTTTTGCGGGAGCCCGCGCGCCAAGCTCGACGAACGGGGCCGCCTCAAAATGCCTGCTGAGTTCAAAACATTCCTTGAGCGTAAGTACGGCAAAGACTTCAACGAGTTTTATATCACCAGCCGGGACGGGCTCGACGCAGAAATTTACCCGATCCCCGAATGGCAACAGCTCTGGAGCAAGGTCATGAAAATGCCGCCCAGCAACAAATCGCGGCAAGACCTGGTCGCCCGCTATACGCTGTACGGCGCCAAGGCCGAAATGGACCCGCAAGGCCGCCTCTTGCTCCCTGATGAACTGCGCACCGCCGGCATGGTGAACGAAGACGTAAGCGTCATGGGAGAAGGGAATTTGTTGCGCGTCACGCCGCTAAGCCGCCTGAAAGAGAAGGTGCATGGCAAGCCAATGAGCTCCGAAAGCATGGACGAGTTGGCCGGATTTGGATTGTAGGCAGTACGGGTCAAAACCCCTCAGGGGGAGCACATGACGAAAACGATTGACCGCCATGTGCCAGTTCTTTTCCAGGAAGCGATTGATTTTCTCAGGGTGCGCGCAGGCGGAACCTATGTCGACTGCACGTTGGGGCTCGGAGGCCATTCCGAGGGCATCCTTCGGCAACTTGGTTCTGAAGGCCGTCTCATCGCCTTCGACCGCGATGCCGAGGCGCTCGATCTGGCCAAAGCAAGGCTTGCATCGGTAGCTGCGGAGCTCGGGAGCCAGGCACCGACGGTAACGCTGATCGGCGAAGCCTTCAGCTCGATCGCCCAGCATGTGCAAGCGGGCACAGTTGACGGCTTGCTGGCCGATTTTGGTGTGAGCAGCCTTCAGTTCGACGAAGCGCACCGAGGATTTAGTTTTCAGGCGGACGGGCCCATCGACATGCGTATGGATACGCGATCGGGAGTCACCGCCGAACAAGTGGTGAATGAGGCAGACGAGCGTGAGCTTGCTGACCTCATTTACGAGTACGGAGAGGAAAGGANNGGAGAATCGCCAGAGCCATTGTTCGAGGGCGGCCGGTGAAAACGACGGGGCAGTTAGCCCGTCTGATCGCCTCAGCCGCCCCCGCAATGAAACAAGAGCGCATTCATCCGGCGACACGCACCTTTCAGGCCCTCCGTATTTATGTGAATCGGGAGCTGGACGAAATCAAGGCGTTGTTTGAGGCCGCACCTCAGTTGCTTAAGCCCTCTGCAAGGCTCGTCGTCATCAGCTTTCACTCCCTTGAAGATCGCATCGCCAAAGACAGTCTGCGCGAAGGAGCGCACAAGGGAATCTGGGAAATCCTGACCCGCAAGCCGGTCACGGCCCAGGAAGAGGAAATGGAACGCAACCCGCGCTCCCGCAGCGCCAAGTTGCGAGCGGCGGAGAAAAAGACTCGCTAGTGCCGTAAAGGCAGCCAGGTCGATGTTTTGGAAGGGTACGACTTCAGTCGTGCCGCAAAGGCAGCAAGAGGAACGCGGGCTTTAGCCCCTGAGGGAAGGTTCACGAGGCTAAGTGGATTCGAAAGTCGAGAACAGTTGTGATGAGCAACAACTAGCTGACGGCTGAAATCTGACAGCAAGGTTCGGTGGAGGGGAAAGTATGGCGGCATACGCGGCAACGGCAACCTATTTTGAGTCCGGCTTGAATGAAGGCCGTCGCATCCGCGAGCGGAACGAAGAGCTGCTGGCAAAGCAGCCGCTCCGCCGGCGCGGCACGCGCACCCCGGAGTTTTTCTTCGCCAGGCATTTTGACAACACGCGCCTCGTCAAGGCTCCCGATCCGGTGAGGGTCCGCGAGATGCGCCTGTTTTCCGCGGCAATTGCCGTTCTGTTTTCCCTCGTCATGGTCTATGGCTTGCAGCACTTCTACGCCATCGAGGGCGGCTACCGCGTCGAATCGGAAAAGCAGGCCGTTGAGCAGTTGCGCGAGGAGAACCGCCAACTCCGTCTTTCTGAGGCCCAGCTTTCGCAGCCTGAACGAATCGATACCATGGCGCGCCATCTGGGTCTGACCGAGCCCGCACCCGGGCAGGTCATCCACCCCGATGCGCGCAGCGAAGCCGGAGCTCCGGTACTCGCGCGGATGACACCGCCGCAGGCGCCGATGCAGTGATGGCCAGCTTTCAGTGGCTCGCCTCCAGCTTTCAATTCGCAGCCCTGAGCTGCCAGCTTTTCGTTCTCCACAACCGCTCCAAACGCCTTTTATCCTACCTGCGCAATCATCCCGGCGAAATCGCAAAGAGTCGCGAGCAGGATGCGCGCGGGATGTATGAACTTGAAAGCTGAGAACGCGTAACTCATAAGCGCCTGATCTCAGCGGAGCCCTTTGAAATGCAGTTGCCCGTTGCCACCAACCGGAACCGCCCCAGCGCGGCGAGGCCCGTCCCGCTCAAGCGGACCCGCTTCTGGTTGATCTGCCTCTTCTTCCTCGTCTGGGGTCTCACGATCGGCGGCCGGCTTTTCTGGCTCCAGGTGGTCCAACACAAGGAGTACGCCGACCGCGCGGATAAGCAGCAATTGCGCACCTTTGAAGTCGCCCCGCGCCGCGGCGTTCTTTACGATCGGAACCTGCGCGAACTGGCCATGACCGTGCAGGCCGACTCATTCTACGCAGTTCCCTCCGAGATTGATGACAGGC
>PLTV01000175.1:0-13013 GCA_003164635.1 Acidobacteriaceae bacterium
GAGCTCAAGCTCATCGTCGACCTCATCTATCGCGGCGGCCTCGCTTACATGCGCTATTCCATCTCCGACACTGCCGAGTGGGGCGACTATGTCAGCGGTCCGCGTGTTATCAACGAGGAAAGCCGCAAGGCCATGAAGGCCATC
The DNA here is from genome assembly GCA_003164635.1 of Acidobacteriaceae bacterium. Taxonomy (GTDB): domain Bacteria; phylum Acidobacteriota; class Terriglobia; order Terriglobales; family Acidobacteriaceae; genus Telmatobacter. Next base: position 145 of record PLTV01000175.1, read on the forward strand.
CTCACTGAAATTCAGAACGGCAAATTTGCCAAGACCTTCTTGAAGGACCAGAACTCCGGCCGCAAGAAGTTCGAAGCCTTCCGCAAGAAGGAAGCCAACCACCCAGTGGAGATTATCGGCAAAACCCTCCGCGCTTCGATGCCCTTCCTCGACCCCGTCACCGTCGAGCAAGTCCGCAAGACGCGTTAAGCAGTCGGGTGCCCACCCTGGCCGCATACTCGTTCTTGCGGCTAGGATGGGATCGCCTCTTTGGAGGCGCTTGCAGCCTCACCACCGAATCAGCTCGAACACCCTTCTCAGCCGCGCCCCCTTATCCGGGTTCACCATCTCCACAAACCCAACGCGGCCATCGAGGTGCTGGCGGAATGCCGGATGCCGCTCGCGGTTCTGACTCTCAGCTCCGTGGCGCACGCAATTGGTCAGAATCGCCTTCAGCTTGTCGAAATCGGTGCGCAGCACATTGACAAGCTGGTTAGTAACAAGCCCGGCCAGGTGTTGCCTTACCCCCTGCCGCATCACCCGCGTCTTACGGTGATGAACCGCAAACCCCTCCTCCATCAGAATCGCCGCCGCCCGAAGCGCAAATCTCTCCACACCACGCGCAAATTCCCCACCACCAGAGAATGCCAGGTCGTCCGCATAACGTGTATACGTCGCACCTGCCGCCTTGGCTAATCCATTCAAGCGGCAATCTACGCGATACGCGCAGAGATTCGCCAGTGCGGGCGATGTGGGCGCACCCTGTGGCAAGTGGCGAAACGCATACAAGGCCCGTGCCTTTGCCATCGCCAACGGATCCAATCCCTTCCCGAGCGTCTTCCACATTCTGCGCGGCGCAGCATTGGAGCAGATACCACCCAGCAAATCGGCCACAGCGTCTGGATATCCAGCCGTGCGAAAGAACGCCTTCACCCGTGCGCCGGAAATCGACGGGAAAAAGTCGCGGAGATCCATACGCAACACCACGCGCCGCCCCACATGCGGAGCAGCGAATGTCAGGATCGAGTGTCCTTTGAGAAACCCGTGCGACGCCGGATGACTCGGTATCTTGTCTAACAATTCGCGAAGGATAATTTTCTGTAACGCCTTCAACCTCTTCTTTGGCACTTCAATGAGCCGTATGTTACCGCCCTGTTTCGCGAGGACTCGGTAATGGTAGTGGCTAATCGGCCCGTCCCCGTTCCCTGCCCGCGAATTGAGGCGCTTTCGATCGGCGAACCACTCCAGTTCGCTTTCACCTATGCAAAGCCAAGCCGCCAGTTCTCCCACCGTCTCGATTTTCGGAATCGCCCAGTCTCGCGCAGCATCCGCGGGCAGCATCCGCGCAGGCTCTGCGATCCAATGCGCAATTCGTAGTTTGCCTTTGTATTTGCGCTCTGCATCGCGAAGGCCCTCATCCGTGCGCAGAAAATTGAGTACATCCCTGCGCCGGGGCCGCACCTGCGAGCCGAACCTGTTCACATATCTTTGTGCAAGCCCATCTACCCAACGCCATCGCGTATCCAGCCTTGCGCGTACATGGGCAGCAATGGAATCCACCGCCGCTTCCCCGGCGAGAATCGNNAGTTATTCACGTTCCCCTGGGGTATCCCCAGAGAGAGCCCGGATCAAGCCCGAAGACTTGGCTCCTGCCCGGCTTGGAGCATTCCGCCAGAAGCAGAATAGCAGTGCATCAATGCGCGTGCCGCGGGCCCGGGCCCTTTAACCCAAAAGCTGTATTGGACCGCAGCCGCACCGATGTTACAGTGGCCGGATCAGCATTGGAACGGCACAGGGCCCGCTTACGTCGCGCTGCTCCGAGAAAGGCACTCTCTGTGCTCACGATCAGGCGGCTTCTGCAATCGGCTTTCGCGTTTCTCGCCCTAATCTTCATTTGCGCGGCAGTTATGACGGTCACGCGCCTGCCCTTCTTCCTTTCGCATTGGACCCATAATCCGCACTTTGCCACCGCTCCTGAGCTGAGCGGAATGCGCACGCTGCTGATGATCTGCACCATGTTCCTAAGCGTGCTGATCCTCCTTCTGCCCGTCCCGCTCTCTGCGCTTTACGTCACAACATGGTGGACTCTGCGCAGCGGAAAGCCCTCAGGGCGCAGTTGGGCTCTGATGGCGAGCATTGCCACTGTCTTGCAAGGCATTCCGATATTTGTGATGTCCATCCGCGACTGGGATCTCATCCAAGGCAAGGCCAGCACAGGGTTTCTGATTCTCGACGCGCTTCCCTTTCTGGTTGGCATTCCCGGCATTGTGGCCTTTGCGCCCCGCAACGCTACGCAATCCCTCGTAAAGCCGGAGCCTGAGCGCGTTCAAGGCGACGGCACCAGCCGCAACATGGATCGATTCGCACTGATGGTGCAGGTTGCCGTCATAGTTCTCGGAGGCGAGTTGTGGTGGCGTTGGGCGAGGCTGCACTTCCACCATCGCATGGGCAAAACCGGCGGCCCGCTGCTGTGGATTGCCGAGTTTGCCACCGTCGTCTTCATTCACGAACTCGGCCACATCGTTGCCGGATATTTCTGCGGCATGATGTTGACCGGCGTGATTGCAGGGCCGCTTCATTTCACTCAATCCAATGGCAAGTGGAACGTTAAGTTCGAACGGCATCTCCTCGGGGCAGTTGCCGCCGGTGTGCGCATGATTCCTTGCTCACCGAACCGCAATCGAGGCGGTAAGATTTTTCAGATCGCCGCAGGCCCCCTGGCCAGCTTGCTCAGCGGGCTCGTCTTCCTCTATTGGGCAGCGACTATTCCGAGCAGCCAGCCCGGTATCCTTTGGGACTTCTGCTCCTGGACCGGCATCCTCTCGCTCAATATTTTCATTCTTAACATCATTCCGCTGCGCTCTCAAGCCTTCTACTCCGACGGCGCCAAAATCTACCAGGCCCTCACCCACAGCGTGCTCGACGACTACTATTGGATTCTTTCGTTCAATAACTCGATCGGCGTTACGGCCAACCGCCCACGCGATTACGACCTTGACGCTTTGCGCCGCGTTCTCGACTCCGAAGTTGGCCGGCCGCTGCGTGTCGTCTTCGGCCTCATGGAAAGCGAGTGCCTGCTTGAGCGCGGCCTCGTCGAAGAGAGCGCGGACGCGGTTCGAAAAGCCCAGGCTGCTTATGAAGAACAAACGGAGACGTTGACCGCCGGCTCCATCTGCTCGTTTGTCTTTGGACACGCAATCCTTTGCGCCGATCCCGGCACAGCACGCACCTGGACAGAGCGTCTGGAAGGAAGCCATGGCCTCGATCCGGAGGACCGCTGGTTCTGCTCTGCGGCGCTGGCCTGTGCAGAAGGCCGCAAAGACGAGGCTGAGGGATTGCTGGACAAACTAGACCAGTTCCAAATCGATCGCGCCCCCTGCGGCTCGCGGGAACTGAATCTCCTGCTGGTCCAGCATATGCGTGCCAAGCTCTTAGATCGCGTAGAAGCACCGAGAATCGCCAGAGAGAATGTCGCCGCGCCGTCAGAGCTTGTGCAGCAACTGGCTTGACTCTCTACTTTTTATCGAGCCGGAACGCCATCGCCTGAAAATCTCCGCGGAAGCTGTCGCTGAAATCGATGCCGTGATTCATCCACCACGCACCGCTCGCCACTGTCGGTGTTCCCGGCTGTGCCTTCCCTTCAATCCAGCTCAGTGAGTATTCCGCTGCAGGGTCCAGCCCCTGCAGTTTCAGCGTCGGGAACCCGCGTCCTTCCTGCGTGGAGTGAATGAACGCGAAGACCACCGACTGGCCCTTATCTGCCCGCACAGTCTGCGTCGCCGAGAATTCGCTTCCATCCCGCGGCGAAATCAGCCTGTACAGCGCCCCCTGCACAATCGTCGGCTGCACCTGGTGGTATGCCGCAATCAGCCTCTTGGCCGTGGCTGCATCTTCCGGTGTCCACTTTGCGATGTCCGCACCGATACCCAGCGATCCTTGCATCGAGCTCAGCATCCGGTACGGAATGGAGGTGACGCGAATCTGGTGCTCTAGGTCGTGCGGTGAGTCCGTCACCCAGGCCATCATCACCTGAGGCGTGTAGGCGTAGGTAAAACCGTCCTGCTGCGTCAGCCGGTCAAACGGGTCGGTGTTGTCCGATGGCCAGACTTCGTCTGTATAGCGCAGAATGCCCAGGTCGACGCGTCCGCCGCCGCCCGAGCACGATTCAATTTCCAGTTTCGGATGTTTTTTGCGCAGCTCGCTCAATATCCAATACAAATTGTCAGTGAATGAGACGTAGACCTTCTTCTGTTCAGCAGCCGGGAGTTGGTCCCAACCCGGTTCGCTCCAGTTGCGGTTGTAATCCCATTTCAGAAATGCGATATCGTTTTCCGAAACCAGCTTGTCGAGGAATCCGAGAATATAGTCACGCACGTCGGTCCGCGCCAGGTTCAGCACCAACTGATTGCGCTGCTCCGTCTCCGGACGTCCCGGGAAATGCAGAACCCAGTCTGGATGCGCACGAAACAAGTCCGAATCGGGATTCACCATCTCCGGCTCGACCCACAATCCAAAATCCATACCCAGCGTATGGACTTTGTCGATCAGCGGCTTCAACCCGTTCGGAAATTTCTCCTTATTCACATACCAGTCGCCCAGCCCCGCGTGATCGTCCTTGCGCTGCCCGAACCACCCATCGTCCATCACGAAGCGATCGATTCCAAGCGCCGCGGCCTTTTCGGCCAGCGCCATCTGGCCGGCTTCGTTCACGCGGAATTCGGTAGCCTCCCATGAGTTGTAAATCACGGGTCGGGGCTTCGGCGCAGTCTGGTTTGCCGTCGCAGCCGTACGAGGCAATATGTGCGCAATCTCGTATGCGTGCAAGATGCGCGACGCACCGCCCAGGCCTTCGCGTGAATAACCGCCATAGAAAACCGGCGTCTCCAGCTTTTCGCCTGCCTTCAACACGTAGCCAAAATCGAACGGGTTGTATCCGCCCGTCACCCGCACCGCATCCAGCTGATCCTTCTCCACCGTGATGCGCCACGATCCACTCCAAGCCAGCGCTCCAAACCAGACCGAGCCGTGATTTTCGTTCGACGGGCCTTCCTGAATGGCAAACCACGGATTGGACTGGTGCCCCGTCGAACCCCTGCGGCTTTCGATCACGCGCGCGCCGTGCCGCACTTCTTCCTGGTTCAACGTCCACTCACCCGCCCAGCGGCCGGTCAAGTAATTCAGCGTGTATTGCCCTGCGGGAAGTGCCCACGCGGCAGCGGCCGCCTGCTCCACGGTGACAGAGTTGGCGCCACGGTTCTCAATCGTCGCCGACCGCCCCAGAATGCCGCTCTCCGCATCCATCGCGTAGTGCAGCGTCACAAAGATTGGCCGCGCGATATCCTTCAGCACCACGTCGAACCCGTTCGCTGTCGACGTGTGGCTCTCGTAATGAAGCACCAAGTCGCGGTTTCCGTCGGCGAAAGTCACTTTCAGCGCTGGCTCTACGAAAAGCCCCGCACCCCATCCGGCATACTCCTGCGGCGTGTTGTTATACGACGTATCAAACGAGGCCCATCCCGGCTTCGGACGCGCCTGCGGGAACTTGTCGTTCGCGTCCAGTCGGCCGCCCCAGTAAAGCTGCTGCAGCTCGCCCCGGCCATTCACCCCGAAGGCGTAGGACGACGCGCCTCCGTCCAGCCGGAAGACCTTGGCTCCGGAATCGAACCGACTCGCATTTTGCGCGAGAGCAAGCGTAGGGACAACCAGCAAAGCGAGCGCGAATGAAAAGGCTTTCATTTGGAGCGGCTCCCTCCTCGGGAATTGAAACCGCCCCATCATAGCATCGAGCCTCGCCGTTTGCGCTCGATCGGAATCAGCGCCCTAGTGCCTTCTTGCGCGCCGTCCACCATGCCACTGCCTGAATAATCGTCAAACAATCCAGGATGACAATCAGCGGATCCAAAGTCCGCATGTGGTAGGGCTCCGGATGGCTGAAGTAGTAGACAATCGGAAACAGAAACAGGACACCGGCATAGCGCATAGCTTCCCATCGTGCCTGCCTCCACGCGACGCCAAGCCCCGCCAGCGCAAGCAGTGTAAGGCATGTTTGAAATGGAACGTTGAATGGGTCCATCGGTTCCATCTGCAAATACGCTGAATCGAAGCTCCAATATCCCGTCCACAAATAAACTGCACGGCGCAGACTCATCCATGCGAACCGGTCCTGATGTGCGCCGATATACGCATGGGCCTGCGCAGACTTCCAATCCATGTATTTGAGTTCGCCCATGTTGTTGTAGGCCGCGAGTTCGGCCGCATTGTGGAGTGGGTGGAGTTGATCGCTGGTGAATCGTTCGCTGTATCCGTTATTGCCCATCCACAATTCAAGGCCCATGCTGTCGCGCATAGGAATGAACCGGCCAAACTGCCGCGCATCGCGAATGAGCCAGGGCGCTATGGTGCCGGCAAGCACAAGTGAAGCCAGAATGCCGGGAGCCAACCAGCGCAAGCCGTTCCGCACCAGCCGCGACGCTGCAAACGCCATCAGAAATGCCGCAGGCACCAACGCCGTTGGCTCGCACAGCCCGGCAAAGCCTGCCAGCAGTCCGAAGCCAGCCCACAAGCCGAGCCGCGGCGACACTTCCATCTGCTGCGCCAGGAAGAACAGCCCCAGCAAACTCAGCATCAGCAAATGTGTCGACCACGCCCACGCAGCCGCAAAGTAGATTCCGTAGGGAAAGAAGACCCAGGCCCAACTAGCAACCAAACCGGCTTTCGACCCAAAACTTCGCCGCGCCACAAGAAAGACGGGGATGCACGCCAGCGCATTCGTCAGGCAGTCGAAGGCATGCACGGCAAAGATGGCATGGGCTGTGTGAACGCCAAACATCTCGAAGGTTGCCGCCACAATCAGCGGATACACCGGCGGCATGATCGCCGAAGTCTGGTCGGATACAAAAGGGCTACCGAATCCACGGCCCGCTACGAGCGCCCGCGCCACATTGCCCTGCTCCCAGGCATGAATGTGCTGCGCATCCATCAGATCTTCAATAGTGTCGAACGGAATCACCGCCAGCCGAAGCGTGAGGCCGATCAGCACCATCCACGCCAGGGTTGGAACTCTGCGCAACCTTGCGCTTACCCACTTACTCAACTCGCTTCCTCACAGATCACGTTCCCCATCATAGACGTGCGCCATCACGCCTTGTGCATCGCGACAGAACATCGCACCGCCCTGTGAAATCCCGCACCGGTCCATCGGCTATCCTAAGAGTGCACCCCCGGAGGTTCCCGGATGCTTTCCCCCGCCGTCACCTCGCCTGCTACCCCTACTGCGCCAGAGATCATTGCGGAGGCCATTGAGCGCGTCGCGCCGCTGCACGGCCTGCCTTTCGAAGACCGCCTATGGCTTGCGCACAATGGTGCCGAGTTGGTTGCCGGCGCCGGCGAGGTCTTGTTTGAAGAGAGCGCGCCCGCTGAACAGATGATGCTCATCTTGAAGGGCGAAATTCATGTGCGCCGCCTGCGCGGCGGTCCCATGGCCTTGTTCATCGGCCGCGCCGGTCAAATGACCGGCTTGCTACCTTACTCGCGCATGAAGGCCTACGGCGGCCAGGGTTTTGCCGTCACCGATTGCTGGGTTCTCGCCGTTCACAGGCGCCTCTTCGACGAGATGCTCCGCGCCATTCCGTCGATGGGCCAGCGCGTGGTCTCCACGCTGCTGGACCGTGTGCGCGAAGTGACTCGCATCGAGCAGCAAGCTGAGAAGCTGAGCGCCCTGGGCAAGCTGGCCGGCAATTTGGCGCACGAGCTGAACAACCCGGCGTCGGCCGCGCAGCGCGCCGCCTCGAGCCTTGTGATCGAACTGCGGGCCAACCGCGCCAATCGCTTCAAACTCGTTAACCTATGCCTGAGCGAGCAGCAGATTCAAGCCATCGAAGACTGGGAGCAAAAAATCTTCGAGCGCCCCGCTCTGCCCACGGAAAACAAGGCTGCCGAGCTCATTGCGCGCGAGGAAGCCATGCGCGTCTGGCTCAATGCGTTGCCGTGCGAAGGTTCGTGGGAGATCGCGGCGCAGTTGGCTGAGCAATCCGTCGAACTGGCCGATCTCGAAGAGATTCCAAAATTCCTCGGGTCTGCGGAAACCTGCGTGATGCTGCAATACTTCGCGCGCTATCTGCGCTCCAAACGTTCCGTCGAAACCCTGGTGGGATCCACGGGCCGCATCTTCGATCTCATCAGCGCCATCAAGACCTACGCCTACATGGATCGCGCGCCGATTCTCGAAGTCGATGTGCCCGCCGGTCTCGATGCGACCCTGCAAATGCTTCAGTCGCGTGTTGGCGACGTCGAAGTGATCCGCAACTACGCATCGAATCTGCCCACGATTAGCGCTTACGGCAGCGAGCTGAATCAGGTTTGGACCGCGCTGATTGAGAATGCTCTCGAAGCTCTTGCCGAATCGAGGTCGCTAGAGAACGCGCCACAATTGCGCGTCTCGGCACGCCTTGAAGGCGAGATGCTGCTGGTGGAGATTTGGGATTCCGGCCCCGGCATTCGCCCCGAACACCAGGACCGCATTTTCGAGCCTTTCTTCACCACCAAGCCGCCAGGACAAGGGTTGGGGCTGGGGCTCGACAACGCCATGCGCATTGTTCGCAAGCATCGCGGCCACCTCGACGTTCACTCCAAGCCCGGTTCAACCTGCTTCCGCGTACACCTGCCGCTGGACCAGTTGCAGGCGTACTAAGTCGCGGCAGGAGCCGCGAACTTGCCAACTCGCCATGTCCGCGAAGCGGAAGCCAACTTGCCAAATTGAACCCGTGTTTATTGCGGCGGCGTGTGCTCGATGAACTTATCTGCCCACAGCAGAAACCACTTCATATTCGGCGCGTCGGTATGCCCGCCGTCGTGTTGCCGCCACGCCAGCGCCCCATCAAGATGCCCTTCGTTCACAGGCGGCATCTTCGCCGTTTTGTAATCGCCCTGGATGTCGAGGGCTTTCGCGCCCAGCAGGGTGAAGACGCGGTTGGCATCGATGGTAGCCATGAAGCTGCCTTCGTGGTCCAGCCACTTCGCGTCGCCCTTTTCCGGAATGCCGTAGCTGATGAATGTGAGCCGCGGCGCGCAGAGCGCAATCAATTCGTTTGAATCCACCGGAATATCTCCAGGGTTCATGCTGCCGAACGTCGCCTCGGACGCGCCATATTTGATGAAGTTGCCGGCCATCCAGTAGTATTCGCCGCCGGTCAGGCTCTCCACGGCCTCGCCGAAGTTCCGCCGCAGCAGTGTCGCACCGCCCTTGCCCGATGAGCCCACCAGCACCATGGCAAATCGTTGATCGAAGGCCATTGTGACCAGCGCGGCCTTGCCGTAGCGCGACACGCCTTCAATGCCCACGTGCTTTGCATCCACCGACGGATCGGTCTCAAGATAATCGAGCCCGCGGCCTGCACCCCACTGCCACGCGCGCAACGCGCCCCAGTCTTCCGGTTTGCGCGGCTGGCCTTTGTTCACCAGACCGATGATGCCGCGTGTGATTCCTGCGCCGTCATCCGCCTGCACGCTGGCTGGATCGAACATTGCGTAACCCCATCCTGCATTGATCAACTGCCATGTATTCGGCGGATCGCCATCCTCGTTCATCTGCGGAAATGCAAAGGGCGTGGCCTTTACAGGCTGCCACGCCGGATGCTGCGCAAAAACCTCCTTGAGCGAAGGGTCCTGCTGCTCGAGAACTACCTTCCACGCCGCATTCACGCGGTCGAACTCGTCGGGCGATGGCTCGTGCGGCGACGGAAATCCTGCCCGTCCGAACATCATCAACACCGGCACAGGGCCCTTGGCGCGCGCCGGCGTCACAAGCGTCATGTGCATCTTTACGCTGATGGCCGGATAGGCCGAGTTGTCGACCTCGCCGATCAGGTCTTTGGCGATCACGGGTGTGAAGCCGATCATCTCGTGGTCGGTAGCCGCTACAGTCCACGTTACCTTGGGCGTGTCTTTCGGAATGCGGCCATACACGTACTTTGAATACATCTCAACAATCTCGGGCCGCCGTTTGTCCCACCATACCTGCGCTGTTGTGACCTTCTGCCCGTCGTTCAGCGTAAGAGGGTCAGGAAGATTGGGATAGGGATTCGCCAATGACTCATCGTTGTTGGCGTGGTTTGGAGCCTTCTCGTTTCCGCTTGGCCCGGGCCGCAGGGCCTTGATGCCCAGCTGATCCATCATGTTCTGATGATCTTGATCGGAGGTGAAAGTCACCGGCGGTGCGGAGGTCTGCGCCATCGCCGGCGCCCACACTGCAAATCCCCATGCGAAACAACCTGCAACCAGCAACGTCCGAAACGGAAGGGTCACGACGCGCTCCATCGGTGATATGCTCGCATCGCTCTCAAAAAGCGATTTACTTCGGCGTCCATGGTAAACCCCCGGCGATGAAATACGCACTCAAATTCTTGGCAATCCTGGCAAGCGTCGCCGGCGCCGCTTCGCTTGCGGCGTTTTCTCAACCCGCACCATCGAGCCGTATCTGGGTTGCAAGTTGGGGTGCATCGCAGCAGGTTCCGGAACCTGCTAATTCCCTTCCCGCCGACGATCTGCGCAACGCGACGCTCCGGCAGATCGTGCATCTCTCCATCGGCGGTCCATCGATTCGCGTTCATCTCTCCAACGCTTTTGGGACAGAGGCCCTGCACCTCACCTCCGTTCACATCGCGCGGCCGCTTTCGCCTGCTTTGCCGGCCATCGATCCGGCAAGCGACCTTGCGCTTACCTTTGCCTCGAAGCCCGACGTGACCATCCCGCCCGGAGCCGAGGTTCTCTCCGACCCAATCGACTTCGCGGTCGCGCCGTTGTCCGACATCGCTGTGGCCATGCATTTCGACGCGCCCCCCGCGGGCGAAACCGGACATCCGGGCTCACGCGCCACCTCGTACTATGTCCATGGCGATGCGGTGAGCGCCGCAACGCTTACTGAGCCCAAACGCGCCGACCACTGGTACCAGCTTTCGGAAGTCGATGTGCTGGCCACGCCGGACTCGGCCACCCTTGTTGCGCTCGGCGACTCGATCACCGACGGCCACGGCGCCACCACGAACGGCAACGACCGCTGGACTGACGTCCTCGCACAACGCCTGCAAGCCTCGGCGCAGACGAGGACCATTGGCGTCTCCAACCAGGGAATTGGCGGGAATCACCTGCTGACCGACGGCCTTGGGCCCAATGTCCTGGCGCGCTTCGATCGCGACGTTCTCGCGCCGGCCGGCGTCCGCTGGCTGATTGTTTTTGAAGGTGTCAACGATCTCGGCGGATTGGCCCGCGACGGCGAAGTCCCGCCGGCCGCGCACGAAGCCTTCGTAGCACGCGTGCTCGCCGCGTACCAGCAGGTCATCGCACGCGCACACGCTCACGGCCTGCGCGTGTATGGAGCCACCATCACTCCGTATGTTGGCTCAGGCTATTACCACCCCGGTCCGCTCAGCGAGGCTGACAGGCAAGCCGTCAATGCGTGGATTCGCACCGCCGGCCACTTCGACGCCGTGATCGAATTCGACAGCGTGGTGCGCGACCCCGCCCATCCCGATCACCTGCTCCCCGCCTACGATTGCGGCGACCACCTGCATCCTTCGCCCGCAGGATATAAAGCCATGGCAGATTCCATTCCTCTTGACCTCTTCGTCCCCTGAGCGAATTCGCTCAGAACGAAACATCCGCCGGCTGGGTCACGCGCATAACGGATTGGTCGCCCGTCTGCTTCTTCCATGCCGACCGAATGGCTTCAACCTTGTCTCGATTTTCCTGCGAGTTCGGATAGTCGATGATTAGCAGCTTCGACCGAAGCCTTTCCGGCGTTGTCTGCTTCACACCCTGCCACTGTCCGTAGACGTCCACAACGCTCAAGCCATCGGGAAACCGGGTGGACACCTCGCGGTCAAGGAACTCGCGCCACTTCGTCTCGCTGATTCCCTTGTCCGGAGCATCCGCCGGCCCGAGTCCGAAATAGAGCTGCGTATCCACCCACCCGGACGTCTGGCCCGGGTGCGCGGGGTCGCCCGTAAGCATTGGAGCAACTGCGACCGCCGGTTGGATGGCGCCGTGATGAGCGCATCCGTACAGCCCAAGCGAAATAACTCCGACCATCAGAAATGAGCGCAGGCGCATTCGAACTCCAGGTTCAATTTTCGAGGTATTTGCAGGATATACGCATCTGCCCCGAAGCTCGAACAGAGCGACTCGAGGCGTTTTATGCGAACGAGCCTGAAAGGCCGGGCGCGGACCCCTTACTTTTCTACTTCAACACCGCGCCAGAAAGCCACGTATCCTTTGATCTTGCGCGCCGCGGGCTTGGGGTCGGGATAATACCAGGCAGCGTCAGGGTTATCCTGCCCTTCAATCAGCAGGTTCAAGTACCGCGCCTGCCCTTTCCAGGGACATGTCGATGTTGTGCTGCTGGGCCGGAAATACTCCCGCTTGAGGCTGGATTCGGGGAAATATACGTTCCCCTCAACCTCTTCCGTAGTTTCGCTTTCGGCAATAACTTTGCCATTCCAAACTGCTCGTGCCATGGTCAATTCCCAGTATAATCTGCGGCTTCCCGGGTTCAATACCAACCCGGGAAGCCGCAGACACTTAACGCGTCATAGATAAGCCGATGGCTGCGCGCGTCGCCGTTTTTACCCGGCTACCCCCGGTTTGCCTTACTTTGCTTCAGCAATGGAATTGATATGGACGCTCTTTTTTCCTTCGTCGGCCGTGATCGACACCGACACGTGATCGCCATAGAAGGCCTTCACGGCATCCGGATTATCGATCGTCCAAACTTCTTTCTTAGCCTCATCCACAAACACCGGGGCTTCGCCGCCCGAGATGCACTTCTTCGCACAGGCAGCTCCGGTTCCCGCATGCTTGGCGCCGCACATGGCGTCGGAAATCCAACCATTTGTTGT
>PLTV01000175.1:13102-13245 GCA_003164635.1 Acidobacteriaceae bacterium
GCTGCAGAAAAGCGCGTGATCAGCTCCGATGTCTTGATGAGAAAGCCTGGGTTCCTGGCACGGATGTCTTCGAGAATCGGCTCGAACTTCGCCAGAAGGAAGAAGCCTTCGCCGTTGCAGTCCGCAAACAACTCGGCCGAGAC
>PLTV01000081.1 GCA_003164635.1 Acidobacteriaceae bacterium
ATCCTGGCTGCCGGTGCCTTCGCCGTCTTCTTCAACGGCTTCACCCTCGTCGGCCTGCATGTTCCTGCATTCGGCTGGCGCGGACTCTTCATCCTTGGTTCGCTGCCGGCGCTTCTGGGGTTCTATGTGCAGGCGCGCGTTGAAGAATCACCCGCCTGGCATGCCGGCGCGCAGTTGCGCGCGCAACTGAAAAGTGCGGAAGGGAATCGAGAGCATCCGGACGGGCCTTCGACTTCCGCATTGATCCGCGAGTTTCTGCCCACCTTCGTTTTCCTGATCCTGCTGATGACCGCCTTCATGAGCTTCTCGCATGGCACCCAGGACGTCTATCCGACCTTTCTTACCACCTCGGTGAAGCTTGCGCCCTCGACAGTCGGGTTGATCGGCATTCTGTACGGGATTGGCTCCATCGTGGGCGGCTTTGTTTTTGGAACCCTCTCAGAAAAATGGGGCCGCAAGCGCGCCATCGTGACGGCCGCGCTGCTCTCGATTCCCGTGATTCCGTTTTGGGCATACGGCCACTCGGCTCTGGTGCTCGGCACGGGCGCTGTGCTGATGCAGTTCATGGTGCAGGGGGCGTGGGGAGTGGTGCCTGCCTACCTAACGGAGCTGTCACCTGCGCCAGTACGGGCGACGGCGCCGGGGCTTGCCTACCAGCTCGGCGGCCTGGTCACTTCCTGGAACGGGAAGGCCCAGGCTCTGGCCGCAGAGCGCTGGGGCAATTATCCCGCGGTCCTGGCCATCACGGTCATCGTGGTGGCGCTCGCGCTGGCCGGCCTCGCCCTGCTGGGCCGCGAGGCAAAAGGCCAGGACATGACAGCCATGTAAATTGCCACGGCTCCTCATTCACAGGCGCGAAGTCCTTTGCGATTGAGAGGGTTGTACGCGCTCTGGTCATCCGCGGCTACCACCTTCGCGGCCTACCTGCCCACCCGCAAGCAAATTAGAATTGAGGCTCATGACCTCTGATCCCGGCCATAACCTCGCAATTGTCGCCATTGGGCGGAATGAAGGCGAGCGGCTGAAAGGCTGCCTGCGCGCCGCTTTAACAGCCGTGCGCACGGTGGTTTATGTGGATTCTGGATCGACCGATGGCAGCGCCGATTTCGCTCGATCGCTGGGATGCGCGGTTGTCGAACTTACCAGCGACTCGCCGTTCAGTGCGGCACGGGCCCGCAACGAAGGTTTTTCGGTTGCCATCGCGTCTAATCCCGGCGTGCGCTACCTACAATTTGTCGATGGCGATTGCGCTCTGATTGAGAACTGGCTGGATAGCGGTCGCGCGGCCCTTGACGCACACACGGATGTGGCGGTGGTCTGCGGCCATGTGCGCGAAATTCATCCGGAGGCCTCAGTGTACAACCGTCTCTTCGATCTGGAGTGGCGTCAGAAGCCAGGAGAGATCGAGGCCTGCGGCGGCATCTTCATGGTGCGGCCGGAAGTGTTCCAGGCAGTGGGCGGATTCAGGCCCGATGTGATTGCCGCCGAGGATAACGAATTTTGCGTCAGGGTGCGGCGCGCCGGGCGAAAAATTCTGCTTCTCGATGCGCCGATGGTGTGGCACGACGCTGCCATGCGGCGCTTCGTGGAGTGGTGGCGCCGGGCGCGGCGCACAGGCCACGCCTACGCGCAGGTAGCCGACCTGCATGGTGCCAGCGACGAGCGGTATTACGTGCGCGATTGCCGGCGCGTATGGGTCTGGGGCCTCGTGGTTCCCGTCCTCGCCGTTGGTTTTGCGCCTTTCACGTATGGATGGTCGTTGCTGCTGTTGCTCGCCTATGCTCTGCAGTTCGCGTGGATCTTCCGCTATGGAAAGCAGCGCGGCTGGGCAGCGGGCGACGCCGCAATCTACGCCTTCTTCACGATGATCACGAAATTCCCGGCATCGCAGGGCATGCTTGCGTATTATTGGCGCCGCTTCCAAGGCCATGCTCCGACAATTATGGAGCATAAGGAAAGTTGACGGACGAGATGACATCGCAGTCTGCACAAAACTTGCAAACCGAGCCTGTCGAAGCTGCAGCGCCGCAGCCCGTGCGCCGCATCGCATTGCTGGGCGCGGGCTATATCGCCGACTGGCACGCACTGTGCCTGGAGTCGGTGGGGCGCGTTGAGTTAGTTGCAGTGTGCGATCGAGCGGTTGCGAAGGCACGCGCACTTGCCCAGAAGTTTGGCATCGCGCAGGTGTACGAGTCGTTGGAAGAGATGCTGGCAGCGGAAAACGGCAGCACGCAATCGTTGTATGCGGTGCACATTCTTCTTCCACCGGATCGCCATTTCGAAGCTGCGCAAACCGTGCTCAAGGCCGGGGTGCATGTCTTCCTCGAAAAGCCAATGTGCGACCGCCCAGAAGATTGCGAGTCGCTGGTACTGCTGGCGGAAGAGCGCCGCCTGCGGCTCGGAATAGGCCACAACTTTCTTTTCGCCGAAGTTTATGAGCGGCTCCGCAACGCAGTCCATAGCGGCCTGCTTGGCCTGATCGACGATGTGACCATCACCTGGCACAGGCCTTTGCCGCAGGCCGCACATGGGCCGTTCGATACATGGATGCTGCGCGATCCGCGGAACATCATGACCGAAGTTGGATCACACTCAGTCGCGCACATGCTCGACCTGGTGGGCGAGCCGGAAGATCTGGAGGTTCGCGCATCGAATGCGATCAAGCTGCCCACAGGCCAAAGCTTTTATCGGCGCTGGCAGGTTTCGGGACTGCGCGGTCGCACGGCTGTGGAGTTGCGATTCTCGTTCGTGTCTGGATTCGCCGAATACGCGATTCATGTGCGCGGGTCACTGGCGAGCGCGACCGTCGACCTGGAGCGCAACACCTTTACGCTGGACCAGCATCAACCCAGCGACCCCGACTTCGAGAATCACGCCATTCTTCGTAGCCGCGCCCGCAGCCTTTCACGGCAGGCGCTGGGAACGCTCAGCGCGTATGTGAAAACCAAGTTGCATCTAGAAAAACGCGGGAATCCTTACGGCGCGAGTATGGCGCGGGCAATGGATGCATTTTACGCACCGCTGCCCATGGACGCGCGCGTGAGTGGACGCATGGGCGCGGAGGTGATCCGCGTGTGCGTGAAGGCAGGAATGTTGGCGAATCTTTCGGCGGCCTCCGATGCGCCCGCGGTGGTCGAGGTTGCCCAAAAAAGCACCGGCCCGGCGCGAATTCTAGTGCTCGGAGCGACGGGGTTTATCGGCAAGGAGTTGGTACGGCAACTCATCGGCAAAGGGCACTCGGTGCGTGCGTTGGTGCGCAGCGCTGCCGGGTTACCGCAGCCGTTACGGAACTGCGCAAGCCTTGAAGTCGTGCGTGGGGACTTGAACAATCGCGAAGATCTGTTGAGCGCAATGGCCGGCGTCGACACCGTCTTTCATCTTGCACGAGCGAACGTGAAGAGCTGGGCGGATTATCAGGAGCAGGAGATTGAAGCAACGCGACGCGTGGC
The DNA here is from genome assembly GCA_003164635.1 of Acidobacteriaceae bacterium. Classification (GTDB taxonomy): domain Bacteria; phylum Acidobacteriota; class Terriglobia; order Terriglobales; family Acidobacteriaceae; genus Telmatobacter. The sequence continues at coordinate 3,450 of PLTV01000081.1, forward strand.
CGAGTGCGCGCTTGCGAGCGGGGTGAAGCGCTTCATCTACACCGGCACCATCGACTCGTATTATTGCGGCCCGAGCGCAGGCACAATTACGGAACAGACACCGCTCGATCCGCACATCGAAAGCCGTAATCTCTATGCGCGCGCCAAGGCGGTTTCAGAAGAAATCCTCTCGCGCATGCATCGTGAACAAGGTCTTCCCCTCATCATCGTGCGTCCGGGCATCGTGATTGGCCGAGGTGGCAGCCCGTTTCACTGGGGCGTAGGCATGTGGTGGAGCGATTCCGTCTGTCAGATATGGGGCGAAGGAAACAACAAGCTGGCGCTCGTTCTGGTCGAGGACGTCGCCGCGGGTCTCGTCGCCGCCATGGGCACGAGCGCCATCGAAGGGCAGTCGTTCAACCTGGTGGGCGATCCGCTGCTGACCGCGCATCAATATCTCGACGCGCTCGACAAGGCAGGCGGCATCCGCATCCAGCGCCACGCCACGCCGATTGCCCGCTTCTATTTGAAGGACATGATGAAGTGGGTGGTCAAGGTCGCGGTTCGCCATCGTGATCGGCGCTTGCCTTCGTATCGCGATTGGGAGAGCCGCACCGGGCGCGCAGTCTTCGAATGCTCTGCGGCCAAAACCGTCCTGGGCTGGAAGCCAGTCAGTGATAGCAATGAGTTGATCCGCCGCGGAATTGAAGAGCCCTTTCACGAAGCTATGCAGTAACTGCGCACAATCGTGACCGCGCCCGAAATGAAATTCTACTTTGAAGCCTGAGTGGGCGGACTAAGCGTTGGTCTACCAGGGCCTTGGAGGGCTGACGCGGCCGCCGATTGTTTCGCGCCAGGCTTGATGCATGAGCTTGAGAAACAGTCTCGCCTCCTCGGCACGAGGTCGGCGTGCCGGGTCGCTGCTCCAACGATTGCGTAGCCAGCGAAAAACCTGCAACGTATCTTCGAGCCAGCGTATGCCCCACACACGCAAACCGTGATGTTTGCGAAAGTAAATTAATGTCGACCGCATCTGCCACAGCTCAACCCGCAGCTGGCCTTCTGAAAAGTGATGGTCGGTGAGTGAACGCCCCGACTCTCCACCAATGTGTGTGATAACAACATCGGGCCAGTAAAGAACGCGAAATCCCTCGCCCTTGATGCGACGGCAAAGATCGACCTCTTCGCAATAGAGAAAGAACTGGGGATCGAAGAGCCCGGTTTTGGTGAGTGCTTCGCGGCGCATGATGGAAAAAGCGCCCGGCACCCAGTCCACATCGGCTTCAACATCGGGGCTGGCCCAGGTTCGGTCGACCGAACCGAAAATGCGCGACTTGGGAAAGCGCGAAGAGAGGCCGGAGAGGACAAGGAACGTATTCCAAAGGCTCGGGAAGGCACGGGCCGAGGGCTGCCATTCACCGCCGGGGCCTACGAGCCGCGCTCCGCCAACGCCAACATTGGGGTTCTCATCCATGTGGCGGATCGCGCAGCGAAGCGCGCCGGGATGAAAGAACGCGTCGGAGTTGAGCAGGACCAGGTAGTGGCCCGACGCCGATTCCATGGCCAGATTGTTCGCGCCGGCGAACCCCAGGTTCACCTCGCTGCGTATGAGCAGCACAGGAACGCCGGAGGCGCCGAACTCCTTCTCAATCATTTCTGCGGAGTCATCGGTGGATGCGTTATCGACCACCAAGATCTCGGCGCCTAATCCGGCGGCGGCCAGAGTCAGGCATTCGGACTGGATGGACTGAACACAGTCCCTAAGCATATTGCGGGTATTAAAAGAAACGACGATCACAGAAACGTCGAACTCGTACGAATGAGCCTGAGCCGCAGGCCCTTTTGATGCAGGACTCTCCGCAGCCCGCGCCGGCCCCAGGCGCGACGCCGGTTTCAGCGCAGACTCGGCAGCTCCGGCTGAACGGAAAAGACTGTGGCGATTCGGAATTCGCCCATCTGTGGACACATAATTCATCGAAGTGCTTCAAGTATAGTGCGAAGCAGACCTGGGGCAATTGGGAGCACCGAGCCCAGGTGGCGGCAACGCCGGTGCACCTTTCGGGGGATGGACGGCGCAGTTATCACAGCGGGAAAGGGACCGGACCCGCTATGCTGCTTGCGTTGTGTCCGGTTGTTCCAAAGTTGGCACAATTCCCGTTTTGCCATCCAAAGAGCATGCGCAAGAGTGCATTCTTGAGAAAAGAGCTGATCGAATCCCGGCTTTCTGTAAAAATTGGGATCGAAGATGCTGTAGGGACGGCCGCGGGGGTAACGCGAATCCGATGCGAATCAGGGGAAAGTCCAGGAACTGGGCCCTCGCAATTTTGGTGGATGCGGGCATGGTGGTGGCGCTGGCATGCCTTTGCGCGTGGACGGGACTTTTCGCGCGGCATTCCCGGGCGGCGGCCGCAATCGGGACCACGGCCACGCATCTTCGCGTCACTAGCCATGTGGTTCTGGCGGGCGTCACGCGCCTGGGCATCAATCTTGGCGAGCAAAACTACTACGACTCCGGCCAGATGATGAAAAATCTGCTGTACCGCAATCCCGGCTTCGAAGGGATGGAGTACCGAAGTATTTTGCATTGCCTGCAGGGTGGCCCGTGGAACTGCACCGACACGCGGCGCTCGTTTCAATGGCCGGCGGGGTTCTGGGATGGCGCACATTACGAGGTGATGGATGGGGCCGCGGTGGGCCGGCACGGAAGCGTGCGCAGCAGCACTCCCACGGCAGAATCGGCCCCCAGCGGATACGCGTTGACGATTGAAGGCAATGGTCCTCCTGTGGGCGCGGGCGATTGGCTTTCAGTTGGAAAGGACTTTCCGGGTGATCCCGCGGCGGGATGGTGGCCGACGCTCAAGGGAGGGGCGCGGCTCGAAGCCGAACGCCGCGATCTGTCGCCCGAGACCGAAGGTCACCAGGCGTTGCGGATCGAAGCGGCAAGCCCAGGCCAGTCGGTGGATCTGAAGTCGTACTTCGACACCCTGGAGGGCATGACGTTTGTCCGCCTTCGTGGGCGATACCGCTTTAGCTTTCGGGCTAAGGGGCTTGCGGGCAACCGGTCGATGCACGTGCATGTGGTGCGTTTGGCCTCGGGCAAGCTCGATTATCTGGAGCGGGATTTTCCGCTCACGCCCGGTTGGGCAGACTACCACGCGGAATTCACAGCCAACGAAGGCGCCGGGCCCGTCGGTCCGGTGGAGACGGGCTTCAGCGTAGCTGGCGGGTCGGTGCTTCTCGACGATGTCGACCTCGAGCAGACTGGCGGCGACGCGACCAACCGTACAGCCTTCCGCGACGAGGTGGTGGAGACGCTGCGCGAACTGCGCCCCGGAGTTCTGCGGCTGATGTCGAGCCATGCCCAGCTCGGCAGCACAATGGACAATCTGCTCGCGCCCCCGTTGGCCAGGCAGCGCCCCGGATTTTCAACGTGGCTGACCACGATGGAGGACATACCGGTGGGCATTCCCGAGTTTCTTGAGCTCTGCGACGAGGTGGGCGCCGAGCCGTGGATCGTGATGCCGACCGCGACGAGCAAGGAAGGAACGCAGCGCCTGGCGGAGTTTCTGACGGGAGGTCCGAGAACCAAAGGCGGTGCGCTGCGGATTTCCGCAGGCCGCCGCGACCCGTGGACACAGGCGTTTCACACCATTCACCTGGAACTTGGGAATGAGACATGGAATGCGATCTTCCAGGGTGAAACGATGGAAGATCCGGCGGCGTACGGCCGGCGCGCGAGCCAGGACTTTGCTGCCATCCGGGCTGCGGCGGGACTGGACGCCGGGCGTCTCGACCTGATTATCGGCGGCCAGGCTGTGAATCCAGGCCGCAGCGGCGAGGAGCTGCGAACCGCTGCCGGCGCCAACACCTTGGCGATTGCGCCTTACTTGATGGACAATGTGAGCAACTGGGCGAATGACGACGAACTCTACGGCCCGCTGCTGGCGCAGCCCGAGCAAATGTCGCGTGAGGGAATCGTCCGCGCAACGCAGGCGGCTGCCTCTGGACATCAACTCGCCGTGTACGAGGTGAACCTGCACACAACGGAAGGCTCGGCGACCAAGGCGGTCCTCGATCGGTTCACGCCATCGGCAGCGGCGGGTGTGGCCGTCGCGGGTCACATGCTGCGCATGATGCGCGACCGCGGAGTGCGCGATCAGGTGCTCTTCAGCCTTCCGCAATACGAGTTCAAGCGCACGGATGGAACGCCGGTGCGGCTTTGGGGAACGGTTGTCGAGATGGGCCCGGGGGGGCGCGCGCGTCCGCAGTTCCTGACCGAAGCCTTAGCGAACCGTGTGCTGCGCGGCAACCTGATGCAAGTGGACGTGAGCGGCGAAGACCCGACCCACGACCAGCCGGAAGGCAACGATGGTGTGCGCTTGAAGGGCGCGCACGAGATCGATGCCTACGCTTTCCAGCAGGGAAATTGGCACGGAATGATCGTATTCAATTATGGACTTCACCAGACGCGACGCATTACGATTGAAGCACCGGGCTTCAATACCAATTCCAACGTCAACCTGTGGAGACTGGTGAGCCTAGGGCCGGGGTCGAACAACGAGCTTCAGACAGATGTTACGGTGCGCGCCGAGCGCTTCGGGAGTGGAGCTCTGGAAATTGGGCCATGCTCCATGGCAGTACTCGAATGGTCGGAGTGAAACACACTCCCACTCAAGTAATCAAACTAAGTTACTCATCTACGAGGGTAGTAGTTCCTTTTGTGTTCCGTAACCAATTCTAGTTACTGAATTGCCCTGCGTTTCTCCTCGGAAGATCACGATTTCTCCAGTAAAACTGCACATTTTCGCCATTGTTCGTATCCGCGGACGGGGATAAGTTCAGACTGTAAGTCACAAATGCGCCGGTGTAAGTCACAAATGCGCGGTAAGTGGCATCTAAGTCATTGGGAGTCTTCCTCTGCTGGGGTAGTAGGCGAAGGCAAGCGCGTTCCCGCACCGCAATTTCAGAGCAGCCGAGTTTCCTCGCACTGGGGGAGGCAAACAGGCCGCAGTTTCTGGATACCGGACCGCGAGAACGCGTGGGCTGTACACAGATGGACAACTGAGTTGCTTACGAGAGCGAACAGGGGGACCGCGGTGGTCTTGTCGACCCGCAGCGGTTTGTTCGTGCACGCGGAAACGGAATTCACGATGAAGAGGAACTTGAAGCACCCGATCGCAGTATTGGGGCTGCCTCTGGATAGCTTCACGGTGAGTGGGGCGATTGACGCTATCGAAGGGCTGATTCATTCAGGAGCATCACACCAGATTGCGACAGCCAATCTGGATTTCTGGTTGAATTCACTTTCCGATCGGCATCTGCACCGCATTCTTGCCGGGTGCAGCCTGGTATTTCCGGATGGAATGCCGCTGGTTTGGACTTCGCAACTGTTAGGATGCCCGCTCGCCGATCGCATTACCGGCGTGGACATGGTGCCACGGCTGGCGGAGCTATCCGCGCGAAAAGGCTACGGCATTTTTTTACTGGGCGGCAAAGGCGACGTGGCCGAACGCGCGCGTCTGCTGCTTGAGCAGAGGTTTCCCGGCGTACGCATTGTAGGCACTCTGGCGCCGACCGAAGAGGAGATGGCGCAGCCAGATCACAGCGAGATTGTGCGTACGATCCAGCAGGCGAAGCCGGACATTCTCCTAGTGGCCCTCGGAAACCCTAAACAGGAAAAGTGGATATGGATGCACCGCAAGCGACTGGGCGTGCCGGTGGCCATGGGCGTGGGTGGAAGCTTCGAAATTCTTGTGGGCGATGCGCGCCGCGCGCCGCGATGGATTCAGGTATGCGGCCTTGAGTGGGCCATGCGGTTCATTCAGGAGCCCTCACGCCTGGGGCCCCGATATTTTCGCGACTTTATGGGCCTGGCCCGCAAGTTGCCCATGACCCTGATTGCAGCGTGGACGCAGCGGCCGTACCGCGGAGGTTCACGGGTTACCCAGGCAATCATGCCGAATGCGATGCATGTGTATATCGAAGGCAGGCTGGGCGCGCAGACGGGACCGCAGCTGGTAGAGATGGCAACGGAAGCTATCGCGCGCGGGCTGGTGACGATTGTGCACGTGCAGGCGGTCAGGCAGATTACGGCAGCAGGCATGGGAGCGTTGATGGATGTGCGCCGTAACCTTCTGAACGCGGGTCTCGCGCTGTCGTTGACCGGGTTGAGTTTCAAGCAGAGATTTCTTCTTCATGCCTGGTGCGTTGAAGCTCTCTTCGACGAATCAGAAGAGAGCGTGGTGCGCGCTGCGCGGGCAGCCGAAGAGCCCGTCTCGAGCGCACCCTTCGAGATGCCGGCCAAGATTCCAGTCCAGCCGCAGACGCTGTCGCCAAGGAAGCGCGCGGGTGGGTAGAGCCGACGCCAATTCGTTGCGGAGGACAGAATGGATCTGATCATCCTGCTCCCGGCCATCGCCTGCTGGATCGTGCTGGCGCGCGGGCCCATTCGAAACGCGCTGGTGGATGTGTATCTGCCGGTGGTTCTGCTTCTGCCGCACTATTATGTTCTGCGCTTTGCGCATTTGCCGCCGGTGTCGTTTGCAGAAATGGCGGCTCTGCCCTTGTTTGGGGCGCTCTGGTTTCGCGAGATGCGGCGCTGGCGCTTCGACTGGATGGACCTGTTCGTGCTTCTCTTCGCCTTGAGCGCGGGACTCTCAGAAGGTATGAGCACATCGCTGGCCGACGGCACTTGGCGCGACCTGTTCTCGGTGGACAGAGGGCCCGTGGCGGGCGACTTTTCTCTCTTCGGTCTGCAGTTCTTCGCAGGCCTGATGACGATGGGGATGCCCTATATGTTCGGGAAACTGCTGGTTGAGGGGCGCGGCGCCGATGGGCAAGCGATGCGCAACCGCGTGGTGCGGCGGATGGTGATGCTTTTAGCCATTGTGTCCGCAATCAGTGTGTTCGATTTTCTTACTCATCGAAGCATCTGGCAGATGGTGATGCATCACTTCTTCCGTAACCAGGTTGTGGATTGGCCCACGCAGGTACGCTGGGGATTTGGTCGCATCCAGGGGCCTTATGCCCACGCCATCCTCGCGGGAATGATCTTCCTGATGGGCGTGATTTACGTTCTTTGGCTGCGGGCGTTCTCGCCGCAGTGGGGAACGCGGCGAATCTTCAAAGGCCTGCCGTTCACGTTTCGTGGCCTGATTCTGGTGTTGATCGTAGGCGGGCTGATGATGACGCAATCGCGCGGCCCGTGGATCGCGGTCGGACTAGCCCTGGTTCTGGCCATGCTGGTGCGCGTCTTTTCCCTGGGCAAAGCGACTCTGGCGTTTGTCGTCGTGTTAATCGGATTTTCCGCGGTGGCGTATACCGTCGGCAACCGCTATACCGATGTCGGCTTGAACCAGGCCAAGACGGAAGAACAGAGGAACGCCGTCTACCGACGCGAACTGATCCGGGCCTACTTTCCAATCATTGAAGAACGAAAGGCATTCGGCTGGGGATTCACGACGCTGCCGGTCGTCAACGGTCAGCAATCGGTGGATAACGAGTATCTGTTGGTGGCGGCGACGCAGGGGTTCACGGGTCTTGCCTTGTTCGTCACGATCCTGCTGGGCAGCGGGGTTCGCCTGTACCGGCTGGCGCAAAAGCCACTGCGCATGGAAGACAGGGCGCTCGTATTCGCGCATTTGACGGTCCTTATGGGCCTGGCAATTTCCTTGACCACTGTGTACCTGGGCGAGCAGGCGCTGCTGATGTTGTTTTTCCTGCTGGGATGGATTCAAGCCATGAAAGGGCCTGAAGCGGAGCAAGCATTTATGCCGGCCGCATCGCAGGCGGTTCGATTTCATCGGGTCTTAACCTGAGGAACACAAAAGGTTCAATGTTCCTGCGCGGTTTCCGGCGCGCTTAAACGATCAGCGCACTTCCTGGATCGAGAAAACAAAAACGGAGTAAAGGGGTTCAATGGAGCGGGTTTTCATCTCGATACTGGCGGTCATCATGGCGGGGTTTGCAACGCCCCTATTTCTCGACCTGGGGCTTTGTCTGCTGGGGAATTTCTTCGCTGCGCGCAAGCCTGCGCCGGGCCGCCTCAGAACCATCCGGCTGGCGGCGGTTGTGCCGGCCCACAATGAAGTGGCCATGGTCGCTTCCACGGTGCGGTCGCTGCGCGAGGCCAGTGCAGACATCGACATCGTCGTGGTCGCGCATAATTGTTCCGACGCAACTGCGCAAGCGGCAAGGCAGGCCGGCGCGCAGGTCGTTGAACTGAACAACCACAAACTCCGCGGCAAGGGTGCAGCCCTGCGGTGCGGATTTGACGCGGCAGTCCAGCAAGGCGCCAATGCATTTCTAGTGGTGGATGCCGATTCGCTGGTGAGCGCCAACCTGATTGAGGCCACGCGATTCATGCTGGAAGCCGGCGCCGATGCCTGCCAGTGCCGCTATGAACTGGCGCCACCACCACCGTGGGTCAACGGAGGCCGGCTGCATCCGCTAGCCCGGCTGAGGGCGCTTGCATTTCGCGGCATGAACGTGCTGCGGGCACGAGGCCGCGCGGGTCTAGGTCTCTCTACCGGGCTGTTCGGCAATGGATTCGCGCTCACAGCCGAGCTTCTGAACCGCGTTCCGTTCAACGCCAACACCATTGCCGAAGATGTGGAATACCACACCAAGCTGGTTGAAAAAGGGATACCTGTTTATTGGATCGATGCGGAATATGTACACGCGTGCAGCCCGGTCTCGAGCGCTGCGCAGGCGACGCAGGAGGCGCGCTGGGAAGGCGGCCGCCTCCGAGTCGCAAGCCGGTCGACACGACGGCTTCTTGGGGCAGTGCGGCGCGGCAAGTGGAGCGCACTTGAAACCCTGGCCGATGTGTGGAGTTTGCCTCTGTCGCGCGGCATTCTGGCCATCCTGCTGACCATCTTTCTCGCTGTGCACTGGTTGCATGTTTTCGCCCTGGTCTGCGCGGCGATTGCTGTAATGTATGTCATAGAGTCCGCTTTTACGGGGAGCGAGCCCCTTCGCGACCTGGCGGCGCTGGCAGGCGCTCCCGTGTACCTCATCTGGAAGGCATTGATTACACCGTTGGTCCTTCGCCAGTCGAGGAGCCGGGCGGAGTGGGCGCGCACCAAGCGGGAGACAGCTCATCCGGCAAGCGAAGCGCCGAGCAACCAGGCCGAGCTTCGATCAGGAGAAATTCGTTGATGGGCAATACCCACCCTACGGAGATTGAGTGGGCCATCGACCCGGATGCCGCGGTAGCGCTCGGCAGCCCGGACGCGGCGCGCGAGCCCCTCGTCGAAGTCAACCGGAAATTCGGCATCAACGTCGTCAGTACCATTGCAGCCCGCGTGGTCAATATGGCGCGTGGCGTTTGCCTGGTCCCATTCCTGCTTTCGCATATAGGGCTTGAGGCCTATGGCATCTGGACTACGATCTTCATCCTCGTGACCTACGTGGGCCTTACCACGATGGGCGTCTCCAACGTCTACATCAAGTACGTTGCCGAGTTTCATGCCCGGCGCGAGTACGACAGGGCCAATGCGCTGCTCTCAACCGGACTCGCGCTAACCATCCCTGCTTGCGCTGCAATCTTTGCCTTCTTCATGCTGGGGTGGAACTTGTTTGCACCCTGGCTGCATCTGCCCGCCTCTCACGCCAGCGACGGCAAAGAAGCCGTATTGATCGTGCTCGGCGTATACCTTTCGAGCATCGCCTTCAGCGCTTTTGGCGACATGCTCATTGGCACCCAGCAGATTGCCGCCACGCAGGTGTTCCTCACCATCAGCATTCTGGTGGAGTTCATCCTGATTGTCGTCCTGGTCGGCGCCGGCCGCGGCATCCGCGGCCTGGCGGAAGCCTATCTTGCCCGTACCGTTATCAACGACGCACTGACCTGGTGGTGGGCTTATCGAACCCTGCCCTGGCTGCGTCTGTCGCCCCGCCGTGTGCGCCGCGAATCAGTGAAGTATGTCGTGCATTTCGGCGGGCTGGTCCAGATTCAGAGCGTTCTTGCCATCTTCCAGGTCTCGGTCGACCGCCTGGTGGCATTGACATTGATTGACGCTTCGGCGGCGGGTTTGCTCGATGTCGCCAAAAAGTGGCCGACGTCGATCTCAACTGTTCCAACGGCGTTTTTCGCGGCGCTGTTGCCTGCGGCTTCGCATGTCGACGCAGCGTCGGACCGGCGCAACTGGCTGGCGAATCTGCAAGAGCTTTATTTGACCGCGGCGCGACATTCGAACCTGTGCACAGCGGCGTTTACATCGATTATGGCACTTTGGGCAGTACCTATCATGCACGTCTGGTTGGGTCCGGCATTACCCATGAGGGACAGCTTAATCCCCCTGTTTGTGGTATTTAGCATATCTATGCAGTTCCATATGCTTACAGGACCGGGTACATCGATCTTTCGCGGGATGGGAAGGGTTTACGAGGAATTCAATTACTCGATCCCCAATATTCTCATGTTATGCATCACTTTACCTGTGGCGCGATGGATCGAAGGACGATGGACTCCGTTCGGGATTGGCGTGGCTGTGTCGATTGCGACTGCCGTTTCCGCCTGCGTCTTGATGGGCAGGGTGCTGTTCGTGCTGGATTTGAAACTGACGCGCTTTTTGCAGGTTGTGGTTGTTCCTGGACTTTCGTGTTACGCACTGGCTGCCCTGCTGGCGTGGCCGGCCGCCTACCTGGTGGCCAGCCTGAACCGCTGGCAGGGCGCAGGCGTTTTAGCCGTCCTGGGCTCGGTGTACGCTGCCGCCCAGCTAGCGGTCTTGCATCGGTGGATTTTGACGGACGACGAGAAGCAAAAGGGGTACAGGATGGTGCATCGTGGCCTGGAAGCTTTTCGCGGCCGCCGGGAGGCAGCAGCATGAAGCAGCGGGGAGCCAACACAATCGCCGTCTTTGCGATGGCGGGGATCTGGTCGTTTAACGTGTGGGGTCAGGCGCCCGCGGCTGCTTCGCAGACAGATCCGCCCAGTCCACAATTGAAAATCAATCCACTGGAGGCGCTGCGGAACTTTGAGCCCTCACCGAATGAGGAGTACCGTCTCGGGCGCGGCGACGAAATCGCGGTGGATTTTGCCGGTCGCGCTGATCTGGCAGCCAAGCTTGTCGTGGGCCCGGACGGGCGCATTACGCTTCCGCTCGCAGGCGATCTGATGCTGGCCGATAAGACGCGAGCCGAAGCCGCCAAAGACATTGAGACTGCTCTTGCGCCCTACTACAACAACCTCGAAGCCCAGGTCACCGTATCGAAATACACGGCGAACAAAGTGCTTGTGCTGGGCGCGGTTGAGCGGCCCGGCGTGGTAACGTTCGACGGGACACCGACACTGCTTGAAGCTCTTTCGCGCAGCGGTCTTGAGACCGGTCCTAAGCAGTCGGCCAAAATTCCTGAACGCTGCGCCATCTATCGGGGTCAGGACGAAGTCGTCTGGGTCGACCTCAAGACCCTGATCGACTCTGGTAATACGCTGGCCGACCTGCGCCTGCGCCGCGACGATGTGATTTACGTGCCCACGGGAAGCGAGCGATTCGTCTCGGTACTCGGCGAAGTGCAGCATCCGGGAGCGATTCCGTTAACGGGAACTTCGACGCTGGCGAGCATTCTCGCTGAGGCAGGCGGATTTGCAGCACCCGCCGGCAACAAGCCGCATATTCAAATCGTTGACCCGGCCACCGGCACGTCCAAAATGATTTCAATGAACGATCTGTTGAATCCAGCTAAAGCGCTGGAAGTGATGCCCAAGCCGGGCGAGATTATTTTTGTGCCGCAGAGTCACCTTTACCGGGCCACGTACGTTGTGGAGCGCCTGAGTCCGGTAATTACAGCGGCAGCGTTGGTGGGAGTGGGGATGCCATGAACCAACTTTTTGGTCAATCTGGGGATCCGATGCGCAGCATCGAGAGCGATCTGGTGCCGGCAGCGGTTCCTGTTCGGCCGCTTCCTGTAAGCGGTCCGGAACAGGCGTTTTTCCATCTCGATGTGCGTCGCAGCCTGCAATTGCACGGGCGTCTGGCCGCGAGTGTGGCCATCGCCGCCGCGGTTCTTGCGGTCGCGTACTTTCTTCTGCACGCGTTGGTCTTGAAAACCTGGCCTTCGTACGAGGCCGAGAGCGTCATCTACGTCCAGCCGGCGCCCGCGCGCGTTCTGCAATCCGCCCAGGGCGAATCCGCACGCTGGCCGTACGATACAAACACCTACGAATCGTACATGCAGCAGCAGATGATGAACGTGAGCCGCGAAGATGTGCTCATCAACGCGCTGCACAAGCTGCATGGGTGGCAAAAAACCGGAGAAAGCGACCAGGCCGCGGCCGAACGACTGGTACGGTCACTCAGCGTGGACCGCTCGGGGACTGCGTACCAGTTCACGATCGGGGCGCGGGCGCGCACGGCGCAGATGGCAGCCGATGTGGCCAATGCGCTGGCAGCTGCCTACCTTGAGAGCGCAACGCGCGACCAAAAGACGGGCGATACGGAACGCATGGCGATTCTGACGCAAGAACGGGATCGCATTCAGAATCTCCTCGACGAGGACCGTGCCGAACAGCAGGGGCTCAACCGGCAGTTAGGCGTCGCCTCAGTTGGTTCGTCGATTCCCGATCACTACGACGCAGACATCTCGGAGATGCGCGCCGAGCTGATCAAAGCGCGTACCGATCACGATGCGGCGGAAGCGAAATTCACCTCTATGGATGCGGGGCACGGGCCTTCCTCGGCGGCCATCGACGCAGAGGCCGACCAGATGATCGCGGCCGATGCCGGCCTCGTAAGCATGAAGCAGGCGTTAAACCTGCGCCGAGCCACCCTCATCTCGCAGATGGCCAATCTGACTCCAAGCCATCCGCAATACAAGCAGGACGAAGTAGAACTCGGAAAGATCGACGGCGATCTCGAATCGATGATGAAAGATCTGCGCGCCAAAGCGGCCGCTCAGATCCAACTCAAACTTCAGGCCGAGTTGCAACGAACCGGCGGCGTGGAATCACAGTTGAACGGCCAGGTGCGGCAGTTAGTAGGCGCGGCGGGAAGCGCTACGCCGAAGATGCAGCGCTCGAGCGACCTGGCTAGCGATGTCACGCGCCTGCAGACACGTTTTGCCGCTATCGATGAAGAACTGCACAACGTGATGCTTGAAAACAGCGCACCGGCGTCGGTGTATCCGGTGACGACGGCTGTACCTCCGCTCACGCGTACCAAGTCGGGCGTCGTGCGAAATTCCTTCCTGATCGTGCTTGCCGGCTTGTTCTTTGGCCTGTTGGCGGCGATTGCTGCACACAAGCTCGATCCCAAGGTTTACGTCGCTGCCGACGTGGAACTGGTTCTCGGCTTCGCGCCCATGGCGCAATTGCCTGACTTCAATGAAGTCCCCGAGGGCGTGGCCGACGAGTTTCTGCTGCGGCTGGCTTCTTCCATCGAGCATGCGCGCAAACAAAGCAACCTGCGCAGCTGCGTTTTTACCGGCATCAACGAGGGCAACGGCGTAACGACTCTCGTGAACCGCCTCCGCGCCATGCTTGAAGCGATGGGACGGACGACGGTACTCGTGAACGCCTCGGGCGCTCCGCCCTTGCCTGAAAGTGCGCGGACAAGAGTGAACACAACCCAGGGGCTCATTCCGGTTGAGCGCATCAGCCGACCGACGGCTTTGCTCCAGCAGATGGAAGAAGAGACCGAATCCGAGGACGAAGCGCTGGTTCTCACCGATACAGCGCCTCTAGCGGTTTCGGCGGAGACCGAATACCTGGCGCGCTTTGTGGATTGCGCCATTGTGGTGATCGAGTCGGGCAGAACCACACGGAGGGAATTGCGCGATGCCGCTGCGACACTACAGCGTCTGGATGTCGGGGCAGTGGGATTCGTGTTGAACAAAGTTGGGCTTTCGAAGGCCGAGCCCGCGTTCCGCACTTCGATTGCCGCGATCGAAAAACATCTCAAGGCGCAAGGTGTGGCCCGGCGTGCGGAAGCCGTGAATGCGCCCGTTCATGCACCTGTTTCTGGGCCTGTTTCGGGCAAAGAGCCGGAGCGGGAGGAGCCATCCTTCAACGCCGAGGTGCGCGCGCATTATGAGCCGGAACTGGCGGCTGTTGCCGCTGCCGTGGCACGCTTCTCGTCGCATACCGTTCATCCCGCGGCTAGCCCGTCGACCCCGATCATCATCGATGCACCTGCAGCCGAGCCAGCGGAAATTCTCCACAGCGAGGTGCATGAGACGCCGGAAGCGCTCGAGCAAACTTCAGCGCCAGGCGAACTGCACGCAACGGGGGAACCAATCGAACAAAGTTCAGTCGCAAGCGAAGGGCCCGCTACGCCCGGGATTGTCGAGCGTTCAGTCGCGGCAGCTCCTTTTGCGGAAGCGGCCCAGCATTTCTCTTCCAGGGCGGAGGCAAAAGTCCCCGCGCTGGCTCTGGATTTCGAACCTTTTGCGTATGTCCCCCATCGCTTTGTCACTCACGATTCGACCGAAGAAGAAGAACCCGTCAAGGAATCCGCAGCGTTTCATACAGAAGTTGCCCATGTTTCCGGCGGAGCCGTTCCGGTAGTCGAGGATGCCCAATTCGCTTCACTGGCTGACGAGGCGCACATTGCTTCGTTCTCGCCTCAGTCAGATTCCGATTCGGCCGGGTTTGAACATCGCTTGGCTGCGCAGGAGTCTGAGGACCACTTTGTTGCGCACTCCTCTGAAGCGGAGCCGACTCCAAGGGTTTATGACTTGGGGATGGCTTCTCATGTAGAGGATGCCTACCTTAATTGGCAGTCGTTCGAAGCCAAGCCCCTCTCCGCGGTCCCCGGGACAGAGTTTGGTTCGCACGAAGAAGAAGATCACTTCGTCACGCATTCGCTCGAAGCGGAGCCAGTCTCGCTTGTCGATGAATCCGAGTCCGCCTCGCATGGAGAGGAAGACCACTTCATCTCGCACTCGTTCGAATCCGAGCCAGCTTCGGCCGTCCACGACTCCGAGCCCGCCATGCATGAGGAGGAAGAACACTTCGCCTCTCACTCGCTTGCAGCAGAGCCAGTCTCGCTGGTCCACGAATCCGAGCCAGCCGCGCAAGATATTGAAGACCATCTCGTTTCGCACTCTCTCGAAGCCGAGCCGGCCTTGACAGCCGTTGTGCCGGAAGCCGCGGAACGCGCCGGCGAAAACACATCCGAAGTTGCAATGGAAAAGCCAATGCCAATCACGGATGCGGAACCAGTTGCGGAATCAATCACTGAGCCTAAGCCGGAGCCGGAAGAAGTTGCCGCTGCCGGCGTGCCTTCCGATCCCGAAAAAGTCGAACCCCTCCCGGCCGCCGCAATGGATTTGCCTGTCGAGCCTGTTGTTGCCGCGCCTTTGCCACAAGCAGATTTGCCCTCGTGGCTCAACCAAACCCCGACGCGGCATGAGCGTGTGCGGCCTCCCGTTCTCTGGAAGCCAGCACGTGTACTGATAACGCCGCCTGCCGCCGTCGTGGTCGCGCCATTGCCGCCAACACCCGCAGCGCAACTCGGAGATACGCGGGCCAATGTCCCTCTCGTCGAATACGAGCAAACCGTTCCCGATGCCTCCAAAGCCACCAGCCAGGCCAACGAGCCTCAAGCGCAAGAAGATGTTCCTGAAACTCTCACCTCGCGTCTCAGCGGCCTGCGCAATCTACTGTTCGTGATGGGTGTGAAGAACCCCAACGGTTCTGAATTCGCATCGGACCGCAATCATGCCGGAAACCCGGGCTTCAGTTCTCACAGCGAGAGTTCATCTGCCGAGGTGCTTTATCCCGACCCGAAAAGGGAAGCGACGCCCACCCACATTGGCGATGCCTCGCCGAGGCTTGTGACCGCGCCGCCGGAGTTCCTGCCGCCGACACCCATCGTGATCAAAGTGGACCGCGAAGAACGTGCAGCTGGGGAACCCCACGTGGGACCGGGCCGGCGCATGCCGGTCGAGGCCATTGAAATCTTGCCGTTCAAGCGTGGCCAATTCAACAAGCTATAGCGGCGGCGGCTCCGATTTCTGCAACGGCCAAAGCCTGACTCGGCCTGCCTAGCCGCACCCTATTTGGGCCGCACCAGTTCCATCCGATCGCGTGTGCGCGCCCATGTGTTGCCCGCCATGCGGCCTACGGCATCGAGTCCTGAGGGGTCGACGCGGAAGTCGTCGACAAGGTAGCTCCGCACATGGAAGCGCACGATTTCCCCGAGTACAACGACGCCTGCGCCGGGGTTTCGGCCGGTATACACAATCTGGCTGAGCTTGCACTCCATCTGCGCGGGCGACTCGGCCACGCGCGCCGGGCGCACGACATGGCTTGATTGTGGGGTTAAGCCGGCCAGGACAAATTCATCCACATCCGGAGCCACATCAGCCGCCGTGGCATTAGCCGCGCCGGAGATTGCCTCGCTCACAATATTCACCACGAACTCGCCCGTGTCTTCCACGTTCCGTAAGGTATCTTTCCGGCTGTCGAGCTGGCCGAAGGTCGCCGGCCCACGAGCGCGCAGCACCGGGCAAAACATCACGGTGGGAGGGTTCGAGCCCACACCTGAGAAAAAGCTGAAGGGCGCCAAATTCGCGACGCCGTGGCGATCGAGCGTGGATACAAGAGCAACAGGCCGGGGAACAATGATGCCGGTCATCAGTTTGTACACTTGCCGCGGCTCGCAGTCATCGGGATCGAGCGAAAGTGTGGCGCCGTCGAAAGGACTTACATCGGCCATACTCCTAGCCTAATCCACCTTGCCCGGGCCCGGCTTGTTCGCCGCATTTCAAATTGGAGTAATAGTTCTGGTGCGGGCCGGGAAATTTGCGTTCTAGTAACATTCAATCAGGCAAAATGAAGGATCAGGGAGATTCTGCGTTGCCGCGCATTCATTTTCAACTCCAACTCGCCGAACTGAAAGACAAGCTTCTTGCTATGGCTGCCCTGGCGCAGCAGGCGGTGGAGTCCGCGGTCGATGCGTACCTGCAGCGCGACAAGGGGCTTTGCCAGTACGTGAAGCAAAACGAAACTGCCATCAACACGGCGCAGCACGAGCTCGATGAGATGGCCTACGAGCTGCTTGCCAAAGAGCAGCCCATGGCCATCGACCTTCGATTCATTCTCGCGGTCATCAAGATCAATGCCGATCTGGAACGCATTGGCGACCAGTCCATGGGCATTGCTCGCCGCACCAAAGAAATTCTCAAGCACGGGGAGGTCGACCTCCCTGTGGATTTTGCGGCCATGGGCGAGTT
>PLTV01000164.1 GCA_003164635.1 Acidobacteriaceae bacterium
TGCGATTTTCCAACGGATGTGAATTGCCGCCATAGGCGAACCTGGCGATTGAAGGGAGAGAACCAACGCGTCAGCTTGCACTTTGGTTTCGACTTCGATCTGCTGCCCGGCCCAGCGCTCGCCCGCGCGCGCAAGCGGAATGCGCCCGGCAGGAACGGTTTGATGAAAGCTGGGATACGCGGTGACGAGATCGGGAACGCGGAGCAATTCGAGAAACGATGCCGCTTTCGTCGATGGAGCTTGCGACAATTTTTCTATCGCGAATGCAGAGGACGCGACCGGCAGGCCTGTGACGGCGGCGGCTCCCGCGCTAAGGAAAGACCGGCGTGTCGTCATCTTCTGGCCGTCGGTCCGGCGGCACGGACCGCGGCCGATGCGTCGAATTGCTGGAAGTTGGCCTCGAAGCGGGAAGCGAGGTCGGCAGCCTGCCGATCGTAAGCCGCAGCATCGGTCCACACATTGCGCGGGTTCAGTATTTCGCGTGGCACGCCTGGGCACTCAACCGGAATGCTGAGGCCGAAGGCGGGCTCGGTGACGAACTGCACGTTGTCTAGCTTGCCATCGAGCGCGGCATTCACCAGAGCGCGCGTGTGTCTCAGGCTCATGCGCTTGCCTACGCCAAAGCGGCCACCGGACCAACCGGTGTTTACGAGCCAGCAGACGGCGTTGTGCTGCTTGAGGCGGGCGCCGAGCATTTCCGCGTAAACGTGCGGGGCCAGCGGCAAGAAGGGCGAGCCGAAGCAGGCTGAGAATTCAGGGACGGGATCAGAACCCATGCCAGCTTCGGTTCCGGCGAGCTTGGCCGTGTAGCCGGAGAGGAAGTGATACATGGCCTGTTCGGGCGTGAGGCGCGCGATGGGAGGCAGCACGCCGAAAGCATCGGCAGCGAGAAACAGGATGTTGCGCGGATGCCCGCCCACGCCAGGAATAACGGCATTCTCGATGAATTCGATGGGATAGGCGGCGCGCGTGTTCTCCGTGAGCTGAATGTCCTTATAATCCGGCTCGCATGTCACCGGATCGAGCACGACATTTTCGAGGACTGACCCGAAGCGGATGGCGTGAAAGATCTGCGGTTCTTTCTCTTCGCTCAGGTCGACGCATTTGGCGTAGCATCCACCTTCAAAATTAAAAATGCCTGTGGCGCTCCAGCCGTGCTCGTCGTCGCCGATGAGGCGGCGTGCCGGGTCGGCTGAGAGCGTGGTCTTGCCCGTGCCACTCAGGCCGAAGAAGAGCGCTGTGACGCCGTCCGCACCCACATTGGCGGAGCAATGCATCGGCAGCACGTCACGACCCGGAAGGAGGAAGTTCATCACGCCGAAGATGGACTTCTTCATTTCGCCGGCATACTTGGTGCCGCCGATGAGGATGATGCGTCGCGTGAAGTCGGCGAGGATGAAGGCATCGGTGCGCGTTCCGTCTCGATCGGGAATGGCGGAGAATTCCGGCGCCGCGATTACGGTGAATTCTGGCTGATGGCCGGCGAGTTCGGCCGCGCCGGGACGAACAAAAAGCTGTCGAACGAACAGAGCGTGCCACGCATATTCCGCGATCACGCGGATGGGCAGCCGATAGGCGGCATCGGCGCCGCAATAGAGGTCCTGCACGAAAAGATCGCGCTCACGCATGTGGGCGAGCACGCGTTGGAGCAGGGCTTCGAACTTGCCGGAGTCGAAGCGCTGATTCACCCGTCCCCAGTCGACGGAATCGTGCGTGACGGCGTCGTCGACCGTGAATTTATCGCGCGGGCTGCGGCCGGTGCGCGCACCTGTGACGGCGACCAGGGAGCCGTTGGAGGCGAGGCGGGCTTCGCCGCGAAGCAACGCGCTCTCAATGAGCTGGGCTGCGGGCAGATTGCGATGGACATGGGCCCCAGCCGCGAGCGCGCTTACTGCCTCGGTGATTGACGAAGTTGCCATGCACGGGCTCCTAAGGTGTAACAAAGCACAAAAATTATTG
This sequence comes from Acidobacteriaceae bacterium, assembly GCA_003164635.1. Taxonomy (GTDB): domain Bacteria; phylum Acidobacteriota; class Terriglobia; order Terriglobales; family Acidobacteriaceae; genus Telmatobacter. The sequence continues at coordinate 1,960 of PLTV01000164.1, forward strand.
TGCCATGGCAAGAGCAGGGTGGTCAGTGGCGACGTGGGCACTCCGGCGGGGGTAGCAAGACTCTCCTTGACAATCTAGGAGAGAGGCGTTAGGGTCTTTCCTAGACAAACTAGGAAGCGTGTTTTGGCCGCCGGTGAAGCGCGAGGAGACATTCGATGGGCGAGAAACAGAACGACGTGTTGCAGGGAACGCTGGACCTGTTGATCCTGAAGGCGGTTTCGCTGGGGCCGCTGCACGGCTATGGCGTATTGCTTCGGATCCAGCAGATTTCAGGCGAGGAGCTTGTGATTCAGCAGGGATCGCTTTATCCGGCGCTCTACCGGCTTGAGGCGCAGGGCGCCATCGCCAGCGAATGGGGCGAGAGCGAGAACAACCGTCGCGCGAAGTACTACACCCTGACCGGGGCAGGCCGGGAGCGCCTGGAAGAAGAGACCGGCAAATGGAACCGGATGGCAGGGATCATCGGAACGATTTTGAGCGCGACGTAGAAGCAGGGAACAGGGACTGGGAGACAAGGGTGAATCGCATGGGTCGGAGTTCTTTTCTTCATCGATTGGTTTCGCGAGGACGGGCTTGGGTAAGCGCCGTGGCTGGGCGCGAGCGATTGGAATTCGAAATGAAGACGGAGCTGGATTCCCATCTCGAGATGTTGATAGCCGAGTTCGNNNCTCGGCATCGGCGCCAATACCGCCATTTTCTCCGTGGCGAAGAAAGTCATGCTCGATACGCTGCCGGTGAACAAGCCGCACGAATTGCGCCTGTTGACGTGGGTTAGCGGTCATGAGCGGCCAGTGCCTCCGGTTTGGGGCGATGTATTGCAGACACCGAATGGAGGCCTGCAGAGCAATGGTTTCTCGTATCGCGTCATGGAGGAACTGCGCACGCGCAGCGACGTGATCGACGGTGCAATCGCGTTCAAAGATGTGCAGATGACAGCGACCATCGATGGAGAGCCGCAACTGGTAACGAGCGAGATGGTAAGCGGCAATGTATTCGATGTGCTGGGAGTGTCGCCGCTGGCAGGGCGCGGCTTTACACAATCGGACGACGCGGGGCCGGGACGTGGCCCCGTGGCCATTATCAGCGAGAGCTATTGGACGGAGCGGTTTGGGCGATCGACAAGTGCGGTGGGAGAGACGATTTCGCTGAACGGTGTGCCCGTGACGATTGTCGGCGTGGGTCCGGCGCACTTCAATGGCTTGCAGTTCGGCGTAATCACCGATGTGTTTGTGCCCATCACAATGCAGCCAGTTCTTTTGCCGCGCGCGCAAAG
>PLTV01000228.1 GCA_003164635.1 Acidobacteriaceae bacterium
TCTGGTCGATGAGGCGCTGGTTGGCGGCATCCAGGCCTTCGAGCTCCGGCGCGATCACCGTCTCAACGTTTTCGACGGCCTGCAAAACACCTTTGCCCATGTAGTGAGACTTGTCGCCGTCGCGCAGCTCTANNATGGCAACAATCTCAGTCATATCGCTCCTCAGGATGCGGTGCTGCAGCCGGTCACTCAACTTGGGACGGCGGTCCACGGCGAGAGCTTCTCCAAACGCGCTTTGAATGGTGTTCAGAAGCTGATGCACGCGGAATCTTCCTCTCCGTCCAACGTAAAAAAATGGTTTGATCTACCGTTCGAATTTTAACAGCCCGGCGCATGGTCGACGGTGTGGCCGCGGTCACACCGAGCGCGCCTGTCCGATCTAAAGTTTCGCGGCTCGCTTTGCGCGGCAAATAGCACCGGACTCAAAATCGCTCGCGTTCCGGTTGCCGCTCTTGATTCGTACTCCCCTGGGCACCCCGCACGTTCTCAACCCGGCGTCCATTCCGCTGCCGCGCTAATCTTAAATCGGGCGTGGAATTGTATGATCAATTTTCCCCAGTTTCTGCACGACTTTCCCGTTTTCAGCGGGTTAGTAAAGGTAAGGGAATTTCCGCTTAAAGCAGCTTGCGCAGGACATTGCTTCCAAAGGAGTACTCCGCGATGATGAGCCGGACGAAATTGTCAGTTTTTGTGCTGGGTTTGCTGGCTGCCACTTCAATGGCTTTGTGTGCGCAGCAAACCGAGCAGCCCAGCCAGTACCAGGGCGTGTCGCATCCGCCGGCGGACGAAGTGATTGAAACCAGCACCATTCCCGAGGCCAAACCGCCTGCGGGCAAGCCGCTGGTGGAGCAGTCCGCGCCTGCGGCTCCGCAATCGGCCGCACAGCCTGTCGCCCCGCCTGCGATGCCGGTCGCTCCAATGGATGGGACAAGGATGAGTTCCGGCGCTCCGGCAACAGCCTATCTCCCTCCGGCCCAGGGCGGCTTGGACGACGATATTGTGCACGTGGGCCACGCCCAGCCGGCCTCCATGCCGCAAGTGCTGAACGCGCGAACCTCGGCCTACGATCCTGACGGCGATATTGTGCATCCGCGTCCCATGCGCGCGGGCGAGCTGCGTGAGGGCACGGCGATTCGCGTTCATCTGATGGATCGGCTCTCAACAGCAGAAACGGAGAAGGGCGAGCCATTCCACACCCGCGTCGCCACAGACGTTACGCAGGGCGGGCAGGTGGTGATTCCCGCCGGCTCTGAGATTGACGGGCGGGTAGTTGATGTTTCCACCGGCCACGTTGCCGGACACGGAACGATGCGTCTTGCGCCCGACACGGTGATTCTGCCCAATGGAACGCGCTATCGGCTCCATGCGTTGCTGACTTCGACGCCCGGCTCCGACACGCGGGTAAGAGGCGAGGGTGAGGTGCAGCCGGCTTCACGCTTGAAGCGCGATGGCATTGAATACGGCGGAGCGGTCGGCGCCGGCGCGGTGACGGGAGCGATTGTTGCAGGCCCGGTGGGCGCCTTGACGGGTTCATTGATTGGGGCGGGCGCGATCACGGTGCACCTGCTGGTGAGCCACCCGCAGGCCACGCTGGATTCCGGTACCACGCTGATGTTCATGCTGACCGACTCGCTCTATCTGGCTCCTGACACGGTCAGCGGCAACTAGGGGCAGGACAGCAATCAGCTTTTAGCTAGTAGCCGACTTAGCACCCATATCCGGCACGCCACCTGCTAAACTCCCTCATGAATTGAGGGAGTTTTCGTTTTTATGAGCGACATTCAGACCGTTGGCGTGGTGGGCGCGGGAACCATGGGATCGGGCATCGCCCATGTCTTTGCCCGGGCAGGCTTCAAGGTCCTGCTCTGCGACGTGGAGCAGCGGTTTCTCGATCGCGCACTGGCGCAGATCCGCACCAACCTGGGCCGCGAAGCTGCTAAAGGCAAGTTTCCTGAAACGGAGATCGAGCCGGCGTTGGGCCGCATTACCCCGATCGTGGATCGCGAGGCGCTTGCCTCCGCGGAGTTTGTGGTCGAAGCAGCTTCGGAACGGTTTGAGCTGAAATCGGAGATTTTTCGATCACTCGACCGCATTCTGCCGAAGACAGCGATCCTGGCGAGCAACACCTCTTCCATTTCCATAACGAAATTGGCAGCGCAGACAAACCGGCCGACACAGGTGATCGGCATGCACTTCTTCAACCCAGTGCCGGTGATGGCGCTGGTTGAGATTGTGCGCGGGATGGCAACGAGCGATGTGACGTTTGGGGCGGTTCAGGAGCTGTCTATGAAGCTGGGCAAGACGCCGGTCGAGGTCAACGACGCGCCTGGCTTTGTCTCCAACCGTGTGCTCATGCCGCTGATCAACGAAGCCGCTTTTGCTGTGATGGAGGGCGTGGCCACGGCCGAGGCCGTCGACCAGGTATTCAAGCTTGGGATGGCGCACCCGATGGGTCCGCTGACATTGGCGGATTTTATCGGCCTCGATGTGTGCGTTGACATCATGCGCGTGCTGGTCGAGGGCTACGGCGACCCGAAGTACCGGCCGTGCCCGTTGCTGGTGCGGATGGCGGATGCGGGGTGGCTGGGGCGGAAGTCTGGGCGCGGGTTCTACAAATATTGAGACCAAGATTTCCTTACCTGAAGTAAGGAATTAAAGTAGAATGACTTCGGAGGCATTTATGTCTACCGCCGCATTAACGTCAAAAGGACAGATTACGATTCCCATTGAGATCCGGGAAGACCTCGGCCTGAAAGCGGGTGACCGCGTTTCCTTTATCAAAGGCGAGAAGGGTGAGTACATTCTCAAGGCAAAAACTGGGTCGATTATGGACTTGAGAGGAGTCATTAAATGGACTGGGGAGCCAGTAACGATCGAAGAGATGAACGAAATAATCGCAAAAGGTTGGTCCGGCCAGCTGGATGCTGATTACTGATCCTGCCAATGATTGGACTCGATACCAATATTTTGGTGCGCTTCCTCGTTCAGGACGATGCGGCTCAGGCCAGCCAAGTAGACGCGTTGATGCAATCCCTGTCTCCCGATTCTCCTGCCTTTGTGTCTTCCGCTGTTCTTGCGGAACTCGCCTGGGTCTTGCGTCGTTATGGAATCGACAAAGCTCAGTTTTCCGACTTCCTAAACCAGCTCCTGAACTCTCCTGAGATCGTTATCGAAAACGAGGCTGCGCTTCGTCAGGCACTTTCACGTTTCGCCCTGGATGGCGGAGATTTCGCTGACCGCCTCATCGAACGAATTTGCTCTGTGGCAGGGTGCTCGCGAACGCTCACATTCGATGTGAAGGCGGTGAAGGCTTCCGGAATGGAATTGCTAGAGTCCTGAGACAGAAGAGGCACGTTCTGGGCCTGCCTAAACCGGCGGCGGGGCCTCGACCACGGAAACCCCGGGCGGCGGTGCGAAGCGAAATGCGTCGGCGGAGATGGGCGCGTTGTCGACTTCCCCAGTGAAGACGAAGCGCGTAATGGCGCCGTCGGTCTCCTCGATCTCAATGCCGGTGATGGCTCCCTGCGCAGTGACCGTCAGCGTGAGCTTGTCGACGCGCTGCTCCTGACCCTTGGGCTGGCCGGAAAGCGTGAACTGGCCGTTGGGCGCGGGCGTCAGTGTGAGACTGTCCATTTCCTTCTCCAACTCCGTGTGGCCCAACAGAAAACGCAATGGCGAGCGCAGATCGTCCAGCTGTTTGGCCGGCATGCGCTGCGCCTGCGCATCGCCCTTCGCGTAAAACCAGGCGAATTTTCCGTCAAGCAGGAAGAGCTTGCCGGAGGGGGTGGTGTAGTCCCAGCGCATGCGGCCGGGCTTGAGTAGCAGAAGCGTTCCGCTCTCTGCGCGGTGGATGCCCAGGCCTTCGTAGCTTTCGGTAAAGCTGGCTTTGAGGGAGTGCAGCAGGTTGTACTGGCGATCGACGCGCCGGGCGACCTCGTGCGCAGAAGGCGGCTGTCCGCGCAAGGCGAGCGGGGCGCAAAGGAAAGCGGCGGCCAGAAGAGTCAGGCCGCCGCGTGGGATGGGGACGGAACTCTTCATTGCACGAGTTGCGTGCAATTGGCGCCGCCTGTCGGGTCAGACTTGATGGTGCCGAATTGGTCGCTGCAGAAGCCGCTGTCGCCGGTCTTGCCCACCGTTTGAGGCACGCCGGTGACACTGTAGCTGGTGATGCGATCCTGACCGTTCACGGTCACTTTCTGGCAGTTGCTGATGGTAAAGATGTATCCCGATTTGAACCCGGAGGTAATGTCGGGTTGCAGAATCTGCGCCGCGGTTGGTGAAGCTGCGCCGGTAGCAGGGTCGCCGCCCAGCGATTTCAGCTCGCAGGCGTAGCCATTGGCCGGATAAGTTGACTCATACTGCATTTCGGCCTGCTGAATCGCGCGGATGGACTGAATGGCCGAGAGCCGGTTCGCATTCTTCCTCAAACTGCCCACGGTCGGAATGGCAATCAACATCAGGATGGCGATAATGGCCATAACGATGAGCAATTCCATCAGCGTGAAGCCGTTAGCGGAAGGTGCTTGGGAGCGAAGCGCACCGCGTTGAGCGCGGCCAGGCAGAATCGTGCAGTTCATTGGTTTCCAATGCCTCATGAAGCGGGCGGATGACGGCCCGGCTGTGAAAATGCTACATCGTACTGACGCAGAAGGGAAATGAGACGCTCGAAAGACGGCGATCAGGGGTCTGGGGGCAGCGGGCAGGGTCAGGTCGGGGATGAGTCCAACGGTTTTGCTCTTTCCGTCGTAGCTTGAGAAATTCTTCACCCACATCAGCCCGACTTACCGATACGTTGAAACTGACCCCTGATCCCTGCTTTCTCAGCACACCAGCTGTTCGCGCTTGAGCTTGATGCCGTTGAGACGCCCGAGCAGGGTAACGGCGATGCGGTTGGGATCGAAGAGTTTTTGCGCCATGGCTTGCACCTGGTCCGCGCTTACCTCATCGATGCGGGCGATGACCTCTTCCACCGTGAAGAAGTTGTGGAAGTACATTTCCTGACGGGCCAGGTTGGCCATACGGGCGTTCGAACTCTCCAGTCCCAACAGAATATTGCCTTTGACCTGGTCTTTAGCCCGTGTGAGCTCCTCCTCTGCCAGCGGAGTTTGCTTCAGCTTGGCAAACTCGCCCAGGATGAGCTCGACGACTTCAAGAGCCTTGCCCGCCGAAGTTCCGGCATACACGCACAGCGTTCCCGTGTCGCGGTAGGGGCTCAGATCGGAGTAGATGGAATACACCATGCCGCGATCTTCGCGGATGGTCTGAAAGAGCCGCGAACTCATGCCGCCGC
>PLTV01000279.1:0-120 GCA_003164635.1 Acidobacteriaceae bacterium
CCTCGAACTTACCCAGGGCGTGGGGGCGAATCGCGTCCCGCTCATAACTCACAAGATAGTAAGGAGTTGCCTCGTTTTTATGAAGAAATACATTAAAGTGATTGAGCCAGAAATCGGTCA
>PLTV01000279.1:174-22143 GCA_003164635.1 Acidobacteriaceae bacterium
AGAGCGGTGCGCTGCTTCGGCTTGAGCGTCTTGCGAAAACCGTCGAACTCCGGCTGCGTCATGGCTGCCAGGCGGGCAACTCGCTGCTCTGGGGTGAGGGTGAGAATGCCGGGGATCAGGGATGCATCGAAGAGCGGCTGGTCCGGCTTGTTCATGCTCATCTGGTCTGAGCCGGCCTGGACTGGCTGCGGTGGTTCCGCGGTCATCTTTTCGGCGCCTTCATTCTTGGCTGGGCTGTTCATAGCCGGCGTGTCCATGGACCCGTTGGCGGCCGTTGTAACCTGCTCCTGCTTCTTCTGCTCCCTTTCCTGCTTCCGCAATTCAACGCGCGCAAGTTCGTCTTCATAGATCGGGCGCAGATTCCGGTCTGCCGGAATGGTTGCTTTTCCGTCGGCTATCTGACGGATGACCGCGTTGCTGGGCAGACGGTTGAGCAAGTCCTGCGGATTACCTTGCATGGCGGGGAACTGGGCGAGGCGGGCATCAAGGCCGGTCTGATCGAGGGTTTCAGGGCGCAACTGCTGGTTGAACCACTTTTCCAGCCCAATCTCCCTTACCACTTCAAGATCTCCAGGCCTCGTACCGAAGGTAAAGCGGTTCAATGCGTGCAAGATACGCTCGTCACCCTGCATTGGGCCGGATTGATTGGATGGTCTTGCATAACCCTGGCTTGGGGATTGATTAGCCGGTGCTGGAACCGTTTCTGCCAGCGCGGGCGAGGAAGTGATTGAAAGGCTGGCGCACGCCAAAACGGCCAGAACTCCTCTGAAGCGTTCCATGAATAGCGCTCCTACTGAAGTGTGGCCGGGGTGCAGGTACGGCGCAGGCTTCCTATAGGTAAAGACGCAGAATAGGCTTGAAAGTTGTGGGGGATAAATACCACTTGCCGGGGATAGCCTCGGCGACACTGAGCGGGCGGACTCAGCAGCTTTTTTTACAGCGCGTCATGATGGCTGCGTGGAGCCGCTCTCGAAGCCCGGCGGGAAGGTCGTAAATTTCGTGAGAGCGGTAAATTTCAATGGTCTTCCGCGTCGTATTGAGAATGACCTCGCAATGTTCGCAGCCGCTGAGGTGCTGTTCGAAGTCGGCGCGCACCTCGGGCGTTAGCGAGTCGTCCATCAGATCGTCGAGCAAGGCGAGGAACTCAGAGCATTTCACTTTTCATTCCTCGTTTCTCCGGGCCCCTTTTTCCTGTGGAAGTAACGGCTCAGGCGTTCGCGCAGTTGCAGCCGGGCTCGCAACAGGCGTGACTTGACGGCGGGAATGCTGAGGTTCAGCGTTTCCGCGGTTTCTTCGGTGGAAAGACCCTCCACGTCGCGCAGCACAAAGACGATGCGAAAGCCCTGCGGCAGTCCCTGAATGGTCTTTCTCAAAATTTCGGCTAGTTCCGCTTGGTTGTAGTTCTGCTCCGGGTCGGGCGCCCAATCGGCCAGGTCGCGGGGGACGCTGCCTTCCTCGGTCTCGATCTCCTCGTCGATAGAGACCATCTTGCCGGTGCGCCGCTTGCGCAGACGCATGAGGCTCTCGTTGACTGCAATTCGCACTAGCCATGTGTAGAACTTCGAATTCCCCTGAAACTGATCGAGCTTCTCGTACGCCTTCAGGAACGCGTCCTGCATGACATCTTCAGCATCCTCACGGTTCTGAGTGATGTGCTGCGCGATGCGAAATACCTGACGCTCGTACTTGCGGACCAACTCGTCGTAGGCCGCAACATCGCCCTCGCGCACCCTTTCAACCAGGGCTACGTCAGGATGCGGCTCGAGTTCACCTGCAATCGATTGGATGGTAGACATAGGCGTTGGTTGCGGAAATCGTTCAGATCAATGGTAGCGGGGTGAAGGTAGGCGCAAAAGAAGAGTTTACCGGAAGGGGGTGGGGTGTTCCAAGGGGGGATTTGGGAAGGGGCGCTAGCGGTTGGTGGACCGGCGAGCGCAGGTACGGATCAAGATCCAGACGACGAAACCCAGGACCAGAGCGGTGAGCGCGACGACGAAGTAGCCAGCGTAGGCTTTAGTGAATTGGTGGCTGGTTTGGGGGGAGTTGCTGGTTTGGAGAAGGATGGCACACTCTGTGATCGACATTGTGTTCCCCCATCACAAATCAGAGATTCAAAACGGGCTGGGGGTTGCTTTGGCGTTTGCGTCGCCCCTGACGGGGCTGGTCGAATTTGTTGGGTGGATTCCCCACGCTGAAGCGCGGGGCTAAATTCCGATGCGCCTTCGGCGCTCCGACAGCGAATCGTTGGGTCAGCAGAGGCATATGCGGCGCGGTAGGGATTCGAGGGGCCGGTAAATGAGGATCTGGGGGCCGAGCTGTTCTGGGGGTGCGACCCTTCTGGCGCCACGGATCATTTCGAATCGAGGACAGGTTTCATGTTGACCAGGTCGACGGGGAGGGAGACGTGTTCGTGGCTGATGAGCCATTGGCCATTAATGCGTTTGTAGCCGTCGGTGACGCGGACGGTGAGTTCGGTACGCTTGCCGGATCTATCGGTGGAGGTTACGTACTGGATGCTGTGCGAGTAAGCGACGCTGCCTCCGCCGGTGGTGACTTCGAGGTCGGAGATGGTGGCTTCGACGGGGCCTTGGACTCCGGAAAGGAAGTCCTGAAAATCTTTGCGATAGGCGGCGGCGCCGACGTATTGGCGGGGCGGGGTGGTATCGAAAACCACGAGACTGTCGTCGGGAACGTAGCAGGCCATGATGGCGTCGACGTCTTTTGCGCGGAAGGCGGCTATGAAACGGTCTTCGAGAGCCTTGATCTCCGTCTGATCGCGGGATGAGTTGTCGGGACCGGGAACGCTGACGTGACAGCCGATGCAGGTGGCGAGCAGTGCAACCGGGAGAAGGCGAAATGTCTTCATGGAATGATTTCCTTTGATGGCTGAGGCGGATTAACGCGAAGGTGATTGCCTGAAGCTGATTGAAAAGGGATGGGTTGGCGTTGTCAAGGGTCGACCCGCGCAGCGCCCGTACGAGGGGTATGACGTTGGCCCGGAAGACGCGGAAAGCGGGACGGTGCCTGAAACTGTCCCATTTCGAACCACACCTTGGTAACGGGAGTGGTTCAGTCTTGTATCCCAGGAAGCGATTCCAGCTTACAGTGGAGGGATGAGGGTGGCTCACTCCCAAAATTCAACGCCAAGCGCCAGGGAGCTGTACGGGTGGCCTGCGCGCGGGTTGGCAACGGTGCTGGCGACGCTGCTGGCGGTGACTCCGCTGGCTGCGGAGACGACGGGGGACGTGCCTGCGAAGCCTGCGGCTTCGGCAAGTTCCTCGCAGCATAGCAGGAAGATTGTTAAAGGCTCGAAGGGCGCCAAGGCGAGCCCGAAGAGCCGGAAGACGCGCGCCGGCCATGCGGCACGGGCGGCGCGGACAGCCAGGATCCGCCAGGCCTTTGTGGCTTCGAGCGAATTGCGGCCCATGGCGCAACAGTTGGCCACGATGCGCACGCCTGCGGCGTATGCGGGGGTAACGAGGTACGCACACGCGCACACAGGAGAGGCGGGTGCGGCGGCGTATCTGGCGCTCGGCCATGCGTACCTAGTGGATCATCGCTTCTCAGAAGCATCAGAAAATCTGAAGCAGGCGCGGCAGTCGGGCGAGGAATTGGCGGACTACGCGGATTATCTGGGTGCGCAGGCAGATCATCAAAGCGGCAATGAGGCTGGCGCGGCGGTGCTACTGCACGGGTTCGCGACGCGGTATCCCGACAGCATCTTCAACCTGCAGGCGCCGGAACTGGAAGCGACTGTTCTGTTGGCGCAGGGGAACGCGGCGGGAGCGCGCAAGGTGCTCGCCGAAGATACTGCCGGCGCGGCGCGGCCGGCCTATCAGCTTGCCGAGGGCGAAGTGGAGATGGCTCTGGGGCAGGAAGCGGAGGCGGAACAGATTTTCAGGAAGCTGCTGCTGGGGCACCCACTGAGCACAGAGGCGCAGGCGGCGCGGGCCAAGCTGACGGCGCTGGGCGCGGAGCTGCGGTTGACTGTGACGGAGTTGCGCAGCCTGGGCGATGCGTACTATAACGCAGGGCGCTACGCGGAGGCCGCAGAGCAATATCGCGCTCTTGAACAGAAAGCGGACCTGAGCGCCGACGAGCGCAATGGCTTTGCCGTGGATGCGGCTGCGTGCGAACTGAAGCTGAAGCGATTGTCGCCGGCGCAGGTTCAGGGGCTGGCGGACACGGCGGACGAGCACGGAGCACGGCGGCTTTATCTGTTGATGGAACTGGCGCGGAATCGGGATGACGGAACAGACCAGCAGCGCATTGTAGCGCTGATGGAGACGCGTTTTCCCAAGAGCCCATGGCTGGCCGAGGCGCTGTTTTCCAGCGGCAATATGTATCTGCTGAAGAAGGACTTTCCTACTGCGATCAGCTATTACAGCTACCTGGCTACCCATTTTCCCGACAGCGCCAATGCGCCGGCGGCCCATTGGCGGGCGGGTTGGTTGAGTTACCGGCAGGGGCTTTACGCAGATGCGTCGCGATTGTTTGACGAGCAGATCAAGTTGTATCCGGGCGACAAGGATACGGTGGCGGCGATTTACTGGCGCGGGCGCCTGTATGAGACGCAGGACCACAAGGCAGCCAGTGCGACGAGCAACTATCGCGCGCTGGTGAGGGCTTACCAGCACTTCTTCTACACGCAGCTGGCGCGGCGACGGTTGCAGGCGCTGGGGAATGTAGAGCTGGCATCGCAGACGCAGATGGACAAGCTGCAGGCGCCACCGGTGCCGGTGCTGGAAGAGAGCTTTCCTGAAGACAGCCCACATCTGGCGAAGGCGAAGCTGGTGGCCAACGCAGGATTGAATGAATACGTTGCGCAGGAGATTGCGGCTGATCCTGATTCGGGATCGTGGAGCGCTCTGGCCGAAGCGCAGATTTATGCGTCGTACGGCGAGACATACCGTGCGATGCGTTCGCTGAAGAAGGCATTGCCGTTTGCGATGTCGGCGCCGATCTCTTCGATTCCCCTGGCGTACTGGCGCATTCTGTTTCCTGAGGCGTGGTGGGAGACGATCAAGAGCGAATCGGCGAAGAACAATCTCGATCCGTTCCTTGTGGCATCGCTGATCCGGCAGGAGTCGGAGTTTAATCCCAATGTGATTTCGTATGCGAATGCTTATGGGCTGATGCAGGTGGAGCCGGCGACGGGCAAGCAACTGGCGAAGGAAGAGGGCATGAGTCACTTCCAGGCATTTCAATTGCTCGATCCGGAGACGAACATTCGCCTGGGGACGCGGTATTTGCGTAAGCTGCTCGATCGATTTGGCGGCGTGGAAGAGTACGCGCTGGCTGCTTACAACGCCGGGGATTACCGCGTTGTGGATTGGCAGGCTGCAGGGCCGTATGGCGGGCTGGACGAGTTTGTGGAGTCGATTCCTTTTACGCAGACGCGCGAGTATGTGGAAGCAATTTTGCGGAACAAGGAAATTTACCGATCGATTGATGAAGCTGGAGCTTCGCACGGAAGCGCCACGCTAGCCACGACACAACCACAATAAGCGTGGATGCTCGCTGATCGCTTGCACGAGGGTTTGTGCTTTCCCCGGCCTAAAAAGGCGAGCGACTTGGGCACCCGCAGAAACTCGCTGATCGCTCGCATTCGGTTCGTGCTTTCCCACCCATTTCGCGATAAGACTGCGAAATGGATGGGGCACCCTGCAGTTCCCGGCTGGTCCAATATCGCGTTCATCTCTCAATGTGAGGCGGGTATCCTGTTCGACACTGCCTGCGGAGTTGACACTTACAGTGCTGTGCCTCGACACTGAGCTCAATCGAAGGCGCATCTGCTTTCGTGCCGTCCTCAAAACCATTCGCAGTCTGCTGTTGCCGCACCAGGGAGCCCGTCGCATACAGCGAATTCGGGCTCGGTTACATCAAAGCCATGGGAGGGCCAGGATGTCAGCCGACTTGCAGTTTCTGGAAGAATGGATCCCGGAAAGAATGGACCCAGGCACAATCTTTGTTCTGGAAAACCAGAGCAAGCTTGGCCATGCGCAGAATCCCTACGTGGCGGTGATGTCGTGTCCTCGCTGTGGGACCATGGGGCTGATCACGCGGAGACAACTTTGCCGTGGAGAGGCGATGATCTGCGGAAGCGATGTTTGTTCCGCGGAGTATCGGCTGGACGGTGAAAATATCGACTTTCGACGATTGCAATGAGCGGATTCTCACTGCAAGGCGGGCGCGGATGGGGAACCTGGCGTTCGTGCTTTCCCACCCATCGCAAAGAGCGCGATGGGATGGGGCACCCAGGGGTCTTGCTTGGTCGCCGATCTCTAAGAGCGCGATGGACGGAGCATCCCATGGGATTGGCGTTATGCGCTATGCATTGTGAAGACGGTGATTTCCGGTGGGCAGTTGAAGCGGAAGGGAAGTCCCACGGCGCCGACGCCGCGATTGACATAGAGTTGCAGGCGGTCGAACCGGAACCACCCTTCGACATACTTTTTGCCTAGCTCGGGCAATTCCATTGCACCGAGGAAGGGCACTCGAACCTGGCCGCCATGGGTGTGGCCGCTGAGCATGAGATCGANNTCATAGGGCACGTTGCGAATGCGCGTGGGGATGGCGCGGTCAGGGTCGGGACGGCCCTCAACGGGATCTTCCAATCCAGAGAGCCAGAATCTGCTGCCGCCGCGCTCGATGGGCATGCAATCGTTGCGCAGCACGGTAATGCCGTTGGCCTTGAGGGCCGCAGTAACTGCGTCGGGTTCGACGAGAAAATCGTGGTTTCCGAGAACGGCGATGACCTGTTTGCACTTGATTTGAGCGAGCAGATTCGCGCATTGCCATCCGGCTCCGATGGCAAACGTTGTAGTGGAGACGCCGTTGCTGACAAAATCGCCGGTGAGAAGGACGAGGTCGGGATTGAGAGAATTGATGCGATCGACAGCATGGCGAAGAAAGAAGGGTTCGGTGAATTCGTCCATGTGAATATCGCTCATTTGAGCGATGCGCAGCCCGTTGAAGGAAGAAGTCAAGCCCGGGATGTGAACATCGCGCCGCGTGATTTCAATCCAGTGACGTTCAATTTCTCCTGCATAGAGGGCCAGGCCGGCGGACGCACCCATGGCTGCTTTGAAGAAGCGGCGGCGCGTGATTGACGGGTGTTGCAGTGAGTCTTTCTCTTGCATATTGAATGATAGCGGCTTCATGAGGATGCATCGATCGCGCCGCGAACACTGCCTTTTGCGCGGGCAAGTTTCTCGATCGCGTCTTGCTTACCGATTTTTGCGAGAAGCATGACGAGGGCAATGGAGATTTTCATATCGGCCTGGTGTAGAGCCGCGAGGGCAGTNNCCATCAGGTTGCCGTAGACATAACCGAGTCGCGCCATGGCGCCGGTGGTGAGCATGTTGCAGATGAGCTTTTCGGCGGTTCCAGCTTTGAGCCGAGTCGACCCGGTCAGCACTTCCGGGCCGACGTCGGGTTCGATGGCAATTTGCACGACAGCAGCCAACTCGGAGCCTCGATTGCAGGCGATGGCAATGGTTGCGGCTCCCTGGGCGGCTGCGTATTGAAGAGCTGCGATGGTGTAGGGCGTGCGGCCGCTTGCTGCCAGGCCAACAACGACGTCGGCTGCGGTTGGAAACCTGGCGGCGATATCGGCTGCGCCGAGTTCGCGGGAATCTTCACTGGCTTCAGTGGAGTGGGCGAGTGCATAATCGCCGCCGGCAATCAAGTATTGGATTTTTTCAGGATCGGTGCCGAAGGTCGGCGGGCACTCGGATGCATCGAGCGCGCCGATGCGTCCGCTGGTGCCTGTGCCGACGTAGATGAGGCGACCCGCCTGGTCAAGGTGTTCGTGAATGACGTCGATGGCTTTTGCGATGGCAGGCAGGACGCGGCGCACGGCGCGCAGGACCTGTGCGTCCTGGCGATTCATGAGCGTGGCAATTTCCAGTGCGCTTAACTGATCAAGGCCAGCCGAAGCGCGATTGGGCCGCTCGGTTTTCAATCCGCCTAACTTCATGAGTTCCTCCTCAGATAGGGAATCGGATGCCACTGCCGTGCTTGCCGATGGAGACGGATTCCCCTTTGGACACGAGTGGATCGAATCGATCGACGGCGCGGTTGGCAACGGGGTTAGTGTCGTTCATTCAAGGCCTCGGCAGCGCGCAAAGCGAGACCGCTCGCGACAGACGTAAATTCGTTTCCGCCGCGGATGCGATCGTCTCCGAACCGGCTGGTAAAGATGCGCCGCACGGCAGGCACAAAGGCGGTTCCGCCGGTAAGGAAGACACGGTCGACGTCGCGCGCATCGACACCCGAGGATTGGAGAAGGGAATCGACGCAGCGCTCGATTATTTCGAGATCGTCGCGGATCCAGGATTCGAAATTGGCACGAGTGACGGGAATGCGCAGATCGATATTGGGCAGGTGCGGATGATCGCGGAAGCGGAATTCGGCAATTTCAGCGTGGGACAACGCAAATTTTACATGCTGCACCGACTGGTGAAGCTGATAACCGAGATCTTCATCGACGATTGAAATCAGGGCTTGGATCTTTTCGGGCTCCAAGGCTCGGGTGCGGGCGCTTTTAAGGATTTCTCGAACATTGCTGGTGCGGAGAAAGGAGAGGTAGTGCCAGCGTTCAAGATTGGCATAGATCCACGCAGGGACAGCGGGGAGAAGCTTGTTGAGCGAGCGGGCCTCGGAGTCGGAACCGAGAGCCGGCGAGACGAGCTTGCGAATGATGCGGGCGTCGAAGGCGTCTCCCGCGAGGCCAACGCCGCTGTTGCCGAGCAAATCGCGCGGGGTACGTCCGCGCCGGCGCACGCCCGAGCCGACCTGGAGCAAAGAAAAATCGCTGGTGCCGCCGCCGAAATCGCCGATCAGGATGAGTTCGTCGTGATCGAGCGAAGCCTCGTAGGCGTATGCGGCGGCAACCGGCTCCATTTCAAAGTCGACGCGCTCGATTCCGGCGAGGGCAAAGGCGGCGCGCAGGCGGGCGAGGGCGAATTGCTGATCCTCTTCCGTTTCAGCTCCGACGAACCGCACAGGTCGGCCGACCATTGCGTAGTGGATGGGGCGGTCGAATTCCCGCTCGGCAAGCTTACGCACATCGCCGAGGATGCGGGCGATGAGCTCTTCAAGCTTGTAGCGACGGCCAAAAACTTCAGTCCCGGTTAAGGTTCGGCTAGGAAGGTGAGACTTAAGCGACTGAACCAGGCGGCCTTTTTCCTCGGCGTGAAGATAGTGCTCAATGGCGGCGGGGCCCGTGAATGCGTGCGTTCTTCTGGCTCCGGCGGTGGAAGCCGCCTGCTCGAAATAGAGAACGGAGCGAAACGATTCGCTGAACTCACTGCCGACCTCAAATGAGGCAAGGCGGAGGTGACCCTCCGCGTCCAGCAACGCCAGGGAACTATTGGTGGTGCCAAAGTCGAATCCAACAGCTCCCGGCCGGTTTGTCCCGCTCCGCATTGTTTCCATTATTTCGTATCGAGACGGGGCGGGCGGACGCGGGGCTGGATGAGGTGGAAAAGGCGAGGCAGGCGGCGGAATTGAGTATGCTTAGAGAGGCAGACAGCAAGGCCGTTTGATTCGCGGCGGCTTGTTACCGGCCGAAGCCTTAGGTGCAGCCATTGCGGGCAAAATTGGCGTTGAAGACATCGCTCGCGAGGGTGAATTGGAAGGCTTGCCGGGCCCGGATGGCGAAATTGGCAGACGCAGCGGACTTAANNGCCGTGGGGGTTCAAGTCCCCCTCCGGGCACCATTTAGAATCAGGAAGATAGATATGGATACCGCCCAGGGGTATGAAAGCTAGATTTAGTCAGGGCACCAATTTGAGAACCGCTTGTTCCTTTAGATATACCAGAGCGAAATATAGACGCTAAAGCTCGGCAAAGACTAAATCGCGAGCGAGCGCACCGCGCGAGTCGTCGCAGATCGAACCCGCGCGTCAACTGAATATTGATGTTCCCGATGTACCCTTCGATGACCACCGAACCAACGGTGGGAAGCGGGGTCACCACCTCGGTCCCAGACCCGCGGCGACACTTCGTCGCGTTGGCGCCTGCCATCGCGCTTGCGCAGAATTGGATGCGAACGGAGTCCGCACCGGTAGTCCCGACGCTCGAATACAGAAGCACGGCAAGATGCTGCCACATCGCGCGTCGCCTGGGTCTCTCGCCAAGGAAAGCGACCCGTGGCTGGCCCGAGCGATCCAGCCATGTCAAGAGGTGTGGGTTGTGGCACAGGCAGGATACAAAGGTCGCTTACAAGAAGCGCGAGTGTCCCGCCCGAGAAGCCAACTCCTGACGATCTATCGAAACTCGGTGAGTGCATTGGCGATAATGCGCGCATCGAGAAGACCGCAACGAGTCAATCAGCAACAATCACTTATCCGAGAAGCCGGTCTCACACGCGCTTCCGCCGAGTCCAAGCTTTTCCGCTGACATCCATGTCTATTCGTTCGGGCCTGCTAGTACATGAACTTCAACGCGAACTGCACCTGGCGGGGAGTCCCCGCTTCAAGAATGTGGTTGAATGTCGGCGAACTGATGTCGCAGTCGGGCAACCGGAAATTGGTGCGGTTGAGGACGTCAAACAGTTCGGCGCGGAATTGCAGCCGCTTTGATTCCGTGACTCTAAAGTTCTTGAGGGCGGCGAAGTCCCAGTCAGCATAAGCCGGACCGACATTCACGTTGCGGCCTTCTGTGCCAAACTGTCCTGCGTTGGCGGTGGGATCGAGCCGCTGGTAGGCGCCGCTATTCAGCCACGCGCCAACAGTGCGGGGCCCGTTATTGGGGTTGCCCACGATATTGGGCCGTTGGGCGGAGAATCCGGTGATCTCCGGCGCACTGCCTTGCGCCGCAACGTCATTCGAGTCGAACACGGTAAACGGTGTACCGCTCATGAGCGTGGCAATGCCATCCAGCTGCCATCCACCGAGTGCGGACTGATACCAGTTCTCAGCATGGCTCCAGAACGGCATTGCCCATTCATAGCTCCCAACAAATCGGTGGCGTGCGTCGAACGCCGACAGGCCCCGCTCAGCCGCGAGATTGAATGGATCCTGGGCGAGATCGTTTTCACCTGCAACGGGCTTCGCCGCCGATCCGGTGATATTAAACGACGAAACATCGTCGATCGCCTTCGACCAGGTGTACGAAGCCAGGAAGGACAGCCCGTGACTGTACCGCTTGCGCAGGGAAGCTTCCAACGCGTTGTACGCCGAGTTGGCGATACCCGCGATCTCGCCGGTGGATGAGAACTTGCACGAACTCGGCGAATCGGCAAGCGTGCAACCGGAGTAAAGCCGCCGTTGATCGGCATTGCTTGAATTCGAAATCGGCTGACCATCAACATAGCCAGGAATGAAGACCGCGGGATTGGCTTCAATGAACCGCGGCAAGCGCGTGCCCTTGGTGCCGACGTATCCGATCTCGAACAGCAAATCGGTCCCGAACGACTGCTGCAGGTTCAAGTCCCAGTCCTGCGTGTAGGGAAGCGTCAACGTAGGCGACAAAGTCAGGTTGGTGAGCGACGGGGAGAATGTACCTGCCACCGGAGGATTCCCGTTGAAGGGGTTTCCAAAATCCGGCAGGCTCACCTGCGGCGTCCCGAGAAAGGGGGGCGCACTGATCGGAGCCTGCAAAGGTCCACCTTGGCCGGTGTAATAAGGCTCATAAAACATGCCGTACGAGGAAGTCAGAAGGGTCTTGCCTTGACCAGTCGGATCCCATGCCACACCAAAGCGCGGGGCAAATGCCTTCATGTCGGTAGGAATGAGACCTGCGGGCACGCCTGCATCGCCCGGATACAGCAGTCCCGTAGGCGCATCCGGCATGACATGGGACTGCTTTCCCGGCTCAAATAAAGATACGCGGTTATGGATTTCAGTGGAGGGTTCGGGCAACTCGTAGCGCAGTCCGGCATTGATTGTGAGACGCGGCGTGACCTTATATGTATCCTGCACGTACAGGTTGGAATTGTTGCCGCGAATGCCGCGCGAGAAGTCTCCGATGCCTTGCAGGAATACGACCGCCTGGCCTGTAAGGAAGCTGGCGAACGCGTCGGTTATTGGGAATGGCTCGAATACGAAGAAGCCATTCGTCGCGATGCCTTGCAGCACGTTGATGTCTTGATTCTGGTAGCCTCCGCCGAATTTCAGATCGTGCTTGCCGCGCACCCAGCTCAGCGATCCTGAGTAATCGAAGACATCCTCGTAGGTATTGCGCGGGCCCGTGATCGGATCACCGACCGAAGCATAGCCATTTATTTGGATGAATGGAGGTCCAGCAGCGATGGCGAGGCTCGGTGTGTATTGGAATCCAAGGCTGGCGGGGGACTGATGGTCCTCCTGCTCGCCGAAGAGGAATTTGTTGCGCAGAAACGAGAGTCTCGCGATGGCGATGAGGGTCGGCGAAAATGTGTGCGTTTCTTCGGCGACAAAGTTCTGGGCGCGTTGGTTTTCGCCTACGGGGAAGCCCGGCACGCTTGCGCCACCCGGCGCGAGGGGATCGAGCTGCGAGAGCTGGTTGAACATATAGCGGAAGTTCAGCGTGTCGTGCGGAGCGAGGTAATGGTCGACCTTGATACCGAACTGATCGGTGTTATTGCTGAGTGACTGAGTTGTCGAGAACAGATTCAGGCCGGCATTCGGAAGCGGGAAGAAGCTCAGCAGGTTTTCTGAAACCGCGTTGAATTGGCTCGACGGCACCTGGTTATTCGGATAGGGAGCATTCGCGAAGACGTTGAAAAGCTGGTGCGCGGGGTTGTTGCAGAAGCCACCCGAGAAGCCCTCCGGGCAGAGTTCAGAGAAGTCACCGGTGCGCTGCTTTACCGATGGCACTGTGGTTAGCGCTGTCTCGCCCTGGCGATTGCGGAAGCCTTCGTAGTAGCCAAAGATGAATGTCTTATCCCGTTTGATCGGCGAACCGATTGTGGCGCCAAACTGATTTTGTTTTAGAGGCTCCTTGGTCTGCGCGAAATAATTGTTGGCATCGACTGCATCGTTACGCAGGAACTCCCACAACGCCCCGTGGACATGGTTAGTGCCCGATCGTGAGATGATGTTCGTCGTCGATCCGAGCGCACCACCGAACTCGGCGTTCGCGCTATGCGTGATGATGCGAAATTCGCTAATCGCATCTACAGGCGGTTTAAGGACGAATCCACCATCAACACCGTTGAAGTTGTTCGCGCCGTCAATCAGGAAGTTATTTGACTCAGGCCGCTGGCCATTGACCGCGTACGCTTGTCCGTCGCGCAGCGATCCGCCCGCCTCGGCTATTCCTGGCGTCAAGGGAACGACTCCCGGCTGCAACAGGCCNNACGACCTTGCCCATGCTGGTTACTGTTGGCTCAATCAACGCGGCATCGGCGCTAACCAATACCTGCTGCTTCTCCGAACCGATCGCAAGACGGGTAGAGACCGAGGCCGTTTCGTCGACGTTGAGCGTGATGCCATCCTGCACATGTTCCTGGAATCCGTTCGCCGAGACTTGGAGGCGGTAGTGTCCGACCGGGAGTTCGAGAAGAACGTAATTCCCGTCGCGATCGGTGGTAGTCGCGCGCAACAGGCCCGTTTCCGCCTGGCGGACAGTAACCCCGGCACCGCGAATGACAGCCCCGCTTGGGTCTGTAACGGTTCCGCGAATGTTTCCTGTGATTTGCTGAGCAGACAAACTAATGCAAGAAAGTGCCACAAATGCCAGCACGATGCGAAACATGTTCATGTTGTTTCGGCCTCTCCCAGAAGACGTAGCACTACAAACAGAGTGACGCCGTGGTTCCCGTGGAACCTGTCGACATCGATGGCCATGACGTATGCGCCATAAAATCCGCGGCATCGTCAATGGCTCCATGAATTAGAGAATGCTGGCGCGGTTCACCAGGAGCAGGGCTCCGCCCAAGTTCAGAGACGAAATCGCGTGGAGGGCTGCACGGATGAACGGTAGAAGGTAAGTCAATGCGCTGTCTTGGATCGGTCGATGGGTAGCGAGATCAATCCTTCGGTGGAGTCTCACCGAAAGGGACCAATGCCTTATGCGCAAAGTCTTTGAGAACTTGCCTACGAGCCAGAAGCGGGTTTACTTCCCGGTCGGGAAAACAGCTGAGCGGGCGAGACAGATACCGGAGGCAGAAGCAAGCCGGTCATGATCAATTGCGGTAAGTATTGCCAGGCTATTGTCACCGTCGGGATGTTTGTGCCTGAGCTTTCTCGTTCGACTCCGTGGCAAAACTGCGTACGAGCTGAATGATCGCATCGATCTCCTTCTCGGAGAAATCTCGACCGAATCGTGGCATGTTTCCTTTGCCGTTTTTGATTACCTGGCGCAGGAAGGCGTCGTCGTTTCTCTGAACCTGATTAGAGCGCAGGTCGGGAACACTCAGACTGGCGCCCACCTCAGAGCCTTCTCCGTGTTCGGCATGGCAGGTTGAGCAGCGAGCTTGAAACGTCTCGTTGACCTCTTGTGGCGTCGTCGGCTGGCTTGCTTGCTGGCAAAGAGCGAACGAACACGCGGACATGGCGAGGAGATAGCGGACAACTACAAACGCGCTTGATTGTTTTCTTCGCATTCTTTGATTCACGATCAAGGCCCGACTTGAGCTATCAGGGAAATAAACATCGACGCGGAAACCATCCCGCGCATGCTGTCGCCGGCGACTCGCTGCGAGGCATCGAGCCACCGGCGACGGGAACTTCGGCCTCAGTATTTCGTAGGCGCCGCCGAGGCAGAATTGCTCGCCGCAACTGTTGCCGAGGCAAGCTGCGGTGCGTCTTTGCCTGCGAGCAGGCTTTCGACGGTAGAGGTAAATTCGTGCTTCAATTCTTGATTGAACTCACCGCTGGCGGGCGCCGCAAATCCAGAGTGGATCAGCTTGACGCGGCCGTCGCGTCCAATGAAGAGCGTTGCAGGCCAGGTATTGAGATTGACCGCTTGCGGAACCTTCTCCCACATCTCGCTCGGAGCGCCGGCAATGAGGTAGGTGTAGGGAACTCCGTACTTTTTCACGAAGGCTTTTTCGCGGCTCAGTGAATCCTGCTGCTCAGGCTCTTCAAAATCGAGCGCTACGATTTCGAGACCCTGGCCGTGATACTGCTTATAGAGCTGCACCAGATACTGCGCTTCATCGTGGCAGTTGGGGCACCAGGTTCCTGTAACGATGGCCAGAATCACTTTGCCTTTGAACTGCGGATCGTCGCTGGAAACCAGCTTGCCGTTGACGTCGGGGAATTTAAACGTGAAGACTTCGTTGGGATCGCGCACAGTGGTGTGCTTCACGAAGTCATCGGGTTCGGGAAGGCCTTTCGCGCGTGCAGCCTCAGGCCGATAAGCAATAAGCGGCTTGTCGGGCGTGTAGGCACCTTTCAATTGCAGTTGCAGCGTTCCATCCGCCTGTGGAGTCACCTCGGCGACCAGCGGGCGCGAGCCGTCGAAGTGACTGAGCACGAATTTGCCGTCGGAGAAATTGCCGACCAGGGCGCCTGTATCGCCATCAATGCGCAGGATGGACGCAGAGACAGCGGGGCCGTCTTGCTTCACGATGAAACGCCACGCCTTCTCGCCTTTTGGACTCGGGTACTGGATCTCCCAGACGCCTCCGATCTGCGGCACGGTGCCTTGATACGCAGCTTGGTCGACGTGTGGCGTTGCCGCGAAGGCCTCCTCGGAAATGTAGGTTTCGCGTTCGAAGCGGCCTAGAAGTTTGCCTTCGAGCCTGCCATCTTTGGGAGTGGCAACGATCTTGGTGAGATAGTGCTCGAAGTTGAGCGTAACGACGCCATTCGCGAAAGACGCGTCGGTGGTTGTCTCCTTGTCGATACCGTTGTAGAGCGTGCCGGTGAGCGTGTTGCCTTGGCCTGAAATGTCGAGACGGAAGGGAATGACGGTTCCTTTCAGTGTGAGTGTTGCGTCGTAGCGGCCGTCGATTGAGTCGGCGGCAAGGGCCGAGGCCGCGCCGAGAAACAATAGCGCCAGGCCCGTGATTGGGCGGGGAAGAATGCTCATGGGACAATTCCTTTCGGTGTCTGGTTAAGAGCTTGTGTCGGATTGGCCGGCGATGAGGGAGTGCCGTTTTCCTGCTGCGCAACCGTCGAGTTGGCGCGAGCAGAATGCCGATCGAATCGATGCCACTCCGCCGGCAAATCTTTCTTCGTAGCCAGAAGAATGTCGAAGACGTTGCGCCGGTCACGATGGGTGAGCCGCGCAAATACTGAGCTGGTGTCCTGTTCGGTCAACACCTGAAACAGGCGGTGATAGACGAATTGCTTTGCAGGTTCGGGTAGCGCATCGAACGACTCCGAGTAGATGAGATAGCTGCAGGGGTACTTGAAAATGCGTCTGCGCAGATCGAAGTCGCGCAGGGAGCGGCCTCGTGCATCGCGCGGACCGAGGGCGGCGAACTGTTGCGCAAAGCTGGAGCTTCCGCGAACGCGGTCGGAAAGGGGGACTTCGTTGGCGAACAGCATGTATTCGACCAGTGCTTCAGCCGGCTCTTCGAATTCCTTGCTTGCCTTTTCTGAAAGCGTGGCGCCAGAAGCGATCTTATCGCGCTGTTGCTCGTCGTAAAGCGCGATGCGTGTCTTGTAATTTGTTTCAGTGATGAGATTATGCATTTGCGTCTGGTGCGCCAATACAAGATGAGCAACGATGTCGCTGTTGGCAGTGAGGTAGATCGACCGATCGAAGCGGCCGGTGAGATTTGTAATGTTGGTGCCGGCAGCTCGGTCGAGCAGTTCCGGATGATCGCGATCCTGCACGATCACGTTGCCCATATGTTGCTGGTGACCGCTGGTGCCGGTCACATACCAACCGCCCCATCGATCCTTGAGCGGCGAATCCTGGCCAGTGACGAAGGATGTGGATCGGATGACCTGCGTCCCCGTTGCGCTAGGAAAGATGGAGCGCAGCAGAACGCCCGGGACATCGCGCGTTGCGGGCGCAATGTGGCATTGCGTGCAATCCAGTTCGGCGCGTTGAAAGACAGGCTTATCCGACTTACGCGTGTCGAGTAGATAGAAAATCGCGCCCTGCATTGGATCGAAGGAAACGACTTCAAGTGCCTTACCATCGTGCACAAAGCCGATGTAGACGTCGTCATTGAAGTAGAGCGCGCGCGGCGTCTGCGGAGTGATCTTCTTGTATTGAAAGCTGGTCTTTGAGAAGACGAGAGTCTGCGAATTGACCGGGATATTCAGTTTCTCGAGGACCGACTTGAGATAACCCTGCCGGTCGTCGAAGACGAGCGACGTCTCGCCGGCGTCGAGGCGCTTTTGCAGATTAGCAACCGGGTCATGAAGATCGTTGGACCGGTAATCGATGGGTGCATCGCTGAAGGGAACATATCCCTGATTACGCACCGCGATCTGCGCCTTTGCGGGGAGCGCCAGCCAGGGCACGAAGGCCGCGAAGCTGGCTTTGAATGCCAGCCTGAGCAAGCGAGTTCGTATGTGACGGATATGCGAGCGCTGCAGGCGCATCCTGCTGAATCCTCATCGAAGAGCTTCGGCAAATATCGCACCGAGGTCTCGGAAACGGGAGCCCCTCGTCCGAATTGAGCACTGCGATTGCAATCAGCGAAGACGCTCTGGACGAGTGCACCAATGAAGTTGATTGGGAATGTGTCTTCAGGAGTGGCGTGCGCGGAATTACCGAGAAGATCGCCGGCCCCAGGTGTTGATCGAAATCAACAACCCTGCAGTGTGTGCGCGCAGCGACAACAAGCGCCGGCCTGGGCGACCGCGCAAGAAGAACCGAGCAGCAAAGCGGCATTCAGCCTGCCGCGGACTGCGTCGAGATGTCTATTGTTGCTCATCGATTCTTCCGATCACCGACTGCATCTACCGTTCCTTCGAGCCGGTGGCTCAAAAACGAAGCGGTGAACTCAATTATGCACGAAATCGAATCCTACGCAAGCCGGGTGATTGCAGTTCGCCTCAGCCAGTGGTATGTTTAGTGGATGACGAATCTCGCCACCATGAACGCCGGAGCATGTTGTTGCGCAATGATGTGTTGCGCTTCCATGTCATCTGGCGTGAGGAAATGGCCGGGCTAGAGTCAGTTACAAGCCGGAACCTCAATTGGACCCACCGCCAGAAGTTGATTTGGCAGGTGGGTTTTCTATTTTGTGGCGAAATCGATCCAGGCAGCAGGTTTCCAGAAGTGGAGTAAGCAATGAATGTTCCCGAAATTCGCGCGGAGGAGCTAAAACAGCGGCTCGATGCCGGCGAGAATCTCTTTCTGCTCGATGTGCGCGACGAGTTCGAATACGAAACGTCAAATATTGGCGGCCATCTCATTCCGCTTGCCGAATTACCGCGCCGCGTCAACGAATTGGACGCCAGCCGGAAAATCATAGCGGTTTGCAAGATGGGGCCGCGCGGTGCCAAGGCCGTTCAGTTCCTGCATAAGGCGGGCTTCAACCAGGTATGGAACCTGAGCGGCGGCATTCACGCCTGGTCCGACCGCGTCGATCACGGCGTTCGCAAATACTAATATTGGGAGGCAGAGCCCAGCCCGGTTGCTCGGGGCATGAAATGAGCGTCACGTAGCCCGATGGGTTCAGCCGTCCAGTATGAATGAATCGTTTTCTGTCCGCTTGCAGAGTTCACTCGCGGGTTCTAGAATTCCCATGCAATCCCATGAAAAGGGGGCCACCCGTGGCTGAAGAAGTCGTCCGCGCCTCACTAAGCGAAGAAGCGGCGTATCAACTCGCAAATGTTACCAAGACCGCTCCACAATTTGGGGCCATTACACCGCGATGGCTGGTTCGCCTGCTGGACTGGAAGCCGCTTGAGTCGGGAATCTTTCGGCTGAACAAAGTCGATGAGACCAAGCCAATCGAGTCGACCTGCGGTCACGAAGACGAGTCAACCCTCGCCTCCACGTACATTGAATACCAAGAGGCTCCTCGCGAGTACATTCTGAGCAGCATCAATGCGGTGCTTAACGTTCACACCCGCGTCTCCGATCTGTTCAGCAACCCATACGATCAGGTTCGCGAGCAGTTGCGCCTCTTGATCGAGAGCGTGAAAGAAAAGCAGGAAAGCGAACTGCTCAACAATGCGGATTACGGACTGCTGAATAACGTGGTCGAGTCGCAGAAGATCAAGACGCGCAAAGGAGCACCGACGCCGGACGATCTCGACGAGCTGCTTACCAAAGTGTGGAAGGAACCTTCGCTGTTTCTGGCCCACCCGCGCGCTATCGCGGCTTTCGGCAGGGAATGCACACGCCGCGGAGTGCCGCCGCCGACAGTGACGCTTTTTGGCTCCCCATTTCTAACCTGGCGCGGAGTTCCACTTATTCCTTCGGACAAAATTGCCGTGAGAAGCCGCGACCATAAATCGAAGATCCTTCTCCTGCGGGTCGGCGAAAAGAAGCAGGGCGTCATCGGGCTTTTCCAGCCCGGACTTCCCGGCGAGCAAAGTCCGGGTCTGTCCGTGCGCTTCATGGGCATTGACCAGCGTGCATTGTCTTCCTACTTGGTTTCGCTTTATTGCTCGGCCGCCGTTTTGACAGACGATGCAATTGCGCTGCTCGAAGACGTTGACGTCGGACAATACCATGAGTACAAGTGAGCGGGTGCTAACCAATGGCAGTGTGCGAAATTCGCCGAGCGGGGTTCAAGCAATGACCGGGAGCGCAGGCCACGCTCCTGGCGTTCTTTCTCCGGCTGAATTGGCGGGCATGGCCAACGAAATGTTCAACGCACTACCGGATGAACTGCAGCAACCGGTCGCAGCTGCGGCACGCGTTGTGCTGCCGTCAAACTCGGCCTTTTCCGGAAATCCCTATTCCGCCGTTCCCGGCCCTGCAGTTTCTGCGGTTCCGGGAATCGTGGCGCCCGGTGTGTCGGAAACCCTGCTGGTGAATCCCGGTCCAGGCTTTAATAGTCGCGTAGCGCCTGACGCTCGGCCCAATACCACGCAAACCTCTGTTCCTCGCGACGTGGCTAGCGTTGACTTGGTTCCGCATCCCGATCCGATCTTCGGATTTCTCGCAGATGCCCGGCCAATCTACGCCGAACCGGACACGCATGATCCGTCGCCTCTTCGCACCCCCGCGCACGCGTTTGCCGGCGAGGTACCGAGTGAGGCAGGGTTTGCCGCAATCCCATTCTCGCTCCGGCCAGACGTTCCGCAATCGTCTGTGTCCAGGTCTGCACAGCCGCCGGCTCCAGCCATTCCGAGCGCATTCGGCGTGGTCGATTCCTCTGCAATTCCCGCCTTCAGTTTTCTTGAAGAAGCGCGCCCTTTGTTCTCGACTCCTCCGGCGATTCCGGGACCAATTCCAGCCGATGCCAGGGCGTCCGACGCAGATAGAGGCGCGAAAACCAACGCCGGCGGCGCAAACCCATTCGTACCTCCGCTTGATCTCGACGCACCACAATTTCCCGGCGCCATCGCGCCTGCCCCCGGCTTTCTTGCACCGGCGTCCCACGGTGCCCCGATTCCTCTGCGACCGCTCAATCCAGTGAACACCGAGCCACTCGGGACTATCGAGTCCACACAGCCGGAATGGTTTGGCGATCTGGCGCTGTCTTCCTACGCCTTCGACGTCGAAGCAATTCGCCGCGACTTCCCAATCCTTCGCGAAATCGTCAATGGCCACCCGCTCATCTGGCTCGACAATGGTGCCACCACGCAGAAGCCTCAGTCGGTCGTCGACCGGCTGAGCTATTTTTACGAGCATGAAAACTCCAATGTGCACCGAGCCGCACACGAGTTAGCTGCGCGGGCCACGGATGCTTACGAGTCGGCACGCGAGAAGACAAGGCGCTTCCTCAATGCCGGCTCGCCGCGCGAAATTGTCTTCGTTCGCGGAGCCACGGAAGCGATCAATCTGGTCGCACAGAGTTGGGGACGCCGCAACATCCAGAAAGACGATGAAATCGTCATCACGTGGCTTGAGCATCATGCCAACATCGTGCCCTGGCAAATGCTCTGTGCGGAAAAGGGTGCACGGCTCCGCGTTGCCCCCGTCGACGATTCCGGCCANNGTACCCGTCAAAGAGATGGTTGATGCCGCTCATCGTCATGGAGCGCGCGTACTGGTCGACGGTGCTCAGGCTGTCTCGCACATGCGCGTTGACGTACAGGCCATCGACTGCGACTTCTACGTTTTTTCAGGCCACAAAGTCTTCGCTCCTACCGGCATTGGTGTCGTCTACGGAAAGCCCGAAGTCCTCGAAAACATGCCTCCGTGGCAGGGAGGCGGCAACATGATCCAGGACGTCACCTTCGAAAAGACGCTGTATCAACCGCCTCCACAGCGCTTCGAAGCAGGTACGGGAAACATCGCCGACGCGGTCGGCCTTGGCGCGGCAATTGATTATCTCGATCGTGTAGGCATCGCCAACGTGGCCCGCCACGAGCACATGCTGCTCACCTATGCGACTGCTGCGCTCGAGCGCATTCCCGGCCTGCACATCATCGGCACAGCAAAGGAAAAGGCCGGAGTTCTTTCCTTCGTGATGGATGGCTTCCGCACCGAGGAGATTGGCGACTACCTCAACCGCAAAGGCATCGCAGTGCGCGGCGGCCACCATTGCGCGCAGCCAATTCTTCGCCGCTTTGGCGTCGAAACTACACTTCGCGCAACGCTGGCGCTCTACAACACCTGCGAAGAGATCGATGCCCTGGTCTCTGCGCTCTGGGATCTGCGTCAGGGACGCCATCCAGGAATTGCTTAGCAAATGATCAGACTGCTCTCGGAATCGTGGCCCTGGTATATCGCGGGCCCGCTCATTGGACTCTTCGTTCCTGCACTGCTGGTTGCAGGAAATAAAGTGTTTGGCATCTCAAGCAACTTGCGCCATATTTGTGCAGCGATCGTTCCGTCCAAGGTTGAATTCTTTCGCTACGACTGGAAGGATGCCGGACTCTGGAACCTGGTATTCCTTTTGGGAGTCTTATTGGGAGGCTTCGCTGCCTCGCACATTGGATCGCAACACGACATCGCAATTTCGTCTGCAACGCAAGCTACGCTTTCTCATCTCGGCCTTCA
>PLTV01000296.1 GCA_003164635.1 Acidobacteriaceae bacterium
GAAGCCTTCATCAACCGCTTCCGCGCCCAGGCGACCAAGGCCAAACAGGTGCAAAGCCGCATCAAGGAACTCGAAAAGATCGAACGCATCGAGATTCCTGAAGAAGAGCCGGTGATTCACTTCAAGTTCCCGCAGCCCACGCCGTCGGGCCGAAGCGTTGCGGAAGCGGTCAATCTCTCCAAGAGTTACGACGCAAAGAAGGTTCTCGAGAACGTCAATTTTACGATTGAGCGCGGCGATCGCGTTGCTCTCGTGGGCGTGAACGGCGCGGGTAAATCTACGTTGATTCGTCTGCTCATTGGGGACGAAACGCCCACTGCCGGTCAGGTCAAGCCCGGCCATAACGTTGTGAGCGAATACTTCGCGCAGGACCAATACAAGGTACTCAATGGCGACGCGCGCATGCTCGATGACATTAGTCGCGCGGCGCTCAAAGTGCCGGAAGGCGAACTGCGTTCACTCCTGGGCTGTTTTCTCTTTCGAGGCGACGACGTGTTCAAGCCGCTCGGCGTTCTCTCCGGGGGAGAGCGCAATCGGTACGCGCTGGCGCGCATTCTCGTCTCGCCTTCCAACTTCCTGCTTCTCGACGAGCCCACCAATCATCTCGACATGCGCGCGAAAGATGTGCTGCTTGAAGCGATCGCCGCATTTTCAGGTACGGTTGTGTTCGTATCGCACGATCGCTACTTCATCGACCGGCTGGCGACGCGCGTTCTTGAAGTGGAAGATGGCGAAGTTACCAGTTATCCGGGCAACTACGAGGACTATCTTCGACGGAAAGAGGTGCTTGCCGCCGGCGAAGCCGAAGCAGCGAGAAACAACCAGTCATCTGCGAATCAAACTGCGGCATTGGCAAATTCGAAGGCCGAAATGCCGGCCTCCGCTGTCCCGTCCGCTGTTAGCGCTGCTAGCGCCACGACCATCGTCATCGAGGGTGGTTTTGAGCCGGCGCCGAAGGAAAAGGCCCGCCGCCTCAATCCGATCAAGCAGAAGCAGATGGAAGACCGAGTGTCGTTTCTCGAAGAGGAATCGCCGCGGATTGAGTCGGCTATTGCTCACACCGAGCAGCAGCTTGGCGTCTATATTTCGGCCGCAGAGACGGAGCGGTTGACGAAGCTCTCATCGGACCTGCGCGGCCAACTTGTCGCGATGACCGTGGAGTGGGAAGAACTGATGATGCAGCTCGAGGCTCAATAAACCGGAGATTTAATACGAAAAAGAAAGGGCCGGCCAGGAAGGCAACCGGCCCTTTGACAGCATCAAGCAGTTCTAGTTCAGCGATTGGACGATGACGCTCGAAGCTTCGGGAATAGAGATCGGGGAACCGGCCTCTTCCTTGATGCTCGTGGGAGTCGCGGAGTAAGTGTGCAATGCGCTGGTGCTCAGTGCATACAGGTGGTTGCTGCTGTCCCAGCCGAATTCGATGAATCTTTCGCTCGAATGGAGCACGTCGGTAAACTTGGTGATCGGGTCCGCGCCATTGAAGTGGTATACCTGAAATCCATTGCCGGCGTCGACGGCCAGGAGCTTGCCCGAAGGAGAGATGCTCATAGAGGTGTCGTCGTTGGTCTGCGGCATCGTCGCCGTCGTGCTCTTGGTGGTCAGGTTGCCTTCGGAGTCGGCTGTGTAGCTGGCCAGCACCAGAGGTCCATCCGGTGAGCTATCGGCGACATTCCAGAGTCCCATGGCGATAGCAAGGTGATCGGACGAGTCTGCTGTCAGGTTGTCGGCGCAGTACACGTCGCCCGATTTCGGCTTGGGTAGTTGAAATTTCAACTTATTGCCAAGGCCTTGGAGCAGCCCGCTGCTTTCGCGCTTGAATCCTATCGTGTTCGAGTACTGAGGCACGTCGTCATTGCAACTTGTCGCATAGGCAAATTTATTGTTGCCCAGCACGGAAAGCACGCCTGGGCCGACTTCCTCGCCGCCTCCAAAGTAGTAAGGGCTGCCGATGAAACTCAGCTCGCCGCTTGACTCGATCTTGAAGTTGTCGATCCAGTAATTCGCGCCGTACGCAATCGTGTAGAGAGTCTTTCCCGACGCATCCAGCTTTTGCGGGTAATCGCAGCAGTCTCCGCCGCCTTCGGGTGAGAGACCCTGCGCGTCGATCGAAGCCACTTCCTTGACTGCTCCATTGGATTGAATCGCGTAAGTGATGATATGGGCGTGGTCGTCGCTCTCACCAATGAGGTATTGGCCGCTCACCGAAAGGTGAAACAGGTCAATGCCGGAAAACGGTGAGCCGGGAACAGCGGTGAGTTTGCCGGATGAGGAAACATCGAAGGCGTCGAGGTGGGTGGGTCGCGTGACGTAGACATGAGCGACCGGAGTGCTGGACGAAGTGGATTCTTCCGTTTGGGCGTAAGCCGAAGCTATCGAAAGTAGCGTGGCGGACAAGGCAAGTAACTTCAAAGTGCTGAGCACGAGTAGACCTCCCGGGGGAAACAGCTTGTTAGGGCAAACGGTAATGATTGCCGGGGTTGAGGGTACGTCGGGTCAGGCTGGTGTTCTTGTTTTCCTAACCCATGGGTTGGTAACAGAGCAATCGATCCCATCCATTTCCTGGTAAAACGTCGCGGGGACGAGCAATCGTTTTAGTCCAGGCCGTACCATGACTGGTAATGGGATGCTCCTTATAGTCATCGTAAAGCGACTTAATGCTAATAAATTTGAGTTAACTCGCCAGAAACACAATGGTAACTCGCGGGTAACTCAACTGACTGGAGGAGCGTATCTCCTCCCGTTAGGAACCTGCAAGTGAAAACCTAAAGAATCATTGTTAAGCGCGGTGAAATCCTGCCTTCTGGACCCGAAACAGGGTCAACGCTTACCATCAGGAAGATGAGTGCCAGGATTCCAAAGTCTCGATGCGCGTGGGCAGAGAGCGATCCGCTTATGCGCACCTATCACGACAAGGAGTGGGGCAAGCCCGTGTGGGACAGCCGTACCCTGTGGGAACTGCTCATGCTTGAAGGATTTCAGGCGGGACTGGCCTGGATTATTGTTCTGCGCAAGCGAGAGGCCTTCCGCAAAGCCTTCAAGGACTTCAATCCGGCAAAGGTCGCCCGGTTCAAAGAAGCCGACATCGAACGGCTGCTCCAGGATCCTGGAATCATTCGCTCGCGTGCCAAGATCCAAGCCACGATCGAGGGCGCACGCATCTTCATTGAGATGCAGAAGGCCGGGGATGACTTTTCAGCGTTTCTGTGGGGCATCGTCGGCGGCGAGCCTATCCTGTCCGATGGCCCCATACCCGCCCAAGCGCCACTGTCAGTCGAAATGTCGAGGCAGCTCAAGAAGCGCGGGTTCAAGTTTGTTGGTCCGGTCATCGTCTATGCCTTCATGCAGGCCTCCGGCATGGTCAACGATCACAGTCCAACCTGCTTCCGCCGCTGAACCGCCTCATCGGCCATCGTGCATAATCGAAGTACGATGGCATTGTTGTGGAATCCCGAAAGCTGGTCGCAGCGGCTCGCCGAACTCGAAGCTCAAACCGGCGATCTGAAAGAAGCTCCGCTGCGTCGCGATGTCCGTTCGCTCGGCACGTTGCTGGGCGAAGTTTTGCGCGAACAGGAAGGCGATGACTTGTTCGCACATGTGGAAGCGCTGCGGCAGGGGACCATTCGCCGGCGCGATGCGGAAGCACGCGGCGCCGAAGAAGAAGCCGCCCGCCACGCCACAATCGCTCTCGATCTCGTCCATTCGCTTCCGGCCGAGCGCGCCATTCTCCTTACCCGCGCCTTCGCGTTCTATTTCGAGCTCATCAATCTGGCTGAAACCAATCATCGCAAGCGCCGCCGTATCGCATTGCGGTTAACAGGACAGGCCGGCCGCCAGCGCGGTTCACTGGCGGGGACATTGTCAGAGATGCGCCGCGTGGGCATCAGTGCGGAAGAGGCACTGGAATGGCTTTGCCGTGTGCTCATCGTGCCGGTATTCACTGCGCATCCCACTGAGATCGCGCGCCGCTCGGTGATGTTCAAGCGCCGCCGCATCGGCGATTTTCTGTCCCAGCTCGATCGCATACCTGTCCCCGAAGAAGATCTCGCCAGGCTTGAACAGCTCGTGCAGGCAGAGATCACCAGCCTCTGGCAGACCGATGAAGTTCGCTCGCGCCGGCCTACCGTCTACGACGAAATCAAGATGGGGCT
>PLTV01000031.1:0-179 GCA_003164635.1 Acidobacteriaceae bacterium
TTGTCTTCAATGGAGATGACGGCCTGGCGAAGGACGGGAGCGAAGTCGTTGTAGTTGACGATTTCGCGGCGCTCCAAAGCGAACGAGCCGATGACGCGGCCTTTGACGTCGTAGAGTTCGGTGGTGGTGGAAGGGCGAAAGCGCTCAAGGTCGTTGATTTGCGGCAGATCGACGGAATA
>PLTV01000031.1:227-3031 GCA_003164635.1 Acidobacteriaceae bacterium
ACACTGTTGAAAATGAAGAGGTGCGCATCCTCAAGGCTAGCATTATGGCAGTTGAAAAAGCCGAGTGGAATCCCACTTGGGAACCATGCCGTGTAAGAGCGGGACGCGGCAGAGGAGCTGAAGGAATCTTCCCCCAAATGGGCTTACAAGGTTGCGGACAAAGTGAGGATATGCGGCATTTTGAAGATGATTTCCGTTGGGGATTGAACGGACTGAGGAGAAACCTGACTTTCCTGGCGATTTTGAGAAGAACATCCCTCGGGGGTTAAAACCCCCTCTGATCTTGCTCGGTTGACGGCAGGGCTCAAGCCCTGCCCCTTCAAAACCACGGCTACGATCGAGCTCTTCCGCAGCTTGTGGAGCCCGTACCCTTCAAAACGTCGATGTGCGACGAGTTTCTCCGCAACCTGTCAGGGCGGGGGCCATGTGTCGACAACGTGGTGGACGAGCTGGTCGACGTCGCCGCCGGGGGCGAGGGCATCCTCCGGGGCCACCAGGATTGCGCGAATGATGCCGTCGTGATCAAGAACGATGAGCAGTGGGAAGTCGGTGGCGNNGGTGCTTGCGCCTTTGGCGGATTTCGAGGGCGGTAAGGGGACATCTTTGAGGGGCGCCTGGGCGTGTTTTTCCGGGGGGTCGGCCTGCGTGATCAGCGGAAAGAAACGGGCGTGATAGGTCTCAAGCAGTTCTTTGGCGCGAGGCGGGGAGTTGAATGCCATGGCGATGCACTGATTGCACCAATCCGGGAAGAGCATGAGCACCGTGGCGGCCGTGAAGGGTCCATTGAGTTTGGGTGTGGGCGCGTCGGGCGCGAGAAGCGAGCCCATGGCAGCGATGACAGGCAGATGCGAACCCAGCAGCAAATACTGCCGGCGTTTTTCCGCGATGAACATTCCGTCTTCGGACGAGAGACTTGTGGGGAGTGCGGCTTCGAGGTCCTGATAGGATTCGGCGGCTGGATTTGTCTGGTTGAGGAACTGCTGCATTGCGGGCAAGGCAAGCGCGTCGGAATAAAGAGCGTAGAGAGGAAGCGGCGGGTGCGTGGCGGGCGCGGAGTCCCTATTCTCCGGCGGAGGGTTGGCGCGTGCCTTGAGTTCGGCGAGGATGAGG
This sequence comes from Acidobacteriaceae bacterium, assembly GCA_003164635.1. Classification (GTDB taxonomy): domain Bacteria; phylum Acidobacteriota; class Terriglobia; order Terriglobales; family Acidobacteriaceae; genus Telmatobacter. Next base: position 1,338 of record PLTV01000031.1, read on the forward strand.
GGCTGGCGCTGGGCTAGAAGCGCGAGCGCCTCACTGGAGTGGAGAAAATGCAGGTAGCGGGCTGTGGAGTTGGTGGCTTCGGAGGCGAACTCGTCATAGGGGACGCTGCGCAGCATGGTCTGCGCTGTCTGCAATGCGAGGAAGGGTTCATCGAGGTTCAGACTGCCCTGAACTTTCCAGTCATATGCAACGGAAAGGTTGGCGGGAGTTTTGGGCGCGGCGCCGGGCACTTTGGGGCGAAAAGGATCGAGGTATTTGGAGGCGGCGGCAAAGACGGGCTGCCATTTCTGTCCGAAGGCGCAGAGATGGCAGAGGGCCAGCAGGTCGTCTGCCTCGAATTGCTCGGGGTCGCGCGCAGAGCAGGCTTCGGCCGCCTGGTTGCGGGCGGCCTTCAGCGCGTTGAGCTCGATCTCCGACCAATTTTGCGGTGAGCGGCGAACAATGTCTAACGGGCGGGAGGCCTGGTCGTAGGCGGCCTGTGGCGAGAGCTGAGGTTCGGCCGCTGGCTGTTGTGCCGGTGCAGGGGGTGGAGTCTGGGCATCGAGAACGGAGACGCAGGCAAAGAGCAAGGGGAGGAAAAGCTTGCGCATAGACTCCTCAAGGGAAAATTGCTTTTAGCTTTTAGCTGTAAGCTTTCAGCTTCTCGCTCCCAGTTGCATCGGAACAGAATCAGCCTTCAGGCCCGGGCCAGGACCTGAGGCTGAAAGCTAACGGCTAACAGCCAGGAGCGGGCCCTATTTCGCGAGCGTATACATGACTTTGATTTGAGTCTCCACCGCCACCGGATTCCCGTTCAGCAGGAAAGGCTGATACTTCCAGTCTTTGACGGCGTCGAGAGCGGAGCCCTGCAACGCGGAAGGTCCGCTGATGGCCTTGAGGTTTTCGACGGAGCCATCCTTGCCGATCATGGCATTCAATGTGACGGTACCCTGCACGCGCGCCTTTTTTGCGTCGGCGGGATAGACGGGGACAGTCTTGGTGAGGAGCTTCAGCGCATCCGACTTCACGTGAACTTTGGCGGGCTGTGTGTCTTTGGCGGGGGCCTGGTTGACGTCCATACGCAGGGCGAGAGCCGAAGTGCAGGTGGCAACGGCGACGAGGGTACACGCTGCGGCGATGGCGAGTCGGCGCAGGCCGCTCATCTCAAGATTTTTACGAGACAGGTTCATAACTCTCCTTTCGAAGATGTTGGCATCGAGAATTCCGATGGCGTGAAGGATGGGTGGTGAGCTTCGATGGGAGAGCATCGAGGCCAGCCGCAGCAGCGAGCGTGCATACCTTTCGCGGCCGCCGAGGAGTTCGGCTGCCATGGCGTCACAAACGAGTTCGCGGGTTTCCGCGATGCGCGCGCGGGTGAGCCAGAGCAGCGGATGGTAGGCGGCGGGGAGTGCGAGAAGTCCATAGAGAACGTTCTTGGCGAAGTCGCCACGCTCGATATGGGCAAATTCGTGCGCGAGCAGTGCGTCGAGTTCGCCTGAGTCGAGCGTGCCAAGAAAATTGGCTGGGAGCAGGACGGCGTGGTTCCAGAGGCCTACGGTTGCGGGCCCTGAAATCGCGGGGGAGCTGACAAACTGGACGTCGCGCGGAGGGAGGCCGCGAAACTTAAAGAAGAGATCGATTCGGCTTTTGTTGTTTGCGTTCAAACGCAGGCGGCGGGCACGGCGGCGCATGGATTCGGTGGTCCACAAGCCCCA
>PLTV01000153.1:0-1991 GCA_003164635.1 Acidobacteriaceae bacterium
AGCCACGCTCGACTGCCACGACGTTGTCGGCGGAACCGCTACCGAGCGCGTCCGCGCAGCACTCGACGAAGCCGAGCAGAGCGTCGCTTCGCTCACGCAGGAGGTGCTCGATGCTCGTGCGTAAGGCTCTACTGCAGGATGCTTCGAACGTCTACGACCTCGTCAATTCGCTCTCGACGGACGGCACGCTCCTTCGCCGAGCCTTTGCTGAGATCTGTGAAAACATTCGCGACTTCACCGTCGCCGAGTCCGATGGTGGCGTCTTCCTCGGTTGCGGCGCGTTGCACTTCTACGGCCCACACCTGTGCGAAGTGCGGTCCATTGTCGTCAAGCCTGAAGCGAAAGGCCAGGGTGCCGGCGGGCGCATCCTTGGCTCGCTTATCGAAGAAGCAGAAGTGCACGGCATTCAGTCCGTCTGTCTTTTTACGCGCATTCCCGATTTCTTTTTCAAATATGGATTTCGCACGGTCGAAGACAAGTCCGAACTGCCGGACAAAATCTTCAAAGACTGCCAGAATTGCCCGCGCCTGCATCGTTGCGACGAGGTCGCCATGGTGCGCGGCCGCATTCCACGCATGTCCATCCTCGGCCCGCGCGAAGAAGCGCAGATGCTAGTCAAGTTTTCGGGCTGACGTTCCGCTTGCTCAGCAGCGCCGCGCCCACCGCGGCCTGCCCGTAGCTCAGCCCCCCGTCGCCTGGGCTTACTACCAGGTGCGCATACACCTTTAGCCCCTTCGCTTCGAGTCCCGCACGCAGCAGCCGCGCCAGCCGTCGGTTGTGCAGGCATCCGCCACTCAGCACAACTTGGTCTATCCCGCCTTTGGCGCTGGCTTTCATGGCAGCAAGAACAAACCCTTCCGCAATCCCCGCATGAAATCTCGCGGCAATCCGCGCCTTGCTCACTCCGCTCTTGAGATCATCGACCACCGCATGCCAGATGCTTCTTGTTCTTAGCAGCCATGGCGCTGCTGACGTTGTGGCGCCGATCAACTCGGGCACGTAGTCGGCTCGATCCAAATCGTCGTTCTCGTCCACTGCGATTCCCTCTAACTCGATCGCTGCCTGCGCCTCGTAGTCCACGATTCGTCTTCCCAGGACAAGCGCCGCGATCGCGTCAAATACCCTCCCCAGGCTCGACGTCATCGGCGCATTCACCTTGCGCTCGATCATCTGCGCAACGACGCGCGCTTCCTGCGGACTTGCTCCGACAAGCGCCGCTGTCGTCTCCACATCAAAGCCCGCACTTCGCAACGCCGCAAACGCCATCCGCCAAGGCTCACGCACCGCGGCATCGCCGCCCGGCATCGGCACATACTCCAGATGCGCGAATCGTTCGAATCCATCCAGCCGGCAGATTAAAACTTCCCCGCCCCAGATCTTTCCATCCGTCCCGTATCCAGTGCCATCCAAAGCCAGCCCGATTGCCTCGCCGGTCAACCCATGCTCCGCCATACAGCCCGCCACATGCGCATGATGATGCTGCACTCCGATGAGCGGCAAACCCCGTTCCCGCGCCCAATCTTTCGCCCAGGTCGTCGATAGATATCCCGGATGTAGATCGTGCACCACCGCATGCGGATCAATTTCAAATGTGCGCATCAGGTGATCGAGCGACTCTTGAAAGAACTCAAGTCCAGTCAGGTTCTCCAGATCGCCGAGGTGCTGGCTCTGATAGGCAAATCCTCCTCGCGCCAACGCAAAAACGTTCTTGAGATGGCCGCCAACAGCCAGCAACGGCGGCGCATCCATCGGAAGCGGCACAGCCAGCGGAACAAATCCGCGTGCACGCCGAATCAGTTGCGGAGCCCCATCCACGACCGCTGCAACCGAATCGTCACAACGCTGCAGAATCTCACGATCATGAAATAAGAACGCGTCCGCAATGCCCCCAAGCCGCGCAAGTGCTTCCTCGTTGTCGATGGCAATAGGTTCTTCGCTGAGGTTTGCGCTCGTCATTACCAGTGCGCGGTCGCGTTCATCAGCAAACAGCA
>PLTV01000153.1:2012-5333 GCA_003164635.1 Acidobacteriaceae bacterium
CCATCACCGCCAGCGGCTTCCCATAGCGATGCTTCCTCGCCCGCAGCCGCTCCACCGCAGCCTCATTCGTCGCGTCGACGCTCAGGTGAAATCCGCCAATGCCCTTGATGGCCACGATCCTTCCAGCCGCGTGCAACTGAATCGTCCGCTCCACAGCCTCTTCGCCACGGCTCTTTTCAGACCCTGCCGCCTGTAACGCCACCTGCGGCCCGCAATCCCAGCAGGCATTGGGCTGCGCATGAAACCGCCGGTTGACGGGGTTGTCGTATTCCGCCTGACACGCCGCACACATTGTGAAATGCGCCATCGAAGTCTGAGGCCGGTCATACGGAATACGTCGCGTAATGGTGTAGCGCGGACCGCAGTTCGTGCAATTCAAAAAGGGATAGCGGTAACGCCGGTCCTTCGGATCGAGTAACTCCCTTAGGCAATCGCCGCACGTCGCAGCGTCCGCCGGAATCCCCGTGCTCACGCGCCCCAGCACTTCACTGGCGACAATCCTGAATCCCTCGTCTCCCTTCAGCGCCACTTCGCGCGCGACAACCGAATCAATGCGCGCCAGCGGCGGCGTCTCCTCCCGCAACCGCACCAGAAACGCCTGCGCCCGCTCCGGCTCACCCTCCACTTCAATCGTCACGCCGTCGGTATCGTTCCCGATGAATCCAGCCAGGCCCTCCTCCTGCGCAAGCCGGTAAACAAACGGGCGGAAACCCACTCCCTGCACCACGCCGCGCACCCCGACGGCCAGCCGCTGCCGGTTCTCCACTCTCTCGTCTTCGCGCTTTGCTGGGATTCCCTTGTCCAAAAATGCCTCACACCGCAAACAAGAATAGCGTAAGCAACCAGGTCCGCCCCTCGCTTCGCTTCAATGAACCAATAGTCATCTCGCCCCGCGCAATCGCACGGTCATTCTGCATCTAAACTCTTTGCATGGGCACCTCAACCATCGCTGGATCCAATTCTCGATGCTCAATCATCCTGTCGCTCGCCCTTTGCGTGCTCACAGGCGTATCCGCCGCGCAGCAGGCGGACGAGGCTGCTACGATTCGCGCCGTCGACGCAGCCGTCATGGCCCGCTTCGATGCCATCTCCTCCTATACGGTCACCGAGCACTACGCCGTCTTTCGCAACAAGGACGAAATTCATCCCGCCGCCGAAATGACCGTACGCACCGACTACAACAAGGCAACAGGAAAAACCTACATCGTCCTCTCGCGAACTGGCTCCGATCTGCTTCAGAAGTTTGTTCTCGACACGATTCTTGAGAATGAGAAGCGCATCAACCTGCCAGGGAATCGCGAGAAGGCGTGGCTGACCTCTGCGAACTACGAGATGAAGCTGAATGCGGGTGAACCGCAACGTTTCGACGGACGCGACTGCCTTGTTCTTACCATTCATCCCAGGAGCCCAGCGCCGAACCTGCTCGATGGAACGTTGTGGGTCGACTCCAAAGACGGCTCCATCGTCCAGATTCAAGGAAAAGCCTCCCAGAGCGTTTCCCACTTCACCGGGCCCACTGAGATGGAGCGCCAATACGCCAACGTTGACGGGTTCGCCATGGCGACGCATGCGCACGCCACCACCAGCAGCTTTCTCTTCGGGCCAACGATTATCACCATCGATTACCGCGATTATCAGATTCAGTTGAATCCCGCGCACTGATCTCTCGTCCGGAATCTCGCTCGTAACGAGATGATCTTCGCGCTTCTAACCCTTTTCTTTTCGATGAATTGCGTGCCGCAGTGCGAGACGAAGGTCGCACGCCGTGACCCGGGTCACCGTGGTTTCGAGCCGCCCCATTTAGAACAAAGGTAGACATGCCGCAGGCTTCGCACCGACAATTGCAGCCTGCCGACATGTCAGCACCAAGGAGGAGACCTGTGCCTGCTCTCGTGCCTCCGCCGCTGCCCAGCGACGACAAACNNTGGAAGATCGTGAACGGCACCATGCGCAAAAATGGATTCGCCCGCCACGCCCTGATCGAAACGCTCCATACCGTCCAATCCGCTTTCGGATATCTCGACGATGACGCTATCCGCTTTGTCGCCCTCTCCCTGCACGTCCCGCTCAGCCAGGCATATGGTGTCGCGACGTTCTACCACCATTTCAGCCTCAAGCCGCCAGGCAAGCACACCATGACGGTCTGCACCGGTACCGCCTGCTACATCAAGGGCACTGACAAACTGGTCGCATCGGCAGAAAAACGGCTTGGCATCCCACAGGGGCAGACGACCAAAGACGGCAACATCAGCCTCATGACTGCGCGCTGCGTTGGCGCCTGCGGACGTGCACCCGTGGTGCTCACCGACGGCGAACTCTGCGGCCAGATGACGGAACAACAGATGCTCGAACAGCTGGAAAGGTGGGCAGTCGAATGACCATCGAAGAACTTGACCAGATTGCCGAATCGACCCGCGCCGGCTACGCAAAATACGACCAGCAGATCAATGTCTGTATGGGTACTGGCTGCCTGAGCCAGCATTCTGACAAGCTGCGCGACGCGCTGACTGAGGAAGTGAAGAAGCAAGGGAAGAACGCCTTTGTCCGGCGCACCGGCTGCATGGGTCTGTGCGCCGCCGGCCCACTGGTGTTGGTCGACCCCGACGAAGTTCTCTACCAGCATTGCAACGCCGGCCACGCCGAAGTTCTCACATCCAGTCTCGGCGCAGAGCCCGTCGCCGAACTGCAGTGCAACCTGCGCGAGCACTTCGATCAGCAGGTGCACGTGGTGCTGGAAAACTCCGGCCACATCGATCCGGAAAAAATCGACGACTACATTGCGCGCGACGGCTACAAGGCTCTCGTTAATGCGCTTACTGAGATGACGCCGAACGAGGTCATCCAGCAGATCACCGCCAGCGGACTTCGCGGTCGCGGCGGCGGTGGTTACCCCACCGGCTTGAAGTGGGGCACCGTGGCCAAAGCCGGTGGCGATCTGAAATACATCATCTGCAATGGCGACGAAGGCGACCCTGGCGCTTTCATGGATCGCAGCGTGCTCGAAAGCGACCCGCAGCGCGTGGTTGAAGGCATGGCCATCGCCGCCTATGCGGTCGGCGCAAGCAAAGGCTACGTTTACGTGCGCGCCGAGTATCCGCTGGCTGTTGCGCGTCTCACCAACTGCCTGCGCGACGCCCGCCGCCGCGGCCTGCTCGGCAATAACATCTGCAACACGCCCTTCAATTTTGACGTGGAGATCCGCCTCGGCGCGGGTGCCTTTGTCTGCGGCGAAGAAACGGCTCTGATCGCCTCCATCGAAGGCAAGCGTGGCCAGCCCAAACCTCGTCCACCCTATCCTGCGGTCAGCGGCCTCTGGGGCAA
>PLTV01000092.1 GCA_003164635.1 Acidobacteriaceae bacterium
ACAGGCGATTCAAGAAGCCCTTCAAATTGGCTTCCGGTGCTTCGGCATCCCGGCCCTTCGAAGGCGAAGCCTTCTCTGTCGCCGCCTTCTTCGTGCTTGGGCGGTCCGCGGCAATCTTGAATTTCATGGGCGGCTCCTCCCACAAACCAAAGGGCTCGGGCTGCTCGGGCAATTCAACGCCATCCAATGCGGCCCTGGGGTTGGTCACGCACAGGCGCCGCGCGGTTTCTTCGCCGGCCTTGTTCACCACATAGTCATACGCCTTTTTCAAATGCGGCGGACGCCATTTGGGATGGTGAGCGTCGGTGGCGAGAAAGTGAATCCAATTGCGCTTCAGAAGCTCTTTGGAGAAAGATTCTGCTGCGTTCCCAAACCGTCCGTAGAGCGAGCTGGCCGTCACCTGCACCAGGCATCCGTTGCGCATCCACTGGGCCAGAATTTCGGGCCGGCGCTGCAGCGTGTGGTTCCGCTCGGGATGGGTCATAACCAGCGTGTAGCCTGCTCCCTGGAGCCGGAATAAAACATCCGCCGTTACCTGCGGATTGATCAGATCGGGAAACTCCACGAGCAGATAACCCTTGCCGTCGATGGAGTAATTCAGCGGGTGTGCGAGTGCATCGGCAATGTTGTCCGCATTGAGGTGAAAATCGCAGGCCAGGTTGAGCTCGATTTCATCGCTGAGGAGCTTGCGCAATCCGGCCAGTCGCTCCTGAATCAAGTCCGCCTGGTAGGGATATCGATCGCTCGCATGTGGAGTGCAAACGATGTGGGTGACCCCCTCGGCGGCAGCCTCCCGAGCCATGGCCAGCGACGTCGCCAGATCGGCAGGGCCATCGTCTACTCCGTAAATCAAATGGTGATGAATGTCGATCATCAGTCCCTGTTTCTGTGGGAGCCAGAGCCGGGCTAGCGCGTTGCCAGCACTTCAATCATTGAACTGAAGATCTTCCATCCATCGCGAGAGCCGAGAATGGCCTCGCTTGATCGATCGGGGTGAGGCATCATGCCGAGCACATTTCTTTTTTCGTTGAGGATTCCGGCAATGTTGTCGAGCGAGCCGTTGGGGTTGGCTTCCGCAGTGATTTGCCCCCCGGGCGCGGCATAGCGGAAAGCGATTCTGTCTTCCGCCTTCAGCCTCTCAAACTCGTCGGGCGCACAAAAGTAATTTCCTTCCATGTGGCCGATCGGAATCTCAAGAACGTCGCCTTTGCCAAGCTGGTTGGTAAATGGACTGTCGGCGGTTTCAACGCGCAGATGAACTTGCTTGCAGATGTACTTGAGGCCCGCATTGCGCATCAGCGCACCGGGCAGTAAACCGGCTTCTGTGAGAATCTGAAATCCGTTGCAAATGCCCAGAACCAGCCCACCGGCGTCGGCGAATTTTCGAACTGCCTGCATAACCGGCGAGAAGCGAGCAATTGCTCCCGTCCGGAGATAATCCCCGTAGGCGAACCCGCCGGGAACCAGCACAGCATCAACCCCGGAGAGATCGTCTGAATCGTGCCAGAGAAACGTTACCGGCTGACGCGCTACCTCTGCAATTACGTTGAAGGTATCGTGATCGCAGTTCGAACCGGGGAAGACCAGGACTCCGAACTTCATAATTTAAGCGTATCAGCTTACGCGTGGGAAAACTGGTACTTTCTCGATGCGCGGGATCACCCTTTGAAGTTGGCAGACCGCCAATCCTAATAGGCAATCTGGAGTTCCAATCCCTTTCCATCGTCGGGCACAATGGCGCTGATGCGGTGGTGTTCCGAGTCGAATCCGGGGAGAACAGGGCTGGGCCTTGCTCCATCGAGGGCGGCGCTTGCGCCCGCGGCTGGCCTGGAAGCTCCGTAAATCTCAATCGAGATCAGTTTCCACCACGGGGCGAAGGCCCCGCGATGCGGATCCACGGTGACCGTCAGGCCCTGCGCGGTTGCATGGCAGGTGAATGCCACGCGCAGGAATTCGCCCTTCCTGAAAGCATAGCTTTGGCCATCGTCAAGATAGAGGCTTCCACCGCAATCCTTGCCCGGTTGTGCCGGGGGGTAGACGCGGAGGGTCAGAGGCCCTTGCGGCTTTTCGTCAGTGCTTTCGACCAGGGGCTGCTCGGGAACGATCGAACCGGCGCGTGCGAAGACGGGGAGGGTATCGAGACTGCGGTGAATATGAATTTCGGGCTGCTCGATGCGGCTGTTGTCGATTGCCTTTCTGCCTGCGGCGCCTTCAACCAGTGCGCCCGACCAGTAGTCGTACCACCCCACGGGGGGCAGGGCAACCGAGTAATCGTCCACTTCATCGGGGTATGGGCTTTGGGCAACTAGCAGATCGGGTCCGAACAGGAAAACATTGCCGTTGGCCAGGTCGAAGGGCTCGCCGGTGGCTGTAGGGGTGGGAAACTCCAAAAAGAGGGGGCGCATGATGGGTAGTCCGGTACGGCTCATCTCTTCTGCAGTGGTGTAGAGGTAAGGCATCAAGTGATAGCGCTCTTCGATGTAGCGCCGGCGCAGGTCCACGTCTTCCTGGGTTCCGTTTTCCCAGGGCTCCTGGGGATTGGTTCCGTCGGCGGTGTGATCGCGGTCGATAGGATGGAAGGCTGCAACTTCGAGCCAGCGCGTCAGCAACTCGGCCTGCGGCGAGCCCGCAAACCCGCCAACATCGGCGCCGCTCATTGCAAATCCGCTCAAGCCCAGGTTCAGAAGCTGCGGCGTCGTCTGGCGAAAATGATTCCACGTGCTGGAATTGTCGCCGGTCCAGGTGGCAGAGTAGCGATGGCCGCCGGCAAAGCTGGCGCGCGTCATCACAAACGGTCGAGAGTCGGGGTTGATCTTCAGCAGCCCTTCAAACGTGCCGCGGCTGTTTTCCATGCCGAAGATGTTGTGCACCTCCAGGTGGTTCGTGGTGCGCGTAATGAAGCCCGGTTCTTCGATGCGGTGCTGCACGTCGTCGGGCATTGTCTTTGAGGCGACCTGAAAGATGGCCGGCTCGTTCATATCGTTCCAGAAACCGGCGATGCCTTTGGAAACGAAATCGGTGTAGAGGGTTCCCCACCAATCGCGCGAGGACTTCTGCGTAAAGTCGGGGAACACCGACTTGCCCGGCCAGACGACGCCGACGTAGTTCGAGCCATCGGGACTTTTCACGAAGTGATCGCCTTTGATGCCTTCGTCGTAGGGCTTGTAGCCGGCGTTGGGCAGATCGGCCACGTGCAGGTCGGTAATCACCACGGTATGAAAATGCTCGGCCCGCAGATCTTTGATCATTTGATCGAAAGTCGGAAACCGCTCTGGATCGACAGTGAACGGCCGGTTTTTCAATTGATAGTCGATGTCGAGCCAGATCACATCGGCGGGAATGCGCTCGGAGCGAAGGCGGCCTGCAATGCGGCGCACTTCGGATTCAGGGTAATAGCTGTAACGCGACTGCTGATAGCCCAAGGACCAGAGCGGGGGCAGCGGAACCGTGCCTGCTAACCACGCCCAGCCTTCCACCACGGCCTTCGGGTCAGGACCATACAGTACGTAATAGTCCAGCGGCCCGGCATCTGAACCAAAGGAATAGCCATCGCGATATTCCTTGTTGAATTCGAAGTTCGCGCGCCAGGTGTTATCGAAGAACGTCGCCGCCGCAAGGCCATTGCGATACGTCATGAAATAGGGAACCGACTTATAGATGGGATCGGTGGACTCCTGCCATCCGAATGCGTCCGTGTTCCAGTCAACGAAGGCTTCGTTGCGGCGATCGAGTGGTCCAGGTTTGTCGCCCAGGCCAAAATAATGTTCGTCGGCCGGCGACTTCCGGTACACCTTAAATGCGGAGCCGTGGAACTCGATCGGCCGTCCCGGCAAATCCGCAGTGACGACCTGTCCCGCCAGGTCGGTCACAGTCATCTCGAGTGGGTCTTTACGAATGGAAACCTGCAATTTGGCGGTCTTGAATCCGACTGAGGTTGAATTGCTTTGTGGCGTTACAGGCATCGACGCGGTTCGAGACGCGGGAAGAACGGCCCACGAGGCATCCTCAGGCAACTGGCCCGTGGGACCGACGCGCACCCGCAATACATTGTCGCGAAGGGCTGTGACCTGCATGATCGCGGTGCCGGCGTGGATCTCAATTCCATTGGAGATTGCCCGGGAAGCCGTTACCCGGTCGAGCCGCACGATGCCAGCTTTTTGGGCGTCTGCGCGGGCGTGGGCAGAGTTTGTCGCCAGGAAAAATAAAGCAGCCCTTAGAACCGCAAAATGGAGGATTGCCCTCTTCACTCAGCACCTCATGCGAGCCAATTTCTGGTTCGTGGCAAGGATAATCTCTGCGGCGAGGGGATGGGAAACGGTGTGCACGGAGCGCTTATGCAGGATGGGCTTCCCCTGATTGGAGAAGCCCATGAAGTTAAGCATCAATTTTGTCCCAGGCTGTCAGCCCTCACTCGAGCGCTTTCATGTGTATAGCCCCGGGCCTGGTTGTTGACTGATAGCTGGAAACGCCTCGCCATTGCTCGCCAACTTACCAGCGATAAATGGTCAGGTTATCGAGATAGATAGTGTTGCTCCCGGAACCTTCACCATCGACCTGAAAGTTAGTATTCAGAATCTTCGGCCAGCCCAGATCGAATTCTGAAAAAACGGTTCCGTTGATCGCTGATTCTTTTCCGTCGAGCCACACCGAATGGTAAGTAACAACGCCGGAGTCATTGCGTGAGTAATTGATCTGCACGTGATGCCATGCGTTCACGCTCCAGGTGCGTGGATTGCACCCTGCATGAGAACTCACCCACGCCGGCTTGTAATGCGAGGCGCTGCCGGCATTCTTCGTGTATTCCCAGGTTCCCGAGTACGCGGAACATTGGAACCCAAAAATCACGGTGTGGCCGTTGGGCATCACCTGGTTCAAATCCATTTCAAGATTGCCGATGTTGCGGGTTGAGCTGGTGAAGTAGACCCAGCCGTCGTACATGAAGTTGGTAGCCGTGTCATCGTCGGCAAAGGTCAACGAGTAACGTTCGCCACCGTTCCTTGAGAAATCGGTCACGAACCTCCGTGAGGTTCCGCCCATCGAAGGGGAACCGGCCAGGCTCATGTGGCCGCTGGCATCTCCCCTGGTGCCCGAGTCATGCACGGCATGCCAATCGCCGAATGTCTGCAGGCTGCTTACGCGGCTTGCATTTGTGGGCACCACGGACTCGCTCGATGATGTAGACGTGACGGTGATCTGGACATCGGAATCGCATCCCGCGCCCTTGTCGCCCCATGACTTTACATGCAACGTGTGAGGCCCTGTACTTGACACAACCTCTGCATCAATCGTCGTACCGTTGATGATGGTCGAGGATGTGCTGTTATCGAATGAGTATCCCATCGAAGCGACGGGCTGTGACGAGCAGGCGACGGAAATTGCGGAAAGTTTGAACGGCGAGTGAACTTCGTTACCGCTTACCGGGCTATTGACGGTGACACTGGCGCATGCGGGTAGGGTCAGCGCCACAAGGAGCGAAGGGATGAAAGATTGCGTTTTGATGATGTTCAAGTTGTTCCCCTGAAAAAATTGATTCTCGTTCGGTAGCTGATTTTGCAGAGATCTTGCGGAATAAGATCCTTGCTCCCCTAAACCGGCGATCGGCAACTGCAATGCGAAAACGTGCATCCATTTAATTGGCGCGAAAGTTCCGTGTCGTTTCGCGCTAAGAATCTATAACTCTACCTACAGCGGTCCACTAACTCTTCCCCGCATCCCGCTAGCCATTTCGTCAGGCGTACGGCTTTCTGATACCGCATAGTCAATAGGCCCTGAAAATGACCTGGGACCACTCGAAACAAACCGGCCTTGCCTTCTAACTTTGAAAGACGCTCCGCATCGGCGGAAGAGCGCTGTTTGATATGGCCATACTTTCACACGAAAGTCCTCGCGGCAACGATTTGAGACCAAAAAAGTGAAGAAAAATTCTAACTTCAAGCATCCCCGAAGTTCTTACGCGCACCGCGTAAAAAGTGCCTTGGTTTTCGCGTAGTAATTACCGCTTTTTCAGTCGGTTTAGCCGCGGCGGTCAATTGTTGAGTGGAATCATTTCTCAGTGTGGGACTTCTCCAATTGAAGCTTCCCGTCGACCAGAATGGCGCTTAGGAACTTGTTGAAATAGGTAC
>PLTV01000383.1 GCA_003164635.1 Acidobacteriaceae bacterium
CCCGCATTCAAGTTAGGCGAGAAGACCGGCGATCTGCTGGCCATGTACCTGGCCGACATTTACACGGTCACGGCAAGTCTTGCCGGTATTTGCGGCGTGACCGTGCCCTGCGGCGCCACGGCTGCGGGATTGCCCGTAGGCATGCAGGTGTTGGCCACGCATTTGAATGAAGGGATGGCGTTTCGCGTGGCCCGCGCCGTCGAGGCGGCGGAGACGAAAGCTTCTTGAAAGGCACAGCGGAAAAGTACGGCAGCGTCTTCACGACTGCGATTCGGTTCACTTGATTTGTTTCACGCGCGTGTTTCCTATGCGCGTTGCATTCCTTCTCACGATCTGCGCCGGTTCTTGAGGAACAGGCGTAATGAAATTTTCGTTTTCAATCCTCGTTTTTATGACGTTGCTGTTTGCCGCCCTGCCAAGCACTTTAGCCGCGCCGCGCAAGCCGCATGTGGTGGCGCTGGGTGGGGCACGCAAGGTGCCTTACAGCCGGGCCGGCGATCCGGCCGGAGCCCTGGCCGGCGAAGATTCGCTTAAGATTCGCGCGCTTCTGCTGGATGGCGCACAAAAAGAGTGGACCACCGGCGATGCCCACGACGTTACCGATCGCAGCTTCGTGGTGCGGCGCGCTGTGCGGCTGAATGATGCGTTGCCTGACGAAAAACCCGGCACGAAGTCCACTTCGGCTGCTGCGCGCTGGGTTTGGCAGCGCGGTCCGTGGTTGCTGGTCGATCGCGTCACCGGCCACGTCACGGCGCTCAAACTGCCAGACTACGATCCCGGTGTGAGCCAGGTGGTCTGGTTCCGCGACTACGCTGCGTATTGCGGCCTCACCGCCAGCGGCAAAAGCCTCTATGCCATCGTGACTCAGCTAGCAACGCGCAAGCCACTCCTTTCGCGTAAACTTGCGCTCTTCGATGCGGAGAGCCATCCCGAGGTCGTTTGTGCGGCGACGGAGTGGCAGCGCGAACCCATGCGCGTCACCTTTCATCCAGCAGCCAAAGACGCGGTTAGCTTCGACATCGTTCCCGGCTCAGCCGTTCTTGTGGAAGATGGCGGCGACGAGCCAGAGGCCGCTGCCGTCGAGGCCAAGCCAAACTGACGATCTGCCTGAGCATGTTCCCACATCCCGCTCTGCGCTTACGAAACATTTACAGAAGACCTAGCTCGCACTTATCGAGTGAGGTGTCTTCTGAGGGTGCACCGTTTTCCGTTGGATCTCCGGGCAGAAGCAACCTGCGCGACCCCGAAAAGCGCGCGCCGGAGTTCGCTTGTGCACAGCATTCTTGCTGAAATTGCCGTCGTCATTCCAACTGTTCTGGCCGTGGCCTTTCTGATCTGGGTGTTCTGGAACTTCTGTAAGGAGTTCGGCAATCGAAAAAGCAAGCTTTGATTGGCTTGCAGCGCAAAAACCTGATTCCGCTGACCTCTTTATTTCCATTGAAACCCTCATAATCTTCATCTTTTGGCATTTAAGCCATTTACTTTGAATAGCTTGTGAGAGATACATAGGGAGGGGTGGGGTATCTGAGCTCTGCCCCTGATCGAATTGCCGAGATTTTTTGAAGCAGTTCCGATCCTGTCCCATGTCTCCGATTGTGCTCCGAGACTGAGAAATGCTCTGCAAAATGGACGCGGCCACCGCGTGACTTTTTGGGCCCATCCTTGTAGCGGCGGCGACGTTCCGCGTGGCGTATAGATTTCGTTGGCTCGATTCAGGTCCGACGCCTCGCGAAGCACTGCTTGCGTGGTCCGCTTCCCAAGCATCGTGGAAGGCAGGCCCGTGCGTGGGGCGTGCGGTATCTTGGACTTCTGAAAATGCCCCACAAACAGCCACATGCCTTGACACACGCCTATCCGCGCGTTTCTTATCGTATCCAGGCATTCTTTTGGAATCCGAGCGGTGGAAGCACCGGGGGTTGGTGCGTGTCACGGAAGTCCGGCGTACCGGCTTGGATTGTAGGCGAAGGTCTTGTCGAACAGGAAGCAGACGGCAGTTGGGTCGAAGTCCGGTTGGCGGGGGCGAACAGGATTCCCGCCGGGGCAGCAGGAGCAACCGGAACCTCCATCTCTGAGTCTGGCCAGAGGCTAGGCCGGGCGGACTCGAACGGCCAGGGTGAAGCTACGGCCCATTCCCGGAGACAAATTTTGTTCAGGCGGCCGGTCTGGAACCGGTTTTGCCTGTGCCCTGAACGGTTGCGGAGTTTTGCGGCCAGGGGCGCTTAAAGGATTGATACGTGAGCATTGCAGTTTGCATGAGCTTGGCATTTTGGGCAGGGGCCCCGGGCGCAGCGGGAGGAAGTCTTCCCATGCTGCTTCCACTGTTGTTGATTCCCGTGCTCTATCTTGTGATGATTCGGCCGCAGCAAAAGAAGCAAAAGCAATGGCAGGAGATGTTGTCGGGGATCAAGGCCGGCGATCGCGTGACAACCGCAGGCGGCATCCGCGGCATCATCCTGTCGATCAAAGACGATGCGATTGTGATTCGGGTGGCGCCCGATAACCTGAAGATCGAGATCGCGAAGACCGCCATCGCCTCGGTGACCACGCAGGAATCGGTTTCGGCCTCGTAGCGCATTCGAAAGCTGCTTAAGTCATTAGCGACGGATCACCGATCACTTTATTTCGACCACTGGTTTTACAAGAGAAACGGGACGATGAACAAGAACCTCAATAAGAAGATTGCCCTGATCATTGCTGTGCTGCTGGTTTGTGTCTACGGCTTCGTCGGAGTCCCGCAAGGGGTGAGCGGCAAAGCCTGGTTGGACGCAATCGGCAAGCGCATTCACCTTGGATTGGACCTGCGCGGTGGCGCCCACCTGATTCTCGAAGTCGTGGTCGCAGAAGCGGTTGGTGCTGAAACTGACGACGCCATGGGCCGCGTGCAGCAGGACTTGAAAGCTGCCAACGTGACCTACACGCAGGTCTATAAGCCCGATCCGGCCAAGCAGCCCCAGGTGGTTCGTGTCGAAGGCGTTTCTGCTGCGGGTTCTGCCTCTGCCCGCTCGACCCTCGAAGACAAGTTCTCTACGCAGTACGACGTTTCGAGCGGCGGGTCGGATGGCGCCTTCACGCTGACCATGAAACCGAGCGTGCAGACCGCTCTCGAGCAGAAGACTGTCGACCAGGCCATTGAGACCATTACGGATCGCGTGAATGCTCTCGGCGTGAGCGAGCCGGTGGTTTCGCCTTACGGACTTGGCAAGAACGAGATTCTTGTGGAGTTGCCGGGCATCTCCGATCTTGACCAGGTGAAGAGCATTATCCAGTCGACAGCGCGGCTCGAGATTCACGCCGTTGTCGGTGGACCGTACAAGGACGAGCAGGAAGCACTGGCCAGCACCGGCGGCACGCTGCCGCCCGACGACATTGCGCTGCATGGCTCGGGCAACCTGGCCACGGGCTCCGATGCCGATGCTGTGTATGTTCTGAATCGCGTTCCCGTCGTCGCTGGAAACCAGTTCCGTTCCGCCGATCCGAGTTCCGACCAGAACGGGCGTCGAGCTGTACACTTCACGCTGACCAACGATGCCGGCGACAAGTTCTACGACTACACCAGCAAAAATGTTGGCCAGAGCATGGCCGTCGTGATGGAAAACCGCGTGAAAGAAGTGGCCACGATCCAAAGCGCGATCCGCGACACCGGCGAAATCACGGG
This sequence comes from Acidobacteriaceae bacterium, assembly GCA_003164635.1. GTDB lineage: Bacteria > Acidobacteriota > Terriglobia > Terriglobales > Acidobacteriaceae > Telmatobacter. The sequence goes on from PLTV01000383.1 coordinate 3,656, forward strand.
CAGCTTCACGCCCACCGAAGTTGAAATCCTGTCGAAGATGCTGCGCACCGGCGCGCTGCCTGCGTCATTGAATCCTATCGAGGACCGAACCGTCGGCGCATCGCTCGGAGCGGACTCCATTCGCCAGGGCGTAACGGCCGCGATTGCCGGCGTTCTGGTAGTGATGGCGTTCATGCTGTTTTACTATCGCGGCTCAGGCATCAACGCCGACCTCGCTTTGTTTCTGAACCTTGTGATTCTGCTTGGCTTTATGGGTTACACCAGTTCGGTGCTCACGCTGCCGGGAATTGCCGGCGTGATTCTGACCATTGGTATGGGCGTCGATTCGAACGTGCTGATCTTCGAGCGAATTCGCGAAGAAGTGCGGTCGGGTAAGGCTCCCTCGGCGGCCATCGAACAAGGCTTCGGACACGCCTGGACAACAATCTTCGATACGCACGTGACGACGATCGTCTCCGCGGCCATCCTGTTCCTGTTCGGCAGCGGCCCGGTAAAGGGTTTTGCGGTCACGCTGACCTTTGGTCTCGCGGCCAACCTGTTCACAGCGGTGTATGTTTCGCGCGTTATCTTCGATTGGCATCTGGGCAGGTTGAAGCCCGGCGAAGCGATCTCGATTTAAGTGGTTGCAATTTCCGGGCCTGCATAGTGAGGTCTGGGGCACCCCGCAATTTGAACGATGGAGCCGAAGCGGCTTCAGTCCCAGGAAGGGTAGAGAACAAGTGGAACTGTTTCGCGGCGTAAATGTCGACTGGCTGAGGTTGAAGTGGTACTTCCTCGGCTTTTCTTTGATCTTCAGCGTTTCCGGGCTCATCTCCATGGGCTACCACTGGACGCACATCGGTTCGCCGGTTCCGTTGGGCGTAGACTTCCGCGGCGGCACCGAAGTAGAGGTGCACTTCACGCAGACTCCGGACATCGGTGTAATTCGTCAGGCCATGGACGCTTCCGGAATCAAGGACGCGACGGTGCAACGGTACGATCCGACGCGCCCGTCTCTTAACGCTGTGCTGATCAGCCTTCCTGAACAGCACAACGAAACGGAGCTTGAGGCTGGCCAGAAGACAGTTCTCGATGCCCTCAATGCGCACTATGCCAACCCCATCGTTCCGGCGAGCACCAAGGTTGATGTTGTGGGACCGACCGTGGGTCATCAGCTGGAGCGCCAGGCACTGCTGGCCACGCTCTATTCGCTTCTTGGCATGCTCGTCTATCTCTGGTTCCGCTTCCAGCTTATCTATGGCATAGCCGCAGTTGTGGCCGTCTTCCACGACACGCTGATCACCGTAGGGGCCTTCGCGCTGCTCGACAAGGAAATCAGTTTGACGGTGATTGCGGCCATTCTGACGCTGGTGGGCTACTCGATGAACGATACCATCG
>PLTV01000329.1 GCA_003164635.1 Acidobacteriaceae bacterium
CTGCCATTCTTTGCTCTCTCCGCCGGCCCTTCGCCAGCCAATCTCAACCCGCGGTCTAGTCCCTAAGTTGCTAGTCCCTGCAGTTACTTGATCTCCATCGCCACCGGCGTCTGCGCCTGGTGAGGATGCTTGTCGCCGCGATAAACCTTNNNCCGCGTTGATGACGATCACATGATCGCCCACGTCGATGTACGGCACGTACTGGGGATTCAGCTTGCCGCTCAGCAAATCCGCGGCTTTGGTCGCCAGACGCCCCAGCGTTTGACCGCTGGCATCAATCAAATGCCACTTGCGTGGAATATTCTTACCGCTCGGAACAAAGGTACCCATCTCTCTCCTGCCCTCAATCAAATCTTTGACGGCTCTGAAAAGTCCGCCTGCCAAAACCCGGCACAAAACACTCTGGCCCGCGCTCAACGCGCATGGGCCCGATTTCTACCCACTTCCAAACAATCCTGTTCGGGTGAGAAACTGCGGGAGCTGCCCTCTTCGGGCTTGGGCTCGGCCGAATCTGCGGCTCTTGCCCGCATCTTCAACAGCCTTGGCCTGTTCCAGCCGATCCCCATCGTGGTATCAACCAGCTGGTCTCGATCGGTTCAGATTCCCTTCCAAAAATTCCCGGGAACCATCCACGCAGACCTCAGGCGCAACACCGCGCAAGGTCTCCAGAATACCCGAATCTGGGTTCAGAGTCAACGAAAACTCTTTCAATTCAGGGCAGCAGCGGCCCAGAACCGCGTGTAAGCTAAATCCATTAGGGCGTGTGCGATGCGAGCAGCGAGCGTTACCTATTTCGACGCTGGTGGAAAATGCACTGTCGCGCTCGAAAAGAGCTCGACCTCAATCGGCCGCCTGGCAGGCCAGGATATCGTGCTGAACGACCCGGCGGTCTCGCGGCGCCACGCGGCAATTGCGCGTGAAGGCGACGCCTACATGATCGTCGACCAGAAAAGCACCCATGGCACTTATCTGAACGGTGTGCGGGTCGATAAGGTGATGCTCACGCCAGGCGATGTCATTCAGCTCGGCTCGCTCAAAGGGGTTCGCCTTCAATTTCATACAGATCCGGCCGATGACACCGAGGGTCGATTGTTCGCGGGCAGCAGCACAAGTCTGCTCACGTCGTTCAAAAAGCTTGCGCAGGAGACCGGCGAAGCCAAACCCGCGCAGCGCGGGATCGAACAACTGACCTGGCTGCTTGAGGCGGCGCGGCAGTTGAACGAGAGCGGCGAGATCGACGAGATTCTCACCGCGCTGCTTGGACTGACTCTTCAGCTTACCCATCTGGAGCGCGGATTCGTCTTCCTCCGCGAGAACGGCGAAATGCGTTTCGTGCAGGGACTGCGTGCGGATGGCACGCGAGTCGACGAGGACGCGACCATTTCGCACACGGCCATCCGCAAGGCGATCGAGAGCCGATCGAAGTTTACGGTGAGCGACACGCTCGCCGACCAGTCAGCTTCCGAGTGGTCGAGCGTCATGGTCAGCAAGATTCGCAGCATCTGCTGCATTCCGCTGCGGCAAAGGGTATCGGCCCAATCGCCCAGCGAACTGCTGGGGCTGCTTTATCTGGATAGCCAGTTGCAGCCGGAATTTCTGAGCGATGTCGACCACCAGCTCCTGGACACAATCGCGATTGAGGCCGCGGCCCTGCTGCACAACGTTGTTCTGGCTGAGGCGGAGTTCAAGGCCCGCCAGGCGCGCGAAGAACTGGCCATCGCCGCCAAAATTCATTCCGGCCTGATGGCGGTTTCGATTCCGGCCCTTCCCTACGCCACGATCCAGGCGCGCACCATTCCGTGCCTTGAAATTGGCGGGGATTTTTACGACGTGGTGGCGCTCGACGATTGCGTCTATCTGACCATTGTGGATGTCTCCGGGAAGGGTGTGCCGGCGGCAATTGTGGCGGCGACGCTGCAGGGAATCATTCACGCGCAGTTATTGGCGCGGCAAAGCCTGGCGGCGATTGTGGCACTCGTGAACCGGTTTCTCTGCGACCGCGCCGTCGGAAAATACGCGACGCTGGTCCTGGTGAAGTTGAACCCCGATGGCCGCCTCGAATACATGAACTGTGGTCATGTCGAGCCGCTTGTGGTGCAGGGTGCCGATGTGCGCCGACTGGAAGTGGGAAACCTTGTCGTCGGGCTTATTGCCGGGGCGCAGTACACGCCGGGACAGGACGCACTGCGGCCGGGCGAACGGCTGATACTCGCCACCGACGGCATTACGGAAGCGGAGAACCATGCCGGCGATCTGTTCGGATATACCGGCCTCACGACCGCGGCCCGCGATGGAAACATCGAAGTGATTCTGGCCCAGGTGGACAAGTTCCAGGCCGCGAGCCGCGCCGAGGATGACTGCACGCTTTTGGAAGTCCAGTACCGCGCCGCAGCGGATTGAAGTTGATGCGAACATTGTGCGCGGCCGGCCATTCATCCATGGTGTATCCTACACTCCTGTTTGCATCCCGACTATTCCCCGATTCCCCTTCTCTTTCTTATGCTTGACGATGGTTGGCTGAGGCTGGTTCATGGCAGAGTCCCTCACACCGGACGTCTCTTCGGCGCATCCGCGGAAGCCCTTGCCCGAAAACTCTGAGGAAGAGACAGTCCGCGTGCTTCCGGCAGACGCGCATGAAGTGTCGATAGAAAAACGCTGGGGCGGCTTTCAACTGCTTCAGCTTCTCGGCCAGGGTAGCTTCGGCGAAGTGTATCGGGCGTGGGATCCAGTGCTGGAGCGGGAGGTCGCTCTCAAGCTGCTGCTTCCGCAGGGGCTGAATCCAGACGAAGAGTTTGCCAACATTGTTGCCGAAGCGCGGGCGCTCGCGCGGGTGCGGCATCCCAACATTGTTTCGGTATACGGTGTCGACCGGCGCGAGGGCCGCGTCGGCTTCTGGAGCGATTTCGTGCGCGGGCAAACGCTGAGCGCGCTGGTAACGACGCAGGGGCCAATGGATGCGAAAGCGGCAGCGCAGGTAGGCGTGGCGCTTTGCGACGCACTGGCCGCGGTGCATGGGGCCGGGCTGCTGCATCGCGACATCAAGGCCAGCAATGCCATGCGCGATGAGAACGGACGCGTGTTGCTGATGGATTTCGGCCTGAGCCACGAGTTATGGCGGGCCAGCGGTGTAGCAGGTACCCCGGCTTACATGGCGCCCGAGGTGCGCGCAGGGCAGCCGGCAAGCGTGCAGAGCGATCTTTATGCATTGGGGATTTTGCTGCGTTTCCTGGCGACGGGGAATGCGGCGCTGGCATTGGAGAATGCGCCGGCACGCAGCGGGGATTTATCTTCTAACCTTTTGCAGGAAGCGATCGGTAAAGCAACGAGCCGCGATGCAAAGGACCGGTACGCCAGCGCAACGCAGATGGGCGCGGCATTGGCGGCAGTCGTCGTCGCTCCCGCGACTGCCCCGGTGCGCTTGAGCTCAAGGCGTTCGAAGACAGCGCGCATCGTGTTGCTGGTTGCACTCGGGCTGATGGCGCTGCGCGGCGTGTATGTGCTGACGCCGAAGCTGATGAAACTGGCCGGGCATGGCGAACCCAGCGCCGGTTCGCCGGCGAACCAGGATTACCTCGCGGCGGACGATGCACTGGTGCGCTATGACAAGCCGGGCAATACGGATAAGGCCATCGCGCTTTACCAAAAGACTTTGGAGCGCTCTCCGGATTTCGCGCTGGCGGAGGCGGGGTTAGCACGTGCTAACTGGCGCAAGCACAGTGATACCGGCGATGCCAGGTGGGCCGATGCGGCGAGCCAGGCGAGCGACAAGGCCATGGCGATGAATCCCAACCTGGCAGCGGTGCAGATGACGGCGGGCGCGATCCATGTGGACCAGGGGAAGGCCGACTTGGGTATGCAGGAATTGGAAAAGGCGCAGCAACTGGATGGACACAGCGCCGCAGTGCACGCGGCCCTCGGCGAGGCTTACCGCGAAGATGGTCGGCCTGCAGACGAAAAGACCGAGTTGCAGACGGCGATGGACCTCGACCCAGACGACTGGCGCTGGCCATATCTCCTGGGGGCATTGCAGATCGACAGTGGCGATTATGCGGGCGCGGAGCAGAGCCTGAAGACAGCGTTCGGCAAAACGCCAGATAATGCGCGGATCCTCTATAACCTGGGCCTGGTCTACCGCAAAGAGAACCGCTTGGCGGAAGCGCAGGCGGAGCTGGAAAAGTCTGTGGCACTCGATCCCCGGGCAGAGCCGATGATGGAACTCGGCCAAGTGTTCCGGCAAGAAAACAAGTTCGAGAGCGCGATCGCGTCGTACCGAAGAGCGGTCGAGTTAAGTCCATCCGACTATAATCCGTGGGGCAACCTGGCGACAGTCTATCGCGAAAGCGGGCAGCATCCGAACGAGGCCACAGATGCGTATCGAAAGGCGATCGCACTGGCTCAGGCGGAAATGAAGCAGACACCCGACGATAAATACCTTGTGTCCGTTTTGGGCAAGTATTACGCCAAGGTCGGAGACGAGCGGCACGCAACGCCGTTGCTGCGAAAAGCTCTGATTCTGGCACCGAACGATCCAGACATCTTGGCGCGCGTAGCCGAATCGTACGAAGCGCTCGGTAATAGGCAAGAGGCGCTGAAATTTCTGAGTCAGGCGTTGAAGTTTGGCTATTCAGTCGAGTACGCTAGGAGCGACGCGGCGTTCCGCGCCCTTCGACAAGATCCCCAAGCCCCTTCGAGTCTTCGCAATTAACCCGCAACCAGGAACGATGGAGGTCGGCCATGAGCAAGACAGTTGTGCAGATCAAGCAAGATGGCAGTTACAGGGCGGCCGAGCCGTTCCAGGTTTTGATCGAAGAAGGAGACACGATCGAATTTTCGTCGCAAGGCGCGGCAGGCACGATTCTGTCCATAACCGGAGAGACCGCAAGCATCCTGTCGCCCAAGCCGTCGACACAGCTGGTGATTGCGGGCGGATCTTCCGTTGCGTTCACATTTCTGAACCCGGGGAATGCGGCCTATTGCTGCCAGGTTCTCGCAGAGGGAAGTCCAGTGGGACCGATCAACTGTCCGCCTCCTCAAGACGACCCCATCCTCTCGATTCTTTCTTCCGACGCACGAGGCGGGGACAGCAAGACGGGCAGAGGACTGTAAGGCTGCCCCTCTTCTTCGCGCGGAGTCGGCATTATCTGCCGGCCTGCGCGGAGGTGCAGGCTTTCTGCAATCCGCCAAAATCAAAATGCTGGTTGTCTTCGCGGATATCGGGGTTCGTAGCCATATCGGCAATGTAGTTGCCGATCAACGCACACCCCATGCCGAACAGCTCCGTTGTCGTTTTGCCCTTCAGATCCTGGCTCGAGTACGGCTGCACCTTCCAGACGCTCACGTGAAGGGCGTTGATGTCTGCCGCAGTTGTGGGCTGGCTGTTCCCGTAGCTGTAGGTGACGTAGGGCCCGATGTGGTTTCGGCCCACTTCGAGCGTTGCCAGAAACTGCGAGTCTGGACTAAAGGCCCGGTATTCCGTCCGTTCAGGACCCGCCTTGAAGTTGCCCTCGTGGCTCGGCATGCCCAGCCATCCGGATCCCTGCGCGGAATCGTCCGGCTCGATTCCCCATAAGTCGATGCGTCCGCCCGAATCGGATGCAACCATCTTGCCGTCAGAACTGATCGCGACGCCCGTCGGCTTCAGACCCGACACCACGCTGTCCGGACCCGCAGGCAGAAAGACAAGTTTCTCATTGCCGGTAAGGCTTTGCACCAGCAAATCCTTGTCGCCGGATACAGCGACGACCTGCGAGTTCCCGACCTTGCCGGCGGCAACATCGTTGAAGTCGTGCAGGCGGACCAGTTCCGAGGCGTGCGGCTTCGGGCTCGAAATATCCACGAAATCCACCCCAGGGTAATCGTTGAGCAGCAGGTAGCGGCCGTCCTGGCTGAATCCCAGCATCTCGCCGTCACCGAGACCGGCCAGCAGAGTTTGTTTGCCCGATGCCCGGTCGAGCACCGTGATGGCGCTCGCGTTCAGGCCCAAATCGAGCGAGAATGCAATCTTCATTCCACCCGGCGCGATCACGAACCCAAGTGGAGGCCGAGGTTTCGCTTCGACTGTTGGGTTGGGGAATGGAATGTTGCTCACGTTTCCTTTTTGCCAGATGAAGACGAAGGGTTCTGGCTTGTAGCCGTATTTCGGCGCGTCGGGCGAATTCTGAAGATGCGCGATGGTTCGGCTCACCGGGTCGCATGTCGTTTTGCCGGNNAAGCCATCGGGAAGCGCAAAGCCATCGAAGGTGGGTTTGCCGTTGCGCGTCGTGAACAGCGGGCGATTGTGTTCGTCAAGGGCAACAGCGCAGTCGCGCAGGTTGAGGGCGGTGTGGCCAATTTTCTCCCGATACACTTCGCGAGTTTGTAAAGCATTGAAGAGGTTCTCGCCGATTGTTTCGTCCAGCGCCTTGAGCGGAAAGAAACGCAACTGCCAGGCGGTGCGCAGTCTCTCGGCTTCGAGTGCCTCGGCCAATGCGATGGCCCCGTCATTTGCGGCCAGGCTTCGCGTGGCGTTGGAATTGGCCTCCTCGAGGTCGTTCCATTTGGCGAATACCTGGGAGACCAGCAACCCGAAGAGCAAAAGCGGAAGCACGATCAACACGGCAGCTTTGATTGCGCTGTTGCGCAGATTCCGTTTGCGGCTTGCGGCCACAAGTCTTCGCTCATCGCCGGTCATGGCGCGCATGTGAGCGAGGCCCTTTTCGACGACGCGTAGGTCGGCGGCGTCGAGAGTGTCGCCCGATTTGCCGGGCGGCCACTCGCGGGCACGGTTCTCAAGCAGGCGGCGAGCACGCGAGCCGCGTTGGACCGAGAGCTCGAACTCGCGGCGAATGACAGGAGCGAGGGTGTCGTGGGCGAGCGCTGTGCCCGAGCCAGGCGCAGCGGCTGGGCCGGCATCCTGAACTGCGTCGGTGAGCAGATAAAGTTCTTTATTGCGCGCAATGAACTGCGACAGGTTGGTGATTTGCGGATAGGCCTTTTGAAGATCGGTGAGCGACTGTGGCTTTGACGTAACCAGTTGGGTAGTGTGCTCGTAGAGAAAGTCGAGCTCGAGCCCATCGTTGTTGACCGTGCCTCCGGAATTCGGCTCAAGCTGCACAATTTGCGCATCGAAGAAGCCTTGAAGCGGGTTGTCGGTGTTGGAGAGGCTCTTGTAGAGCGCGCGCGTGTAGACAGGGTCGCCGCCTTTGGCTTTTGCGGCCTTCCAGAGCTGGTTCAGGATGATCTGGAGGATGGTTGCGATGGGGGAGTTGCGATCTTCGAGGTCGTGAGCGATGTCGGCGGGCAGATCTTCGTCGGCCAAGGTGATCTTGTATTTTTCGCGAAGGGCCCGCAGGCGAGTGGGGCCAGCGACGATCTGCTTGATTCCGGCCAGATCGAGGCGTTCGAGCCAGAAGTCTTTCTCGAGCGGCGGTGCGTCTTCTTGAGTGCCGGCAGTGAGGGCGTTGCGGATTTCGGCAAGATACTCCTTGCGAAAACTGAGAATCAAACGCGCCGTGGAGTCTGGACCGCGCAGAGAAAAGATTTCTATCACGCGGGTGATGAAGGCGTGAAGTTCCGCGGTTGAGCCGTCGCTGTGGGTGATGGCCTCTTCAATCTGATCGAGGATGATGAGTTTTGGCTTGGCGGCAGTGAGCCAGGCCCGGGCATCGTCATTTGAAGGTCCGCCGATGGCTTTGTGAAGGTCGTCTGTGAGGTTGAGGGTTCGGCGCGTATAAACAATGTCGGCCTGATCGTTGAGGCGAGGCAGCAGACCCGCGTTCAGGAGAGACGATTTTCCGACGCCGGACTGTCCATAGAAGAGCAGTATCGGCGGGTCGTCCGATGAGCGGAGAACCCAGTCATAGAGGCTGCGAATCTCAGCATTCCGCCCGAAGAAGAGTGGCGCGTCAGCGGGCGTGTGGCCCTTGATGGAGACGTAGGGAGATGCGGGCAGTTTTTTCGAATCGATCTTGAGAGGCGGCAGGCCAATGAGCGGATCGTTGGCGCCGATGCTGAGCTTCCATGCGGCGGCTTCGGCATCGCGTTGATAAATGTCCCAGGGAAAGCCCGTTACGTCGGGATTGCTATCTTCGGCTTCATCGATCTCGCGGGTTGTGGTGCCGAGGTGCGGCGCGGCGTTCGAAGAGGAATCCTCGGTGAAGCCAAGGGAGGCTTTTGCTTTCGCGAAGGCCTCGGCAATCGTGGCGTCGTGGGCGAGGTATTGGTAGAAGACTGAGGCGAATTCAAGCGCGATTTCGCTGTTGACATCGCGCGAAGTGGCAATGACGCAGGGGACTCCGAGGCGCACCAGGTTTTGCGCCCACTCGCGCGTAGAGCAGGCGTTGAAGAAGGCGAACTTCAGGCTTTCCTGGCGGGAGAGGAAGTCTTCGAGGAGGACCGCATTGGACAACTGGCGACCGGGAGTTTCGCCGGGCAGAAGGAGACGCTGCGGGTCGGCATGTCCTCCGAAATGAAAGACGGCGACTTGGTTGGAGTAGAAGCGCTCGACGAGGGCGGCGCGCGTAGCTTCGAGCCCTTGCTGGTAATCCCACGAAGCGTCTTCGGCGATGGCATTTGTGAGCGCTTCGCGAATTCTGGCTTCTTCTATTTTGAGCTCGGGAAGCGGAGCTCCCGAATTGTCTTCGGGGTTGGCGAAGGCTGCGTAGATGATCGGCTTGATAGCAAGGCTCATGGTCGGCTTTCAAAGTCCAATCGGCGCCGTTTGCGGATCGTGTCTTAGAGATTGCGGGTGGTGAGGAGAGTGATGCGACGGGTTTGAAAGTCGTGCACAGGCAAGTCTACGGGATCGCCGAAATCGAGGTCGCGCGTATTTTCCATATCGAGCCGCAGATCGAGTGGCGGCTGCTTGAACGCGAAGGCGTCGAAGTCGTCGGTGCTCACGATCAGGAAGAGTTCATCCTGCGTTTTATCGGCATCGGGATCTTTGATGGAAGCGTGGATGGGTCGCCCGGAGAGCGGATAGAAGGATTCGCTGGGCCCCAGCTTCTGGGTCCCGCTGGCAACGAGCCCGGTGGAAATACTCCAGGATTCGGTGAAGACGAGAAGCGCGACGTAAAGGAGCTGCGCGGAATGGTTGGTGACGCGGGCGCGGAAGGACGGCGGTTGGGGTTGTCCGAGTGCGTCGCGGAAATAGGCAAGGTCGAGCTTGGTGAGGGGAGGGCATTCGAGCTCAGAATTGTCGGGCTGGATGATGGTGAATTGAACAGCGCTGGACGGAATTTTCGAGGACGGGTTCTGCAGTTCGAGGCGCATGGTCCACTTGGCCATGTGCTCGAGAAGTATGACGAATGCCCGGGCATTCTCGGGAGTTTGGGTGTGTGGCCCGAAGACGGTGCGGGATCCCGCGATGATGGTGAATGTGCTGTTTTCACAAACGACGATGAAGCGCGGATTCAAGTCCTCATGGATGAGAGTGGCAGTGGCCATGGCAGCGCGCAAGGCGAGGATGCCCTTGGGTTCGCCCTGGAACGCGACGCCGATGGTCGAGGCCCGCAGAGTGAGAACCGCCTTATAGGCTTCAGTCGTCTTGAGGGCGGCGGGATTGTCGATGAGGAGAGTGGCCGCGGCAGGCAGGAGCGTGGCCACGCGTCCTGTAGCGATGGCTCGGCTGGAATCGGCCAGGTCAGCGGCTGAGGCGGTGGTTGGGAAGAGGGCGTAGCGGTCGCCCAGGGAAACTGAATGCAGCCCGCCGGAGTCGATCTGCCAGTGGCGCTTGATGGTGTAGTTGGCGATGCTGAATTCGACGAGCGGGCTGGGCGTGAGTCCCAAAAAGAAGTTGCTTAAGGCCTCGTCGCCGTTGAGCGACTCGAGCTGCGGCACCTGGTCAGCCACTTTGGCCTGGATGCGCTGGCGAACCAGTCGTATCAATTCCTGGTAACCCAGCGGCTGGCTGGCTGCGTTCAGGGTCTGCACCAGGAAGTAGGAAAAGGCGCCGTGATGGTCAGTTCCGACGAGGTACTCTTTGGCGGATTGATTGTCCTTGCAGGCAGCAAGCAGCACGTGGAGACCGGTGGTGTCTGGTACGAAATCGGCTGGTGCAAGGGTCAGTTTACCTGCCTCGGCGGCGGCCGCGGCATCCGAGTCCGACTGGACACCGCGAGGCCGAGCGACGATTTTGTATTTTGGCTCCTGCGCGTCGTCGCGGGCCGGAATCCCACGGACGACTTCGACCAGATCGCGCGTCGCCGAGCCGGAATGGCAGGAATCGAGGATCACCGTCATGTGGACACCGCGGGAGGTGACCTCGGAGATGAGGGTGGCAATATCCTTGTCAACCAGGTCGGGCGCGCCGCTGCGGCTGTCATAACAGACAATGGACTCGAGAAGCCGGCCGGGCTTGATCCCCGTAAAGAGGCCGTTGTTGGGAACCTGCGAGCCGTGCCCGGAGAAATGAAACAGGGCAACATCGTCTTTGGAGGCCTGGTCGAAGTGGCTGCGAAATGCGCCGATAACTTTTTCGCGCGTGGCTTGTTTGTTGGCGAGGGTGAGGATCTTCAGGCCTGGGCCACCGAAACGCTTCCCCAGCAGGTCCTGCATTGCGGCTATGTCGTTCACGCATCCCGATAGAGAACGGATCGGGGGGGGATAGCTATCGATTCCAACAAGGAGTGCGTAGAGGTTGGCCATAGTGTGAATACGATAAATGGGAGCGGCTATGCTTCAATAGAAAGTTTCCGCGGGCGAATCGAGAATCCACCTTTTTGCATGCTGTTCACAACCGATCATGGGTGCATCGTATATGCATTGGCTGAGTGGCTGTTTTAACCGGGAATCCACTTCCCGGTTCCGCACCTCGGCTGAAACGCTGTAGACTGCCAACACGGCGAACCGGAACCGCACAATGCCCCGAACCTCAAACAAACAAAGGCTCTTCAACGGACGCGATTTCTCGTGGATTCAATTCAACCGGCGCGTGCTGGAAGAGGCCGAGGACGCGACCAATCCCCTGCTGGAACGCGTAAAGTTTCTGGCCATTACCGCCAACAACCTCGACGAATACGTTGAAGTGCGGCAGGCGGGCCTGATGCAGCGCATCGAAGACGGCTATCGCGAGCCGGGATACGATGGCCTGCGGCCGGAAGAGTCGCTGGCTGTGCTGACGGCGGAAATCCACGATTTTATCCAGACGCAATATCGCTGCTGGAACCTGCAACTGCTGCCCGAGATGCGCAAGCACGGGGTGCGGCTTCTGGATTGGAAGGAACTGGGAGACGAAGCGCGCGCGCATGCACAGAACTATTTCCAGCGCGAAGTCGACCCGCTGCTGACTCCGATTTCGATTGATCCCGCACACCCGTTTCCGCGCGTACTGAACAAGGCGCTTTGCCTTGCCATATTGCTCCGGGCCAAGCGGCGCAGTTCGGGCCCGCTCGTCCTGGGCGTGGTCACGGTACCGCGCGCGCTGCCGAGGTTCGTGCGCTTGCCCTCCGAAGAAGGCGTTTTCGATTACCTGCTCCTCCAGGACCTGATTGCGCAGAACCTGAGCGGAATGTATCGCGGATATGAAGTGATGGCCCGCGGTGCGTTTCGAGTCACGCGCAACTCCAATCTCTATTTTGAAGAAGAAGAAGCTCGATCGCTGCTGGAGACAATTCGCGTCGAACTCCACAACCGGCGCAAGGGCGATGCCGTGCGGCTGGAAATTGAATCCATTGCAGACCCTGAAATTGTTGAGCGGCTGCGCGTGAACTTCGAGCTCGAAGAAGACCAGGTTTTTCGAGGCGAAGGGCCAGTCAACCTATCGCGTTTGATGTTCTTTTATGGCGACGTCAAACGGCCCGACCTGAAGTTTCCGCCCTTCCTGCCGAAGCCTCTGCACCTCAGCCGGAAGTCGGTGAATATTTTTGACGAGATCCGCCTGCACGACGTGCTGCTGCACCATCCTTACGACGCGTACGATCCGGTGGTCGAGTTCATCGAGCAGGGCGCAACCGATGCGGCTGTCCTGTCAATGAAACAGACGCTCTATCGCACCAGCAAGGATTCGCCCGTGTGCCAGGCTCTGACCGAGGCCGCGGCGACCAAGGAAGCAACGCTCGTCGTCGAGTTGATGGCTCGCTTCGATGAGGCTTCGAACATTCGCTGGGCGCGCGCCATGGAAGACGCCGGCGTGCAGGTGTTTCACGGCGTGGTGGGACTCAAGACGCATTGCAAGCTGGCCATGCTGGTTCGCCATGACGAAGACGGTGTGACCCGCCGCTATTGTCACCTGGGCACGGGCAACTACAACCCCGACACCGCGCGCTTCTACACGGATTTGAGCCTGCTCACATGCGACCCGCAGATCACCGAGCGTGTGGCGCAGGTTTTCAATTACCTCACGGCGCACGCAGAAATCGACGACTACAAGCCGCTGCTGGTAGCACCGCTTACCATGGCGGAGAGCTTTCTCGGGCTCATCCGCCGCGAGCAGGAACACGCCCAGGCAGGCAGGCCGGCGCACATCATAGCCAAGATGAACGCGCTGCTCGAACCTTCGGTGATTGAAGCGCTCTACGCCGCATCGCAGGCCGGCGTCGAGATCGATCTGATCATCCGCGGACTTAGCATTTTAAGGCCAGGCGTGAAAGGCCTGTCGGAAAACATTCGGGTGCGGTCGGTTGTGGGCAGATTCCTTGAGCACTCCAGGATTTTCATGTTCGCCAATGGCGGGGAGCAGGAAGTTTACCTGGGCTCGGCCGATTGGATGCCGCGCAACCTGTTTGAGCGCTGCGAAGTGGTCTTCCCCGTGCGCGACGCGGCCGCCAAGGCCCGCATTCAAGATGAAATCGTGGCTGCCTATCTGGCCGATACGCTGAAGGCCCGGTTGCAGCAGCCCGACGGTACGTATCTGCGAGCCGCGAAATTGGCCAAAGAGCCAGTTCCCTTCTCGAGCCAGGCCTATCTCATGCAACTCGCCGAGGGCAAGGCCGAACTGGAAGCGATTCCAAAAACCGCCCCCCCGAAACCTGTCGCGGCGGAGAAGCCAGTCCGCGCCAGAAAAAAGGCCGTCGCGAAAAAGTCTGACGCCGCAGACTAAAACTCCAGCTTCTACTGATTCGCCGTGCCTCCCGGCACTACGAGCACTTGTTGCAGCGCGGTCACTTCGTCGCCAGGCGCTCTGCGATCACGATCGGGTGCGCCTTGACGGCGTCGGTGATTGGGATCCTGTACGGAGCGGTCGTCTCGGTCGAAGCTATTTACAGGGCTTTTGCAGAGAATTTACCCGTTTGCTGCTACCATCCGCCTGGGTTACTTCAAGAAAGTCTGCGAGCTGCCAGGATCCCACGCAACCCGCTCGCGTTCCTATCATCCAAACATGGGAAGGAGCTGCACCTTGCCGCCTACCGCACCACTCATCTTTACTCCCGTAACCGCCGAACAATACCAAACGCTTATCCAGAAGGCCAACAGCGCCGGTCTGGCGTTGCAAGGAAATGCCGGGACCGCCTCTAAACTGGGCATCGAACTCGCCTGGGACTATGCGCCAGAGTCTCTGCGCCTCACAATTCAGTGCTTGAGCGCCCCGTTCTTCATGAATTCCGACACCGTAAATGCCAAGATCCGCTCATTGGTGCAAGAGACGGTGAGTGCGCGAGCCTGAAGATCCGCTCAGATCCAACCAACCGGCCTCCAGGATGCGGCTTCAAGGAATCGCTCTCCTACAATGAATACGTGCCGCAATCTTTTCCCCAATCGCCGGCGCGAGTGGGCGTCACCGCGCAATCAACCCTCATTTGCCGCAGATTCAACGGCCCGGCGCCACTCCGATTCTGGCACATGGCCAGCCTCGATGCGCCGACCGTCGCCGTCGTGTGGTCGCTGGCCTTTGCCTGGGCAGCGCAGATTGCCCTGCCGGTTTGGATTCCCATCCTGCTGGCGCTGGCCACATGGGCGGTCTACGTCGTCGATCGCCTTCTTGACGCGCGCCGGGGTTTTCGCGCGCCCAGGGTGCACCGGCTGCGAGAGCGTCATCGATTCCACTGGCGCTATCGGCGGGTTCTGCTTCCATCGGCGTTGGCCGCGGCGTGCGGTGCCGGGAGCCTGATCATCGGCGTCATGCCGCGCGCGGCGATGGAGCGCAACTTTGTGCTCGCGTCGGTGACGCTAGCCTACTTCACCAGCGTGCATACTCCGCGGGAATCTGGAAGACGAGCCTTCTCGTTTCGCTGGCCTTTCGAGCAACTGGTCTTCCCTGTGGAGCTTTTTATCGCCTGCGTCTTTACCACGGGATGTTTGCTGCCGGTCTTTTGTCGCCTGCCGGCCGCGTTCGGACCTTCTTTCGCCGGCCTGTGCGGTACCGGCGCTTTCTATGTGATGGTCGCCTGGCTCAATTCCTATTCCATTCGGTGCTGGGAGTCGGCAAACGGAACGCCTTCTCGCGTCTTCGTTGCCGGATGCACCCTGGGTGGCGCGGGATTTGCCGGCGCCTGGCTGCTGTCTTCAAGTCAGCCCCGGATGGGCGCTCTCGTCGCCATGGGGTGTGTGAGCGCGCTGCTGCTTGCTTTTCTCCATCGCCTTCGCAATCGGCTCACACCCCTCACATTGCGGGCCTGCGCCGACTTGGTTTTGCTGGCGCCCCTGGCGCTCCTGTTGCGATGAACCAAACGCCGGACTTCGATGGCCTTGCCGGCGTGTACCGCTGGATGGAGTACTTCAGCTTCGGCCCATGGCTTGCCCTGACGCGAAGAACCTTTCTGAAAGACGCTACCGCGTGCCGTCGAGCGCTTGTGATTGGCGATGGGGACGGACGGTTTACCGCGCGGCTTTTGCGGCAAAATCCAGACATTCGCGTCGACGCGGTGGATGCCAGTGCCGCCATGCTCGAAAGCCTTTTGCGCCACGCGCGGGGTGGCGCAGATCGAGTCACCGTCCATCAGGCCGATGCACGAAGCTGGACACCGCCCCAGGAAGACAGCCCCTATGACCTCGTCGCGACCCATTTCTTCCTCGATTGCCTTACGCAAGCCGAGATCGAAACACTGGCGAAAAGGCTGCGCAAATATGTCGCACCGGACGCAATCTGGATTGTGTCTGAATTCGCAATTCCAGCGAACGGCTTTGCTCGGATCCTCGCTAAGCCCCTTATCTCCTTTCTTTACTTATGCTTCGGCGTTCTCACAGGCTTGCAGGTCCGGAAACTGCCAAACCACCGGAGATCTCTCGATAAGGCAGGATTCAGCCGCTCCCGGGTCCGGCGCCGGCTCGCGGGAATTCTTGTCGCCGAAGTTTGGTCAGTTACTTTCGGAAAGCGTTCGGAGGGTCGGACCTGAGGCGGCTGACCTTCTAAATGTTACAAACCTGTTAATATCAATGATTCGGGAGTGTAAGACCGAGCCCGGTTAGAAGAATCGGAAAACACGAGTCCCCTCCTGTAAGCCGTTCCCTATGAATCTCTATCTCATGCGCCACGCGAATGCCGGACTCCGCCGGGGTAACCCGCTATTGGATGGAAAGCGCGGCTTGATCAAGGAAGGCAAAGACCAGTGCATGCTGATGGGGCGTGTCCTCACGGCCCTCAAGGTGCAAATCGACGTGATTGTATCCAGCCCGCTGAAGCGCGCATTGCAGACGGCGCAATTTGTGGGCACGGAAATCGGCTACGACGGCCGCGTTGAGATCAGTCCTGCACTGGGATTGAATGCCGATTACGCAACGTTCCAGGCGATGCTCGCCCAGTATGCCAACTACGAAGGTGTTCTGGTAGTTGGGCATAACCCGAACATCTTCCAGTTTGTCGGACGCATGATCACTGGCAATGGGGGTGCTGCGATCCGGATGCGCAAGGCTTCAATTGCGCGCGTCGATATGGAGCGCCATCCACCGCTGCTGCGCTGGCTGATTGACCCGCGTATGGCGCGATCGATCTATTTAAGCGCGGCCCGGAGCCCAAAGCCAAAATCGCTGCGGAAGTAATCAGATCGGCGACCGGCGATTCGGGCTCATATCTAGAATCGGTCAATCTCGCTGCTGCTATCCTTGATTCAATGGCCTTGTCATCTTCATATAGCTCCACACGCACGCTTGGTCGTCCCGCACAAAATCCATCCTTTTGGGCAACGTGGCTCTTATTTGGCTTGATCTTTGCGGCGGTGCAGGTTGGCTCGCTATTCTCGCCGCCCTTGCTCGACGATGTGGACGCCTCGCATGCGCAGGCAGCACAGCACATTCTCGATAGCGGCAACTGGATCACCTGCCAGATCGACGGCATTCGCTACATCGAAAAGCCGCCGCTGCCTTACTGGATGGTTGCTGTCACGTTCAAGCTGTTCGGCGAGAACACGTTTGCGACGCATTTGCCGAATGCGCTGGCCATGCTGGGACTCACGTGGCTCTCCTGGCTATGGGCAAAGCGTGCATGGGGCGCGCGCGCCGGCCTCTATGCGGGCCTTGCGGTACTGACCTCGATTGGTCCGTTCCTTTTCACGCGATTCATCATTCCCGAATCGATTCTCAGTTTTTTCCTGCTGGTGGCGCTGTATGCGCTGATTACGGGCCTGGAAACGGACAAGCCCAATCGCTTTTATTGGGCATACGCGGGTGTTGCCTTGGCCACGCTGACCAAAGGACTGATTGCCCCGGTCTTCTTTATTGGGGCGGCTGTGCCCTATGTAATCCTGACCGGACAATGGAGGCGCTGGCGCAAGTTCAGGCTGGTGACCGGGACGCTGCTGTTTCTCGCCATAGCCGCGCCATGGCACATTCTTTGCGGATTGGCGAATCCCGACCAGGGACATCCCGTGGGCAATCATCCAACCATCGGTAATGTTCACGGCTTTTCCTACTTCTATTTCGTTAACGAGCATCTGCTACGGTTCTTCAGCCTGCGGTATCCGCACGATTACAACAAGCTTCCGGGGATTTGGTATTGGCTGTTGCACTTTGTCTGGCTGTTTCCCTGGAGCCTGTTTCTGCCCGCGCTTCTTGCCATCGCCTGGAAGACGCGCCACCACTGGCTGCAACATCTCAAGCACGATGCCGGGCAGACTGTGGATTTCTACATCGAGCATGCGGAACGGCACGACGTTGCCAGTCACGTGGAGCGGCTGAAGTTCCGCGTGCGCAGTGTCTGGCTGCTTACAATCTTCTCCGCGTGGACGCTGTTCTTCTTCTCCCTTTCGTCGAACCAGGAGTACTACACGTTCCCGGTCTGGCCTACGTTGTTCATCCTGCTCGCTGCAATTTTGGCGGGCATCGAAGAAGGCCGCGGGCTCGACGGAGGCCCCGACCGCCAACCGAACAGTCGCAATCCCCTGCTCTCCTCATCGTGGATCACGGGCGCTCATGCGGTGTTCGCAGTCATCGCTGTGGCGTCTGCGCTTACGTTGGCCTGGGGTCTGTGGGACTCGCGCAACTTGCCCTACGTGGCCGATATCGGCACCTTGCTGGCGCATCGCGGCGTAGGCGACTACACGCTCTCAATGTCGCACTTCTTCGACTTGACGGGCCCATCGTTTGCGGCCCTGCGGCTGCCGGCGATCTTGGCTGCAATCGCGCTGCTGATCGGGCCGGCGCTCGGATGGTTGCTGCGGCTCAAAGGAAAACATCTGGCTGCCACAATCAGCATCGCGATCACCATGACCGTGTTTTTGATTGCGGCACACATTGCCTTCGACCGCTTTGAACCGATGCTGAGTTCAAAGCAATTCGCCGACACGATCATGGCAAAGGGCACCCCTGCCGACACATTCATCATCGACGAAGAGCAATCGGATGCTTCATCCGTGGTGTTCTATACGCATACGTACTTCCACGGGAAGCCGGCGAAACTGGTATTGCCGCGTTGCGGGCAGCACGGCGAAGGTACGCCGCTCTTGTGGGGATCGTGCTATCCCGACGCGCCGGATATTTTTCTCTCGGATGAACAGCTCTCGCAGCAGTGGGGCACAGGCGAACGCAAGTGGCTCTTCGCGCAAGACGTAAACATCGCCAAAGCCGAGAAGCAACTGCAAGGCCGGCTCTATCCGGTGCAGACCCTCGCCGACAAGCAGCTTTGGACAGATCGGCCGCTGCCGTAAAACGAAGCTGTCATCCTGAGCGAA
>PLTV01000062.1 GCA_003164635.1 Acidobacteriaceae bacterium
TGAGGGAAAATCCCGCCCCGAAGGCAACCATCGCGAGCAGCAAGGCCGCTTTCGCCGCGACGACTGGCAAGGCGCAACCCACCTTCTGCCCACTTATCTCTACGACGAATCCACTCCCCGCTTCCTCACCACGCCCAAGTCCTCGGCCTACATCAAAATCGCCGAAGGCTGCGATCACCCCTGTACCTTTTGCATCATTCCCAACCTGCGCGGCAAATTCCGCTCGCGCCGCTTTGAGTCCGTCGTCGCCGAAGCGCAGCAACTTGTCGCGCGCGGCATTCGCGAAATCACCCTCATCGGCCAGGACACAACCTGTTACGGCGAAGACCTCGGCCTGAAAGACGGCCTCGCCACGCTGCTCGACGCGCTGGCTCGGATCGAAGGCTTGCGCTGGCTGCGCTTCCTCTACGCCTATCCCAACCGCATCACGACGAAACTGCTCGAGACCATCGCGCGCCACGACAACATCTGCAAGTATCTCGACATCCCTCTGCAGCACGCCTCGCCCGAAGTTCTCAAACGAATGAAACGTGGCGCCGGCGGCGACATTTTTCTGCGCACGCTCGAAAAGGTTCGCGCCACTGTGCCTGGAATCGCGATCCGCACCACCTTCATCGTCGGCTTCCCCGGCGAGACCATCCGCGACTACGAGCTGCTGCAGGAATTCATCACCGCGGCAAAATTCGACTGGCTCGGCGTCTTCGGCTATTCGCATGAAGAAGGCTCGGCAGCTTTCTCGCTAACCGGCCAGGTGCCGCAACGGACCATTGAAGCCCGCAAGCGCAGAATCATGAAACTGCAACAGGCCATTTCAAAAAAAGCCAAGCAGCAGTGGGTAGGGCGCGAGTTGCTTGTCCTGGCCGAAGGCGAGAGCGACGAGACCCCTCTGCTCTGGGAAGCCCGAACGCAGTTTCACGCACCCGAAATCGATGGCAAGGTCTACATCAACGACATGGGCGACGTGGAAACTCTTGAGCCGGGCCGCTTTTATCGCACCGAAATCACCGAAGCGCACGACTACGATGTGGTTGCGCGCGTCCTCTCCGGGCCGCTGGAGCAATGAATCGGTTCCCGTCGCGTGCATCGCATCAGATCCTGCTCCTCCGCTCATAACTCAATCGCCCTGGCGCCTTNNCGACTTTGATCGATTCCCTTGGACGAAGCCCCGCAATCCTTTATAGTTCTGTTGGCTGTCCCTGCAAGATCCGCAGCCGCACGGATCTTCATTCAACAATTCACTAGCCAGAAGTCCGGCTCTTGGTCGGGGTTCCCCGGAGATGGCTGTTTTCACTCAATCGGTAACGGCGCAGAACGAAGTTGCCCTTGTGCCCCTCGCACTTCCAGGGCACCGTCGAACTTCGTGGTCCCCGTGGCTTCTAGCGGGCGTCATTGCGCGAGGTGTCTCCAATTTTGGCGCGCACCGCAAGGTGCTTCGACTGTTGAAGCATCAAGCATTGGCCGAGATTGCACAGACCACGCCGCGGTTCGCATACAAATATCTCTCGCAGAACTATCTTGCCCGCGGACTCCGTACATCCGAGCGCGCCTCCTGCTTTCTTCATCACTATGACCGAATGTCCTCCGCACTTCCTGGCCGCTTCATGCATCAGGTTGCCAATGGCTATCTCGCCCTGCACGAGATCCGGGTCGACGACAATCGCTTTACCCTCTCCATGGGGATTTCACAGTACTTCGACATGGAAGGCGAGATGTCGCTCTACCTGCATGTCAACGGCGAAATCGTCTACCTGGTGGCGTTCACCATCGTTCCTGGCCCGGTGGTTCAATCTGAGGCGAATGAAGTGATTCTGATTTCGCGCTTTCAGGGAATGAAGGGCTCCTACAGGGATATTCATCTTGCGACAAAATCGCTGCACGACGTGGCTCCGGCTTCCGTGCTGCTCGCAGCCGTGCAGGGCATTGCCGATGCATTCGGCATTCACGAAATTGCTTCCGTCACGGCTGCACGACAAAGCGCTTATGGAGAGGATTCGGCAGTTGAGTTTGAGCAGGCGTACAACGATCTGTTCCTCGGCCTCGGCCTTGTGCCCACCGAAGCCGGCTTCTTTCGCGCCTCGATTCCACTGGAAGGCAAGCCGTTGAGCAGCGTCAAAAAGGGCCATAAACTGCGCACCAGGCAGAAGCGCGCGTTCAAGCACGCCGTTCAATCTGCATGCGCCGCCTTTCTCACGGAACACATTCTCAATCCGGTTTCGTAACCCTCCCATCTTCTGCCTTCGCATTTCAGACAAATACCCAATCGCCAAACGTTTGCGTTTCAGCCGTAAAATAGGGTTAGCGCTGGACGGCAGGCGCGACTCCGATGCCCGCGAAGAAAAAAACCGCTAAACTCCTCCGATGCCCCACCTGCCGGGAACTCGTCCAGTTCCACGACGAGGACTTCCCTTTTTGCAGCGATCGCTGCCGTAAAATCGATCTCGGCAAATGGGCTTCAGGCGTGTACAAAATCAGTTCCCCCATCGTCGATCCCGAGGTTCTTGAAGACCTGGGCGGCCTTGGCCCGCACTCGTCTGGCGACTCACATGACAACTAGCCCTCGGATGACGGCGCGCCAGAACCCGGCAAAGAAAACCTTCTGGGCCTGGGCCATAGCCACTTTTTTCGGCACAGGCCTCGGCAAACCCGGCCCCGGAACCTGGGCCTCTATGGCTACGCTTCTGCTGTGGGCGGATTATGCCTGGGCCCTCCATCCCACCCCCCAGCGGCTGCTTTTTGCGCTTCTGATCGTTATCGTCCTTTCCATCGCGGTAGGGATTCCAGCCTCCACCATCGTGGCGCGCGAAGCGGGTCGCAAGGACCCTGGCTTTGTGGTCATTGACGAAGTTGCCGGCCAGGCCATCGCCCTTCTCTTTTGCCCCTTCGACTGGGTTCACCCCCTTCTTGCTGTCGCCCTCTTTCGCTTATTCGATATCACCAAGCCTTTCCCCATCCGCAAACTCGAAAACCTTCCCGCAGGCTGGGGCATCGTACTCGATGATGTTGCCGCCGGCCTGTATGCTTTGGGTGTAGCCTCACTGTTACGTCTTTGGTTTTAGGTCGAATATGCCTCGTTCTCGTGTTCAATCCGGCGCTCCTGAAGTCTTCCCCGATCCGCACATCGAAGATGTCTATCCACCCGCGGCGCTTCCTCTCGGGGACGTCGAGCTTACCGGCGCCAACCTTGGCCCCATGAGCTTTGGCCCGCCTGCCGTCCTCGTGGATGGACAATCCGCGCACGTGCTTATGAGCCGGCCTACTCGCCTGGCCCTGCGGGTACCAGAGGACGCAACAACAGGCCTCATCGAAGTCCGCAGCCCCTCGGGGAATTCGAATACCGTGCCCCTTCGCATCGCGCGGGAGCTCTCGGCGGGCCTCCATCCCGTCACCAGTCCTGCCGTCAGCCGCTCGGGCATGGTCTACGCCACAATTTCCGGTGCTCGNNGACGGCGACCTGTTCGTCACCTCGCGAGCCGAAGGCAATGTCTACCGCATCGATTCCTCAGGAGAGTTCACGGTCTACGCCGAGGGCATGGGGGTCGCCACCGGAGCCGCCTTCGACGCCGAAGGCAACCTCTTTGTGGGCGACCGCA
>PLTV01000131.1:0-1619 GCA_003164635.1 Acidobacteriaceae bacterium
GAGTCGTACACAAAGTAGCCCTGCGCATAGTTCGGCGTCTCGCTACCGATGATCTTGATGGAATTCTTGTTCGCGCCCACCGTCCCGTCCGAACCGAGCCCGTAGAACAGTGCCCGCACTGTCTGCGGATCTTCAGTCGAAAACATCGGATCGTAGCTCAGGCTCGTGAACGTCACATCGTCGTCAATGCCGATTGTGAAGTGGTTCTTCGGTTCCGGCTTGGCCAGCTCGTCGTAGATTCCCTTCACCATCGCCGGCGTGAACTCCTTCGACGACAACCCGTAACGACCGCCAATCACAGTCGGCCTCACCGCAAACGGAAGACTCGCAGTCTCCGCAAGCACGGTAACAATATCCTGATAAAGCGGCTCGCCCAGCGCGCCCGGCTCCTTGGTGCGATCCAGTACGGCAATCGCCTTCACCGTCGCCGGCAGTGCCTTCAAGAACGCGCTCGCGTCAAATGGCCGATAAAGCCGCACCTTCAGCAATCCCAGCTTTTCTCCCTGCTTGTTCAACAGATCGACTGCCTCTTCCGCAGCCTCTGCCCCCGAGCCCATAATCACAATCACGCGCTCTGCATCCGCCGCACCGTAATAATCAAACAAGTGATACGCGCGGCCTGTCTGCGCCGCAAATCGATCCATCACCGACTGCACGATCCCCGGAACCGCCGTATGAAATTTGTTGCACGCCTCGCGCGCCTGGAAAAACACATCGGGATTCTGCGCCGTACCGCGAATTACCGGCCGATCCGGGCTCAGTGCCCGCTGACGGTATTCGATGATGTACTTGTCGTTCAACAGCGCGCGAATCGTCTCGTCGGCGATAGGCAGAATCTTGCCCACTTCATGCGAGGTCCTGAAGCCGTCAAAGAAATGAATGAAGGGTATCCGCGATTCCAACGTCGCAATCTGCGCCACCAGCGCCAGATCGGCCACTTCCTGCACGGAGTTCGATGCCAGCATCGCCCAACCCGTCGTGCGGCAGGCCATCACGTCCGAGTGATCGCCAAAAATCGAAAGAGCATGCGTCGCCAGCGTGCGCGCCGTGACATGCATCGTGGCCGGGGTCAGCTCACCGGCTATCTTGAACATGTTCGGAATCATCAGCAGCAATCCCTGCGATGCCGTAAACGTGGTGGCAAATGCCCCCGCCTGCAATGCCCCGTGAAGTGCACCCGCGGCGCCGCCTTCGCTCTGCAGTTCTTCTACAACGGGCACCGCGCCCCAGATATTTTTCTTCCCCTCCGAACGCCACTGATCGGCCCACTCGGCCATCGGTGAAGAGGGGGTAATGGGGTAAATTGCAACAACTTCCGACAGACGATAGGCCACCGAGGCTGCCGCCTCGTTCCCATCCACAATCACCATTTTCTGTTCACTCATTCGCTTTGCCTCATAGCGCGGCGCGCAGGATTCCACCGCTAGGTCGAGTCTCATCGCATGGGTGCTCAGTCGCTGTGATGCGACGCACACCGCGGGTACCGAATCCCATACTGCGGCACTGCTTCAACAGAAAATCTGCGTTGCGCCGCCGCATCCCGAGTGGTAGAAGGGATCCATGACCGTGGAAGAGTTTCGTGCAACATGCAGCCAACCCGATCCTCCATACTTCCTCAC
>PLTV01000131.1:1639-3921 GCA_003164635.1 Acidobacteriaceae bacterium
CGCGCCGGCAAACAGTTCTACCGTCCCTCGCTCGAAGACGAGTGGACCGCTCTCGTCGAAGGACTTGGAGCCGCTCTGCCAGACCACGAACCCCAACCAGAAGCAAAAAGCATCCTTCACCCGCCTCCCAACTGGGTGCCCCATGTCTCGCTTTGAGACATGGGAAAGCACGAACCCCTGAGGTCATCCGGGATCGCGGTCCTTCCTCGTCTTCTCAATTTCGATTTGCATGCAATTAACGGAAAATATGCACAATAGATTTATGCGAAACATCCATCAACATCCGGCCGAACGGCTTTCCGCCTCCCAAAAGACAAAAATCGCTCCCGTAACTCCTTTGTTGTCTAGAATCTGCAAATAACTCGTTTAGAATCTAATTTTTGGCGGGATCGATGCTCTCCATCCTGTTGAAAATAAGCAACTTCTTTACAGAGATACCCTTTNNGCCGAAAAACTCCATTGGGCGCCAGGCCGAGGATCGATCCGCGGCATAAAGCAAAACAGATTCACGCCGGCCTGTCAGACCTGCTCGATCCATTTCGGATTCGCTTCTACCTCAGGTGATTCAGGTCACATCGGCCCAAAAGAGCCACTGCTAAAACTGAATCATCGTGCCGATAAAGCTGTGAGAGGGGTCCATCGAGGGTTTTTGGGATAGGCCCTCGACCACACGGGAAACCCCTCTCAATTCGGAGGTCGGGCCATGAGCTATCATTCCAACATTCCTGAATTCAGTATTTGCAACCCCGACTGTAATGGTCGTATACTGAACTCCGACCATTACGGTCGTAGTTTCAATGCGGATCGCCAGAATCTCCTCTCCTTCCGGCGCATCCGGGGAGTTTATCGGGTGAGCGTGCTCAGTGATTTGAAGGTCGGCGAGACAGGTATTCTGGTCGGTCTCGACCTGCCGGAATCCGTGCAGAACCACCTCATGCATATGGGCTTTGTGCCCGATGCTGAGGTGACCGTCCTGCGCCGCGCTCCCGCCGGCGACCCCACCGTCTATCAAATTGATGGAATGGAAATTGCCCTCCGCCACGAAACTGCCGACTCCATCCGCGTGCGTACCCCCGAGAGCGAATCCGCGTCCCACGGCGGCCTGCACCTGGCCACACCGCCCCACACGCCGGAACTTCTTGAGGTCGGGCGGTGAGCACCTGCTGCGAGACACCCGCCTTCGAGCCCCCCCAGGGACCGCATCCCGCCGGGACACTCAAGACCGTTGTCCTTATCGGCCCGCCCAACTCTGGAAAGTCCACTCTTTTCAATCGCCTGACTGGCCTGCGCCAGAAAGTAGCCAACTACCCCGGCGTCACCGTCGAACAGCGCATGGGCCTTATGGCCGGCGTCGGCCGCAACGACCTCACCCTCATCGACTTGCCCGGTATCTACTCGCTCACGCCCTACTCCGAAGATGCCCGCGTGGCCGTCGATGTCCTCCAGGGCAAAATGCCGGGAACCCCCAAGCCCGACGCCGTCATCCTCGTCCTCGATTCCCTTCACCTGACCCGCCAGTTGATGCTGGCTGCTCCCGTTCTCGCCGTCGGATTGCCCACCCTCGTCCTGCTCAACATGAGCGACCTGATGGAAACCCGCGGCGGAAAAGTCGATGCCCTGCAACTCGCCCGCGAACTGGGCGCACCCGTCGCCCAGATTAGCGCCGTCCATGGCTCCGGCCTCGACGCCGTCCCGCTCTTCCTCAACCAGCACGCCGAAAGCGCGCCAGCCAGACCCCTCGCCCTGCCCGTCTTCGGCAATGCCGCCAGCACCCACACTTGGGCCGCCCAGGTCAGCCGCAGCACCGGCTATCGTGCCCCGCTCTCCGTGGAGGGCACACGCAAGATCGATAACATTCTGCTCCATCGCATCTGGGGTCCACTGCTCTTCCTGCTCGTTGTCGTAGGCGTCTTTGAAGTTGTCTTCTCCATCGGCCAGCCGCTCTCCGATGGCTTTGGCAGCCTGCTCGCCCACATGGGCAACTTTGTCCGCCCCCTCCTCCCTGCCGGATGGCTCCAGTCCCTGGTTCTCGACGGCGCCTGGAAGGGCATCTCATCCGTTCTCGTCTTCCTTCCGCAGATTCTGCTGCTCTTCCTCTTTATCGGAATACTCGAAGACTCCGGCTACCTCGCCCGCGCCGCCCTCATTGCCGACCGCGTCATGCGCACTACCGGCCTCAACGGCAAGGCCTTCATCCCACTGCTCTCCGCCTATGCCTGCGCAGTCCCGGCCATCATGGCCACTCGCACCATCGAAAACAAGCGCGATCGCATCGCCACCAT
>PLTV01000131.1:4031-4180 GCA_003164635.1 Acidobacteriaceae bacterium
TGATCCTGCTGGTGATGCTGGTGCTGTGGGTGATGGAATACTTGCCGCTGAAGAACGGCCAGCCGCCGCCCATCGACCAAAGCTTCGCCGCCGGCATCGGACACGCCATCGAACCGGCGATTCGGCCGCTGGGATTCAACTGGAAGATC
>PLTV01000132.1:0-173 GCA_003164635.1 Acidobacteriaceae bacterium
GTGACGCCGATCTTCGAAGCGGTCACGAGCCGCATGCTTGCCGCCCAGCCCGAGGGCTCGGGGAGCTTTATTGCGGCAGGAAATCTGGGTGAGGGAATTGCCGTGGCCACCGCGCCGCCCGTGGCGCCCATCAAAACCCGCACCAAAGAGGTCGGCTTCCAGGTGCTCACCGG
>PLTV01000132.1:239-2540 GCA_003164635.1 Acidobacteriaceae bacterium
TTCAACGGCTACTACGGCGGCCGCGCCCGCTCACCCTTACTCCCCGTCACCGCCGACGAAAAGCGCGAAATCGAAACCCTCCTCGCTGAAATTCGAAACTGATTGGTTCAGCATGATTAAGCCATCCCCTCAAAAGTTCTGTCATCCTGAGCGCAGCGAATCGAAGGACCTTCTGAGTGGTGTTGGACAATTTGACAACAGCCTCCTTTTGTTGGTATAAACTCCAACATGGATGCCGAGCTCCTGTTCCGCAAGCGCATTGCCTTGTCGGAAAGGGCATTCGTGGAGATAACTGTCTGGAAGGTATCCGAACCTGTACGCGGCAGCGTACACGAGTTCAAATATCGACTTGCGTTGGTATCGGAGGGCATTTGCGTGTTCCGCTACGACAACGAGGCAGGCAAGGGCGACCACAAGCATAGTGGCGAACGCGAAACGGTCTACGAATTCACCGGCCTGGACAGGCTGCAAGTTGATTTCTGGCAGGACGTCGAAAAATGGAGGGCAAAACAATGAGAACTGTAACGCTCGGGGTGTCCTCGATTCAGGACTCACAAAACCAGCTTGCCGCCGCATTTCGCGGCGAGCCTGTCGGCGAGTTCCTCAGTTTTGCCACGGTCGAACTGCTCTGGAAAGTGCTCACCACCAAGAGGTGGGCCATTCTTCAAGCCATGGCAGGCCAGGGGGAAATGACCATCCGTGAGATCGGCCGCCGGGTAGACCGTGATGTGAAGGCCGTGCATGCCGATGTGCAGGCATTGCTGCTGGCAGGTGTGCTGGACCGCGTTGCCAGCGGACGCGTGATCTTTCCTTACGACGCAGTTCGCGTCGATTTCACGCTGCGTGCAGCGGCTTAACGCAGGACTCAACTCTCAGACTGTTTCTTCTCGACCTGAGTCAGCTCGAATCGGTATGCGTGGAGCGAATCAAAACGCCGCGATCCTATGCGGCTCCTTTCCTCCGAGCCTTGGTTTCTTTGAGCGTTCCCAAGTTGACTCGGGCGGTTTGGGGAGCCGACACCGACATCGAATCAGCCCCACCCTCCCGGAGACTCGTATTACTGTTTGAAGCAATATAATGCGTTCGGGCCATATTGACTGGAACAGTTGGGATTGGTTGCCTCAGCGTAAGACCAAACCCCATTGCTGTAATCCAATGGGATTCCTAGGTCTCCTTTGCCAGTTCCGGAGGTCCCATCCGTCCAGTTGCTGCAGTTTTGAGCGGAGGCGGTACCGTCGGGATTGGTGCCCGTCCATATACCATATGTTTCCGAGTATTTGGTTAAGAGCGTGCCGTTCGCCGCATAATCGATCTCGGCTTCCAGTGCACCTGAGACTAACCCGCTCCAGTTCTCGGCCACGTGGGTCAGACTGGGATCGGGCGTGACATACGGTACTGTGCTCTGGGTAAACGTGATTGATGGTGAATTGCCCAGGCTGTCCGACAGCCACGCTTTGTAGGTCCCTGGGAGTCCCGCTGCTTCGGCCTCAGTCTGGCATTTCGCATCCGCCCCGACTACTCCACCCAGATTGCCGTTGAAGGTGTTTTTCGTCAAGAACACTAACTTCGGTGTGGTCGGAGCCGCGGCGCAGTATGCCGCTGGCAAGTTTGGGTAGAGGGCGCCGCATATAGCAGCAGCCGACGTCGATCCCGCTGGCCCAGTCGGCCCAGCCGGTCCAGTCGGTCCCACGGCTCCGGCGGGCCCAGTAGATCCAGCAACCCCGTTCGGACCAACTGCACCCTGCGGCCCGGATGGTCCTTGCGGACCCGCGGGACCTGAGGGTCCAATCTGCCCAACCACCGCAGTAAACAGCGCCAGAAGGTGCGACGACTCATTCTGAACGGTAACTAAATAGGCTCCGGCAACGAGACCTCCGGGCAGGGTCGCCTGAATGCTTGTGTTGGTCGAACTGGTTACAGTCAAGGTTGTCGTTCCCAGAAGCACCTTGGGGAACTTTGTCCCGAAGCCGTCCCCATTAATGGTGATCTGAGTTTGTTGAGTATTTACGGTCACATCGAGAATGAGGGGCACCACGGTCTCGGCGCCCTTGGCCACAAGAGCGCTTGCTAGTACCAGAAGAATGAAGAACACGAAACGTTTAGGCATAACCGATCTCCTGACCGGGGTACCGGCCGCGGGTTCAAGAGCGTGGCTGACGTCCGCGGTCTCAATTGGAGACACAAAGGTTATCGCGGAGACTAGTTTCCTTGCGCTTGCGCAAGCGAATGAGGATCAATTGCGATGGGGAAGGAGGCCCAGATCACTCACAAAGGGGGGGTGAGCGGGATCTTATGGTTGCT
>PLTV01000246.1:0-3509 GCA_003164635.1 Acidobacteriaceae bacterium
GGCACTTGAAACGGCC
The DNA here is from genome assembly GCA_003164635.1 of Acidobacteriaceae bacterium. Classification (GTDB taxonomy): domain Bacteria; phylum Acidobacteriota; class Terriglobia; order Terriglobales; family Acidobacteriaceae; genus Telmatobacter. The sequence goes on from PLTV01000246.1 coordinate 17, forward strand.
GGCATCGCGGTGACGGAGCGCGTCTCTGCCGAAGTGGAGCCGCAGGACAGCTTCGCCGGCTACCTGAAGACCAAGCACGAGAAGATGGGGCACATTCAGGATGTCGTGGTTAGTGATTAGTGGTTCGTGATTAGAAAAATGGCGGCTCGTCCGCGAGGATTGGCCTTTGTGTTTATGTGCCGGAACCAAGCTTGTAGCGGCGGCCTGAATCGCCGATCTGGTTCGGGCTTTACTAATCACTAACCACTGCTTTCATCGCGTTCCTGAAGGAATCGTGAAATCCACGCCCGCATCCTGGTTGGCCTTGGCCGTGGCGGCGAGGTCAAGCGCGTCAACGGATATGGCGCGGCGGTGATCGTCTCCCACGTACAGCGTCTTTGCCGTGAGCAGATAGTTATGGATCGTCTCCGGCGGACGGCCGTCTTTAAAGATCAGCGTCACAGCTTCTTCGCTTGTGGGAGCGGGCGCAGAGGATTGGGCTGCCTTGGGCTGGTATTCGGGACGATTCGAGTAGGGAGAGGGTGGCGCCTGGGCATAGTTGGGATACGGCGGGTACTGGCCGGGATCGCCTGCGTCATTGCCGTTATCGGGCGCGTACCCGTTGGCGGGCCCATAAGAGGCTTGCGCCTGCTGCGCATCGGCTGCGTCGCTGGTATCGATGTCGTCGTATGCACCGAAGTAGGGGCTCACCCACGGATAGCCGGGAACGCCGTAATATGCGCCGCCAATCCACGGGCCGCCGTAAGGCCGACGGTAGTGATTGCCCCCGGTATACGGTGGGCGAAATGGGTTGGGTGCTCCCGATGGCGAACGCCTGACAAAGCCGGGCTGTCGGCCGGCAATGCCGCGATACACTCCTGCGCGTGGCGCGACGGAAAAGCGCGGCGCTGAAGAAAGACGCGAAGGCGCGGAACCGCCGGATGCCCCATGCGAAACCGGACCGGAATGACTGGAAGATCCGCCATGGGAAGCGGCGTGTTGCGCGCAGGCGGGGAGCGCAACCATCAGACCCACCAGCGCAAGTGCGGAAAAGCACTTCACAGGATCATCTTACTCCCAATGAGCGAATGACGACGCAAGCTCGCTAAGCGCTCACGATCGGGCGGGATGTTCTGGCGAGCGCTTAGCGTGCGTCTGCGTCGCGCTGCGCCTTGATCACCTTGGCCGTTGTTACAACCTGGCCAACGTGCCGCTGCGTGTGGTCGGCCACATGGATGAGCGCGCCGCCAATGGAGGTGGGCAACTGCTTGCGGCCCACACCGCGCGGCGTGTCGAAGTTTGCTGTGGCCAGCACGCGCACACGATCGGCGGCATTGCTGAACGAAACTTCAACTTCGGCCAGCAATGCCGCCAGCGTTTCTTCTCCACTTTGCTCGGCCTTCAGCGCGGTCAACTGTTCGATGGAAAGCTGGTTCCCTTCCGCATAGCTCAGGATGCGATCAGTCGAACGTGCAATGTGCCGCAGATGAAACGCCACCGAAGGCAGTTCCAGCGGCCGCGCATGGGTCTCGGCATCCGTCAGGCCGTCGGTCCATTTGGTCAGGTCATCGAGCGCCAGGTCCAGTGCGTGCAGCACCGCACGGCCCACCGCCGGCACCTCGGCATGGGTTCCGCGCAACCACGGTTCAACGTAGGGAGCCTGCACTGGGGAAGCGCTCATGGGAAAAATCCTCTCCAAGGTATTTTATCGTTTTGCACGACGCCGCTCGACGCGCCGAGGGGCCGCTTTGCCGAATTGTTGCCGCAAGTGCCGACCGGGCGATATACACTCTGCCGAAACAGCTCCCCTGGGGTCAACGATGCTCGCTTCCGCCAATTTGTGGATGGGTCTTGCCGGGATCATCTTTCTCGTCGCCGGCGTATTCATGCATCGCAACGCAATCGCCGCTGCCCATGGACTCGACAAGCTGGTCGCGCTGGCGCCCGTCTTCATCGCGACCGCGCTCGCGACTTTTGCGCCTGAGCACTTTCGCGGCCCCGATTTTGTGGCCAATATGGTGCCGTCGTACATGCCATTCAAGCCGTTCTGGGCTTACCTGGTGGGATCTGCACTACTGGCGGCGGCTCTCAGCATCACCTTTCGCAAGGTAGAGCGCGCGTCGACGTCGATGCTTGGCGCCATGTTCTTCCTGTTTGTGTGCATGATTTTTCTGCCTTCGGCGTTCCGGCATCCTGCGGATCGATTCAGTTGGACATTCGTTCTGCGGGAGTCGTCGTTTTGTGCGGGGGCATGGGCTCTGGCTGGATTTCATTTCCGCGCAAGGGCACCGCGGGTCGCGCAAGGGTTCATTCTTTTTGCGCGCATCGTGCTGGGGATTGCCGCCATTTTCTATGGCGTGATGCATTTCCTGCATCCGACTCTTGCGCTCGGCGTTCCTCTGGAGCTGGTACTGCCGTCGTGGATTCCTGTGCCTGTGCTCTGGGCCTGGCTGGCCGGGATCCTTTTGCTTGTCTCCGGTGTCGCGTTGCTTGTAAACAAACGAGCGCATACCGCCGCCGCCGCCATCGGCGGAGTGATGACTTTCTTCACAGTCTTCCTGTATGGAGCGCTTCTGATCCACGCTTTTTGGGGATCATCCGACGCGATGAACGAAGCGATTAACTATGTTGCCGACACGATGCTCTATGCCGGGTCGGCGCTTGCTTTGGCGCTGGCGCTTCCCGACGGGGAAAGCGAACTGGCGGAGCCGTAGTTAGAGAGCCTGCTCGCGATCGGAAAAGGGTTGAACCTTCCATCGCCCCTGCGGGGCTCGGATTTTTCCTGGGCCTACTTCCCAGGACTGCGTTCGCTGCAGCGAACTTGTCCTGGGCTATGATCCTTCGGCCCCTACGGAGCGAGTGCGGAGGTTGAGTCCGCGGCGCAGGCCGCTAGCCGGCGCTTTTTACCCGGACCACGGTGATCTTCTCGAAGCCTTCTTCAAAGACTGGCGGTTTCAGTTTTTCGCCCATCTTGCGCATGATGTCTTCACTTACAGAGCGGTCGCGCTGGCTGTTGCGCTGCAGACAAACTTCAAGTGGGACATCAAAAAATACCGCTTGAACCTCGTATCCAAAGCTCTTAGCCATCTTGATCCACTGACGCCGCTCGTGAATCGACAGGTTGGTCGCGTCCACGTAGTTCCAAGGCATCCGCGCGATCAGGCGGGCACGTAACAGCGATCGCAGCGTGGAGAAGACCAGCCCCTGGTAGCGCTGTTCTTCCACATCGTCGAAGAGAATATTGCGCAGCAGGTCGCTCGACAGCGGGGTCACGCCTCGGCGGCGAAACCACGTTGTCTTGCCCGAGCCGGGCAGACCGATCGCCAGCACGACGTAGCCCTTGGGGGCCTGGGGCGAACGTCCCGCTGCCTCAGGCTCCGGCGGAGGAACGCTGGGGATCTCGGGCTGGGTTTCGAGCTCAAAACGTCCGGATCCCGCCGCTTCGTTCCATTCCTGGCGCGCCGGGGTTTGAGGCTTCGGTGGCCGCGCATGCGCCTGGGCGCGATGCTCGCCG
>PLTV01000246.1:3531-3673 GCA_003164635.1 Acidobacteriaceae bacterium
CCGGGCTCAAACCTTGTGGGGCGAGACAGATGGCGGGTACGGGGCGATTTGGGCGGCGATGTCGCGTTTGCTCATGTGCCCGTCGCGGCAATTTCTGCTGTGCAGCGCGTCACATCGCAGCGTGTGCTGCAACTGACAGAAT
>PLTV01000190.1 GCA_003164635.1 Acidobacteriaceae bacterium
GGGCGCTTGCAGGGCACCCAGCGTGCGTCGTACTCCTCGTGGCGGACGAAGGAATTCACGCCGCTGTCGTTGACCGTCTCCGTGCTGATGGGCGCGTGGAGCATGGGATCGTATACGCGAATGATCTGGCCTTCGACGCTCAATGCGTAGGGAATGTAAACCACGTCGGTGAAGACGTTGCCGAGGCAATGGGCAACGGTCGATTTGCCGTTGCCGGGCGGCCCATAGAGCAGAATGGCGCGCCCAGAGTTCAGCGCGGGCCCGCATTGCTCAATGATGCTGTCGTCGAACGTGAGGCCGGCAAACGACTCGCGAATGCGATCGAAAGTGACGGTTTCGTTGGTGAGCTTTTGCAGGCTTACCTGGTCAGTAAACTGCTCCAGAGTCACCGGGGCCGGGCCGATATAGCTCAGCCGATCCAGCGCGTCCATGCTGAAGCGACGCCCCTGCTCGGTGAAGGCGTATCGCATGTCGACGAGGCTGTCTCCGCCGCGCGCACCCAGGTTCTGCAGCAGTTGACGGTCGACGGCAGTCTGCACCAGGTCGAGCACGATATGGTAGGGCAGCTTGGTGGCTTCAACAAACTGCTTATTGCTTTCGAGGCCACCTGTGTAGATGAGGCGCATCAGCAGCGCGAGAAGATCCGATTCATCCAGTCCCGTGCCCTTGACGTTCTTGGGCTCGGGAGGAATGCGATGGATGAAGGCCTCAAGCACGCGCGCACCAATTGCGCCAATGTCGACGAGGTTGTCGCCGAGCCGGCCGCCTCGTTCTGCCTGCCGCGCCAGGGCCTTGGAGACATCCTCTTCCGATACCAGCTTCACCCTGACCAGCAGGTCTCCTAATCGCATTCCCACTCTGGCGTCGTCCCCCTTGGGTAAGTTGAGTTCCAATTATATGCGGCGATGTTTACACTTGAGGGATGGATCGTGGGCTCATCCCTTGCCTGCGGAACCCCAAGATACAACGGAGAGATGGCGTGAGCGAGAGGCCGGAGGTCGGAAAGGCAAAGTTCGACTGGATTGCGCAGCGCGCGGGCTGCACAGTTCCCAGAGTCTTCATCACGCTCCGCGCCGAAGTGGAAGAAGACGTCAAGTCCCGCAATGCCCTGCGTCCTGAAGGCGCGACCTACGAGTTTTCCGTGGTCGACAAAGGGAACTCCTTCGCGGTGGCTTTACAGACCGCCGACTTCTACCGCGAAGTATCGTTTGTGCTGGAGGATCCGGTCATTCTGGTTCTGGACCCCAGCGGCAACCAGTTGTTCGATATCTCCGTGACCTTCACAAGCATGGGCAAATGCACTTTGAAAGCCAAAGAAGAAGCCTGCGAGCCCTGGCAGGTTCGCCGCATGGCGCTTGAAGATCTGCTGTTCCGGCTGGTTTGATTTGCCGGAGCTTTTGCTTCAGGCCCGCGCTCTAAGCCTGGCCGCGATGGGGGCAGCTTTTGGTGTTGACGCAGCCATCGGCGAGGCGCAGGCGTTCGACGGGCTTTCCGCCGATCAGGTGCTGCTCCACGATCTCAGCCGCATCCGACGCCTGCACATGGCCGTACCAAACCGCCTCAGGGTAAACCACAACGGTGGGCCCATGCTCGCATTGGTCGAGACAGCCGGATTTATTGATGCGCACCGTCGAGCTCAGCCCTGCGGCCTTGGTCAACTGTTGCAACTGCGTGTGCAGTTCGCTTTTTCCATCGGTGGTGCACGAGGGGCGCGGCGCATCGGCCGGACGGGTGTTCAAACACACAAAAACATGGCGTTCAAATAAGGGCAAGCGGTGTTCCTCCTGGAGCCGACAAACACCGACCGCCAATGCCCATGAGAGGCAGGAACGATTGACATTCTGGCAGCCCGGCTGCATTCAGAATAACGGCTGACGCCTCCCGGACCCAAGAGCCGTGAGGTTTCCACAATCGCGCCCCTTACCCCGCCCGCATCTGCGAAAATAGGGAACTGATGATGAGCACGGATAATCTGCTTTCGCTGAAAGACGACATGGTGGCCTTTATTGAAGGGCACGGGCTCAAGCGCCTGCCCGGATATGTCACCGAAGACATTCCATCGATTTTGTGGGAAGGACAAAACAATCCCGACGCGTGGAAAGACTTTGTTGAGATGGCAAAACACGTCGGGGCGCCGTTTGTCACCTTCAGCGAGATGACGCTGGAACCCGAGGAACTTGACGCCTTGATTGAAGAGGCGGGCGAGATGAACTTCCCTGACGAGGAATCCAGCGAGTTGGTTGAAGCACAGTGGTTGCACAAGTACGTTGGCAATCTCGGTTACATTCAGCTGGGCTTCGTCTACCAGGGTCTTGTATTTCTGCACGAGACCACTACCGAGTGGTACGAGCGTTTCCAGACGCTGCTTGAAGACGTTGAGGCTTTTCAAGACATCGTTATCGAAGACCACGACCATGACGAGGACGAGTAAACGCGGTGAACGCCTCGGGCGCTGAATCAGGCGGCGCTGGTCCGCAACAGGCAGCCGTTCCACCTGGCGCGGTACCGCTGCCAATCGCCAGCAACCTTTCTGCCTTTCGACGTCCGCAGCAGCGCTGGGTCGAATCTGAATCTCACCCTCTTGAAGACGCGGCGTTGGCCGCTGAAGCACATTTGCCGCTGGTGGTTGCAGAACTACTTGGCGCGCGCGGCGTCGCCGATGCGGCCGCGGCTTTGGCGTTTCTCCATCCTGAACTCTCGCAGCTTCATTCCCCTCTCCTGATGCTGGGAATGAAAATCGCCGTATCACGCCTCGAAGAAGCTATCGCGAAGCGAGAACCTGTGCTGCTCTACGGCGATTACGACGTCGATGGCACGACAGCTGTTGTCCTGCTCAAGACCGCTATCGAAATGCTGGGCGGCATCGTACGCTTTCACGTGCCCCATCGCCTGCGCGAAGGCTACGGCTTGCAGTCGAGCGTGCTTGAAGCGGCTTACGCCGATGGCGTGCGCCTCGTGATTACCGTCGATACCGGCATGCGCGCATTTGCTGAAGCCGAGACTGCGCGGCGGCTGGGCCTCGATCTGATCATTACCGATCATCATCTGCTTGAAGCCGGCGACGCCGTGCCCCACGCACTGGCCATTCTCAATCCCAATCAGCCCGATTGCCCCTATCCGGAGAAGGCTCTTTGTGGCGCGGCCATCGCGCTGAAACTTGCACAGGCGCTGCTCGAACGGCGCGATCTTGCGCGCACCCGCGAAAAGACACTGCCCAGCTTCCTGAAGATGGCGGCGATCGCGACTATTGCCGACGCGGTGCCGCTGCGCGGTGAGAATCGCGTCATCGCGGCCCTTGGCTTGCGCGAGTTGTGCCGTCCTGCGGGTATCGGATTGCGCGCCTTATTTGCCGCGGCGGCTCTCGATCCTTCCAATCGGCAGCTGACGGGATTCGACATTGCCTTTCGCATCGCCCCGCGGATCAACGCGGCAGGGCGCATGGACGTGGCCTCTGAAGTCATCGAACTTTTCTGTACACGCGATTCCCTGCGCGCGGCAGAACTGGCCGCCAAGCTCGAACGACTGAATCGCGAACGACGCGATACTGAATCCGCGGCACTCACGCGGATTCACGCCATGTTGGCTGAAGATGCGGTACTGGCCTCTGATCGGCTGCTCGTCATTCACGGAGACGGATGGCACCGCGGCGTTATTGGCATTCTCGCTTCACGGGTGGTGGAGCGGACCGCGCGGCCTTCGATCGTAGTAAGCATTGAAGACGGTGTTGCGCACGGATCCGGCCGCAGCGTCGATGGTTTCCAGTTGTTGAATGCTCTGGAAAGCTGCGCGCATCTCTTCACGCGCTTTGGCGGTCACGCCTTCGCCGTCGGTTTTGCCATGCCCGCGGAAAATCTTGAGGCTCTGAAATGCGGGCTTCGCGCTCACTCGGAGAAATTTCTAACCACTGAGCCAGAGCATCGCCTCCGCATCCACGCGGAGCTGCCCCTCGATCGCATTACGCCCGTGGTAGCCGGATGGCTGCGCAGGCTGGAGCCCTTTGGCCACGGCAACCCCGAACCACTGTTCGTCGCGCGGCGCATCCGCCTACTCAGTGCTCCCCGCCTGATGAAGGAACGCCACGTGCGCCTCGAACTTGTGCAGGAAAGAGATGACCTCGGTTCGGCCATTCCCGGTGCTGCGATGCGCGCCGTCGGCTGGGACCAGGCGGCGCGCGCTTCGGAACTCGGACTCCGTCAAGGGAGTCTCATCGACCTCGCCTACCGAATCCGCGAAAACGATCATCCCGACTTCGGAGGCCTCGAAGTCGAGATCGCTGGCATGCGCCTGTTCGATCGCACAACACAAACAGCGCAGGCCCACGAATGACGTGGGCCTGCGCTTTGAAGTGTTCCTAGGCTGAATCAGTCCTTCGCTTCTTGTTGATTTCTTACTTCTCGTGCCCCTCAGGCTTTGGCTTGGACGGAGGTTTGGGGTTGGACTTCGGCGGCTCCGAATTGTTCTTCGGCGGCGCGTAGGTATTGTTCTTCGGCGGTGTGTAGGTTGGGCGCGCGTTCGGTTGCACCGTCGTGTTGCGGACGCCCGTGTTGGCAGTGTTATTGGGCCGGTAATCGGACGCCGGCACATTTCTCACACTGCCGGGATTGCCTCCAATACGCGCCGCATTCCCTCCGTTGGTCATCGCCGTGTGCGAAACCGGAGGCGCCGGATGGCTCTCGACCGCCAACGGCCTGGCAACCGCGAGTGTCGCAGGGCGGCCGCCGTTTACTTTGGCATACGATTGCTTGTTTGACTGCGCCGCCTGGATGTGTTGGTTCTGGAAACTCGTGGGAGCGGTGTGCGTTTCGTTCTCCGCGATCCGCTCTTCCGGCGTCGGCTGGTGTTGGATGCCACCCGGGCCGCCTGCATACGCCACGTGATTGTTGTTCACGATGGTGTTCTGCTGAACGATGGTCTGGTTGACGTAGGTATTGTGAATCACAGTGGTGTTCACATTGATGACTGCGGTGTTGTAGGCCATGTGGCCGCCGCGCCATTCACCGCCGACGAAGCCCATGCCCATGTAACCGAAGCCATAGTTCACGCCGCCGTAGTAGCCCACGTGATAACCCCAGTATCCGGGATGAAAAATATACAGGCCGGTCGACCATCCCCAGTATCCGGGCGTCCACAACGCATTCGCATAGGGAGCCGGAACCCAGGCACCGGGAACCCAGAAGTACCCGTCATCGCCATAAGCCCAGTAGCCAGGCGTCCAAAGAAGATCGGGTGCGGGGCAGACTGGCTGCACGTA
>PLTV01000125.1:0-7165 GCA_003164635.1 Acidobacteriaceae bacterium
TCTAGATTCTGCAAATAAGTCCTTTGGAATCTAATTTTTAGAAGGAAGCGCCTCCTCTATCCCTCTGAAAACAGGGAACTTCTTTGCAGAGATACCCTTTTTTTCTTTTTCTCCCAAGGAAATGTTTTGCAGCTTCAGAAAGGGCGAAATCGCCTCGATCGGAATCGAGGCGATCTTGAGCACTACGCCCGCATGGCAATTGCTTTAGTGATGCGATCCGCTTCCGCTGCTGCTTGCGCCGCTGGAACTGCTCGAAGCACCGGAACTGCTGACGCTCGAGCCTCCTCCTCCGCCGTGCGATCCTCCGCCGCCGGAGCCTGAACTCCCACCGCTGCTGTGCGAGGCGCCGCCACCACCACCGCTGCTTCCCCCGTGGAATCCGCTGCTGGAACCGCCATGGAAGCCGCTGCCGCCACTGAAGCTCTCACCACGCGCCTGCAGCGAGCCGGAGTGATTGGTCATGGGCGCAAACACGGTCGTCGTGTGACCGCCGTGCGAAACCTGTTCGTGGGGCACGGTAAAGGAGTGCGATTTAGCGTCGAAGTGGATGGGGACACTTCCCTTGGCGATTTCAGCGCCTTTGGTTATGCCCTTCTCCCCCCCGGGGTGAGCGAACGAACGGGCTTCCATGTGCGGAATCTCCGTCAGTGCGAGAGGACGCATCGGCTCGCTGCGGTATTCCTTGGGAGCTTCCTTCAAATACTCGATCGGAAGGTTAGGCTCGAATCGCACAGGATGCACTTCAATCGCATTGCTCTTCCCGGTGACAACAAAGACCTGGTGCCGGGCATTGATGGCCGGCTGACCCTTTACGTCGTATGGATGGAGCGGCACGAAGCCAAGTTGATGCCCGCTCTTGACCCAGCGCACGGGAACTACGTGGTGGCGCTTGGTGCCCACACACCAGACGTAGTGTCTCTTGTGGCGGACCCAGGTACCGGCGTGGCAGACGCCCCATGCATAAGTCCGCGATGGCACGACCTGCCGGTCGATAATGATGTCCTTGCCGGTTGTCGGGTCTTTCATCTGCCGGTAGCTGACGCTTTGCGGCATGCAGGGGAAATCGATCTCATGCTCGAGGACCCGTGGGTTTTGCGCAGGAGCCTGGGCCGAACCGCGGGCAGGATCGAACGATGCCAATACCAGATGCGGCTGTGCGTTCCAACGCGGGCCCGGTTCGGCGCGCCGGCTTGCCGTATCGTCGTCGGCTGCGTCCTTCGGCTCCCAGCAGGTTCCATAGGGCGCGCAATCGAAAAAGGTGCCCTGGCCATCCAGCTCGGCCATGCCGGGAATAGGCGCAGTCAGGCCAGAAGCTTCCAGGACTGAGGCGATCGCGGCGTCGCGCTTGGCGACACGCTCGCTCACCCATTGGTCCCACGCGGAATGGCTTGTGTCCTCTGCTGGATTCGACTCGGCCCATAGCTGTCCTGGCCGATAGGTCCAGGAGCGTCCGGCTTGCAATTCGTCCTTCGGTACGCCCGGTAGATGCAGTTCCTTGCCTTCGAGCGGAGTAATCTGCACGGCATCGGTGAAGGCATCGATGCGCACATAGCTCTTGTCCGGATAGCGGGCGTTGAAGTCGGTTGTGGGCGTGTGCAGAACGAACTTCTCGCCGGCCACATAAGGTCGAACATGCAGGGTCACCGTACCAGAAAGTAGAGCAAGCTCAGTGAAGGGAACTCCGGCAGTTTCTTCGAGATCGTTGAAGGTCAGCACGGAGTTCTCTCCGACGTAAAGAGTGCTGGCGTTCTCAAGTTCGATTTCCGCTCGGCCTGAACCCGTGACCAGGCTGAAACCGGTTTCCAAAGGTAGATCGGTAACGGCCTTTTCCCAGGTGTCGCCGCTGCCTTTGCCGAGAGGCTCGCCGCGCTGCACGCGCACGTCGCCTTCAACGTAGCTGATGCGGACGATCTGTGCATACGTCACGTCGGAATAATGCTGCCCGAGAATAAACTGCGCTTCCTTCTTGAGGTGCTCGCTGGCGTCTCCGTTCAGGATGGCCTGAATGGCCGCCAACGCCCGCGGTTCATCCTGGCGCATCATCACATTCAGCGTCAGTAGCTTCACATCGTCGCTCTGTCCGGGCTCAATCTGGATCGCCTTACCGGTGCGTGCGTGAATCTCCACCTCAAGCGCGCCGCAATCGTCGATCCAGCGGCTGGTCGGGTACCCGCTGCGCAACGCCGCGCAGGTCTCCTGCGCTGGTTTCGATTGACCAAGCTTGTTTTCCGCATAGGCTTTCCAAAAGAGTGCGCCGTCGGCCTTCTCGCCGTGCTGGTCGGCGGATTCGCCAAACAGCCGCACGGCATCCGCCCAGCGCGATTCATTAATGGCGCGGGTTCCCTCGGCATAGGGATCGCTCTTGGGCGCATCGATGGCCGTTGCAGCGAGCGCCGGGCTGGGTTGGGTTTCCATCGTCGGTGCGGCCGTGCCGGGGCTGACAAAGCCTTGTGCGCCTGCGCCCGATCCTTGAAACAGGCAAAGGATTGCGGCAGCCAGGGAAACCTGAAACATGCGGCTCGTCCTCATATCGTTCCTCCCTTGGCGGTGTTGCTTCCGTCCTTCTTGTGGTCATCGATCCTGGAGCGCAGGACGCGTACTTCGAATAGCAGTCCGTCGCTGTTCATCTCCTGCTGAAGTTTGGAGATGGATTGCGTATTCAGTCCGCCGGGCGAATTGGCCGCCTGGGCCAGCAGGGTATCGAGATGTTCAAGTGCGGTGTTGAGTTCGGGATCGTCGCTCTTGGCCGCTTTCTGTTGGCAAACTTTATTCGCGGCCAGAAGGCTCCGCGCCTCGTCGCGCATTGGCTGCGCCATCTCCGACAAATCAACGTCGGCGTGTTTCAGTTGGACAAGAAAGCGCTCAGAGCGGTCCAGGTGCTCGTCGAGAACAACGACCACCACCGGTTGCTTCACAGGCGGATTCTTGTGTTCAACCTGGGCCATAGAAGGCCGCTTCGAATGTTCCCATTGCCGGCCCGCATAAAATGCGCCGGCCATCAGCAGGGCGCATGCGGCCGCGTATCCCAGGCCTTTAGCCCAGCCTGCATTCATCGAAAACCACGCAAATCGCTGCTTCTGGTGCGCATACAGCGGCAACGAGGGAGCGATCGAGCCCCAGACGCGCTCGCCGTAGTGCGCATCGCGCGGAGGGGCATTCAATCGGCTCACACCTGTCAAATCGTGCTCCAAATCAGCAAAACCCTCCGCGCACTGCGGACAGGAAGCGAAGTGCCGCTCCACGGCAACGATGTTGTCGCTCTCTCCGTATGCATGTTCAATCATCTCTTCTTCGGTCAAATGCTTCATGTAGCCACCCTGAGCGGCGCCAGCCTGCGCCGCAGCTTCTGGACAGCGCGAAAGACCGCCTGTTTTGCGGCGTTCGGTTCAATGCCCAGCGCTGCGCCAATCTCCACTGTGGTTCGATCCTCCATATGCCGCAGGATGAATGCCGTGCGCTCGGTAGCGGTCAGGCCATGCAGCGCTGTTTCCTGCATGGAGCCGATTTCGCCGCTGAGCAAGATCCTTTCGGGGCCGGCCGACCGGTCCGCCACCTGCAATTGATCCAACTCCGGGTCGTTCGCGTCACCCACCCGGCTGGTCTCACCACCGCGCCGATGCTTCACCTTGTCCAGCGCGCAATGGACGGCAATGCGATAAATCCAGGTGCCAAAATTTGCCCGTGACTCAAACCCCTCCAGCTTCCGATAGCCGCGAAGGAACGCCTCCTGCACTACGTCGTCCGCGTCGGCTTCATTGCCGGTGATGCGAAACGCCACGCGAAAGAGACTGTGGCTATGGCGGACGACTAATGCCCCATAGGCTTCCTTGTCTCCTGACAGAACCGCCTGGATCGTCTCGTGGTCGTTCCTATCCATGCGCACCATTAGACACCCGCCGCAGCGGCACGGTTAGGAGGATTATCGACGGAGAGGCAACAGCCCCGAATTTCTGCAGCATTTGACGCCTGAAAGTGGAGGCCCGGTTACAGGGCTGAGGCTGCCGAGGGCTGGCCCAGGTGAGCGTGCCCCAAGCCGTTTTCCTGGTCTTTGTACTGCAACTGGTAAAGCTTCCAGTAGAGGCCGCGCTGAGCCAGAAGCTGCTGATGACTGCCCATCTCGCGCAACTGCCCCTTGTGCATCACCAGTATCGTATCGGCACGCTGGACGGTCGAAAGCCGGTGGGCGATCACGACGCTGGTGCGACCTTCGACGAGACGTTCGAGGGCGCTGCGGATGCGCAGCTCGGTGTCTGTATCCACACTTGAGGTGGCCTCGTCGAGGATGAGGATTCGGGGGTTATAGGCCAGCGCCCGGGCGAAGTTAATGAGCTGCTTCTGTCCCGTGGAAAGGGAGTTGCCGCGCTCCTGAACCGGCTCGTTGAACTTGCCGGGAAGGCTGTCGATAAAGTCGAGCACATTCACGTCGCGGGCGGCCTGGCGCAGCTCGTCTTCGCTGATATCTTCGTTACCCAGTCGGATGTTTTCGGCCAAGGTGCCTGTGAAGAGAAACGGATCCTGCAAGACGACCGCGAAATGGCGACGCAACGCCGTCAGATCCTGCCGGCGGAGATCGATGCCGTCAACAAGGATTGCACCGGCAGTCACATCGTAGAAGCGCATCATGAGGCTGGTGAGGGTCGTCTTGCCCGCGCCTGTGTGGCCGACAATGGCGGCGGTGTGCCCTGGCTCAACGGTGAAGGAAACATCTTTAAGAATCCACTCAATGCCGGAAATGGCGGCGAGGGCAGCGGCTTCAGCAGGCTGGATCCCTTCGGGAACTGCAGCCGCGATCTCGGATGCACTTACCGCCTTACTACAAGCAGCGGCAATTGCGGCCTGTTGCTCCGGCGTCAGCTTCTGATAGGTGAACCAGACATGGCGGAACTCGATCCGATTGCTGCCGTCGCCGGCGATGGGGTGCGCAGGATTCACGATCTCCGGCCGCGTATCAAGGAGCTTGAAGATCCGCTCGCACGCGGCCATGGCCGACTGAAGAATATTGAACTTGTCGCTGAGGTCCTGAATGGGCCGCCAGAACCGCTGCGAATATTGGATAAACATGGCGAGCACACCGATGGTTACTGTGCCATGCAAGACACCGAAGCCGCCGCGCCAGATGACCAGTGCGATCGCAATCGAGGAGAGCACTTCAACCGCCGGATAGTAGAGAGCGTAGGCGAAGATGGTGTCTTTGAACGCAATCATGTGCAGCCGGTTCACATCCTCGAAGTCCTTGTAAGCCCGATCCTCGCGATTGAAGAGCTGCACAACCGCCATGCCAGACACGTGTTCCTGGGTAAAGCTGTTGATGCGCGCAATGGCTGCTCGTACACGGCGATAGCTCTCGCGGACCGAACGCTGGAATAGGCGCGTGACGACAAGAATCAGCGGCAGGACAGCGAATGCAATCAGCGCCAGCCACCAGTTTATTGCGAGCATGACGCCGGCCATGATGGTGAGGTTGAAGAAGTCGTCCACAATTGCGAGCACGCCCGCAGTGAACATCTCGTTGATGGCGTCGACGTCGGAGGTGAGGCGNNAGATGTCGCGGCGCAGGTCGAACATGATCTTCTGGCCGACCCACTGCATCATGTAGGTCTGAATGAACTCGAAGAAGTAGGCAAACAGAAGCGCACCAAGGTAAATGGTCGCCAGAACGGTAATGCCATGCCATGGATCGGTGGGCAGCCTGCGTGTAAGCCAGTTGGTGGCCCGGCCGGGCGTGCCCGTGAGATAGCGATCAAGGGCGACTTTGACGAGGTAAGGTCCGGTCACATCCGAAAGCGACTTGAGACTGACGGCCAGCGACGAAATCGTCGCCTGCACCCAGTAGGGGCGCACATAGCGGCCCAGCCGTTTCATCAGCCGCGAGTCGTAGACCTTGCCGACCGGGTCTTCGTCGCGCTTCTGGATCTCCGGCTTCTTTTGTTCTTTATCCGCCATGCTGATTGGGGATTCAGGGCTCCGTTTTCATTGTACGGGCACGCCGGGGCTGCTATGCTTGCGGAAATGAGAGGTTCATCGGTGATCGAGAGGAAGCAACGGCGGGGATGGATGCGGATTGCGGTTCTCGCAATTGGCTGCGCCGTTCTCCTGCTGCTGGCCTTCACGTTGATTCCCAGCGGATCGTCGGGACACGCCGCGGATTTCGTAGCCATCCTTCCGCTGCTGCTCGTCGGCATCCTCTCACCGCTCAGCTTGTTGGGTTTGTCGGGCTCCACCTATGTTGGCCGTTTACCCCAGGCACCGGCACTCGTACCCTCGTTCCAGCGTCCGCCACCCTTCCGTCGCGGTTAATTCTTCCAGCAAAATTTAGTGTTTTGGCGTTATGGGCCTTTTTTCTGCCATGCGCCGAAGCTTACTTCCTGCGAAGTTTCCGCCGTGTTCCGGAAGGGTGTGTCTATGGTTTTCCACTCGCTCGTTGCGTGGTGCATCTATGCGCTTTACATCCCGGTTCTGATCATTGCCCTGATCTTCGCGGATTACGTTGTGCGGCGAGCGGTCTGGCGCCGCCGCAAACGCCAGGGAAAAGGCGGTCCCGGCTTTTGCCCATCCGTCTATGACATGGGAGCGACGCTTGAATTCCTTCAGGTTTTCTATCGACCCAGCATGGCCTATGTACAGGAGGCTAAACACGAAGCCGACGAGAACGCGGACCAGGACGACAATGGCGACCCGAACTCGCCGCAGGCCCGGCTGAGGCATTTTCACCGGCAACTCCGGCGAATCCGCCATGGCAAGCCGGTCGACACTCTGCAATGGCGATTGTGAATTGGCAGTGATCCAACCCCAAAATCCTACGCCTGCGAACTCATCCGCAAGCGACGATGAGGCGAAGATCAAACCCCTGCCATTTATACTGGTAAACGGAGATTCATGTGGTTTTCGACAAGGTACTGACAAAGGTTTTCGGTACGGCAAATGAACGCCTGATCAAGAAGTTATGGCCGGTGGTTGCCCAAATCAACGATTTAGAGGCTGCAACCAAGCAGCTCTCCGACGAGCAGGTGCGTGCCAAGACCCTGGAGTTTCGCGCCCGCATTGCCCACAACCTGGAAGGCATCACCGAAGCTGAAGAAATCAAGAAGGCCGAAGATGGGGCTCTCGACGAGCTTCTTCCTGAGGCGTTCGCCGTGGTTCGCGAGGCGGGCTGGCGCGCGGTGCA
>PLTV01000125.1:7174-7333 GCA_003164635.1 Acidobacteriaceae bacterium
GCGACGCCGAGTGGATGGGCAAAATTTACGAGTTCCTGGGGCTGACGGTCGGCGTCATCGTGCACGACCTGGACGACAGCGAGCGACGCGCCGCTTACGCCGCTGACATTACCTACGGAACCAACAACGAGTTTGGTTTCGACTACCTGCGCGACAACA
>PLTV01000046.1 GCA_003164635.1 Acidobacteriaceae bacterium
TTCTACATGAAGGGCGCGATCGAAGAAGTGCTGGAGACAGCAGAGAAGCTGAAGGCGACGGCGTAAAGAAGCAGTTGTCAGTGTTCAGTTTTCAGTGGTCAGTTAGCACGGCGCCTGACTAAACGGCCTTTGACTGATCACTGAAAACTGATCACCGATCCCTTGTGACTGAAAGGAGCCCATGGCAGACGAATCCAATCAATTGCGTGTGCGGCTGGTGACGCCTGAGCGCGTGCTCTTTGAGGCATCGGCGTCTGCGGTGGAGCTGCCTTCGAAGTCGGGCTACATGGAAGTTCTCTTCGGACATGCGCCGTTGCTGGCGGAACTCGGGGCGGGCGACGTGGTGGTGCATGGTGGTTCGGGCGAAAATGCTCCGGCCGAGTCGCGATACAACGTGAGCTGGGGCTTCGTGGAAGTGCTTCCGGACCGGGTGACGATTCTTGCTTCGGACGCTTTGAAGCCGGAAGAGATCGACGTGAAGCGGGCCAAGGAGCAACTCGAACGCGGCCACAAGGAATGGAACGAAGCGGGCGACAGCGAAGAGGCGTACACCGAGGCTCTGCATGTGATCGCTGAGGCAGAAGCCAAGCTGGCGACAGCGGCAGAGAAGCACTAAGCTTGTTGCACCCAGGAATGCAGAAGGTTCCGTTCGCGGGACCTTTTTGCTTGGGTGGACTGGATGGCATTTGGATGAAGTCCCAAATCGTTCTCAGGAGAATCGCCACGATTGTCTTGTTCTGCCTCGCTGCATGGACTCCGACCTCCGCCGCACAGTCCTCTCTTGCCGGTGATTGGCGCGGTGACTGGAACATAAGCGGAGGCCAGTTGCGGTTTGTTCTGCACATCAAGTCAGCGCAGGATGGAAGCCTCTCCGCAACCCTGGATAGTCTCGATCAAGGAATGATGGGCGTTCCGGTCACAATTATCGTTTTGAAGGATGCACATCTGACTTTCACGATTGCCTCGTCGCATATCCGCTACGAAGGCATTGTGAACGCGGAGGAAACCAAGATACGCGGCACACTCACGCAGACCATCCCGCTGCGGCTAACATTCAAGCGCCAGGAGCCTATTCGCGCTAGCGGTCATTAAACCTCTTTTCGAACGCGCAGGTTTCTCACGCCGGCCCTCCGGGACGGAGGGTGCGTGCGGGCCGAGGGACCACATGTTTCACCCGTGGCTAAGTTCGCGCTCTCCCTCCGGGAGAGCCATTTATGGGCTGGGTAGACAACGGACGAATACTCTGAGATGCGAACCTTCGAGGCAAGTCTTTCGGAAACCTACTGCTTCAGGATCCACGAGGCGATTTTGTCGAGGGCGACGGGCGACATGGTTTCTTCAATCTGCCCGTATTCTGCGGGTGAGCCGGTCTTCGCGGTTTGAAACAGATGATTCAATCCTGGGGGCTCGTCGATTTCGGCATGCGTGTTCGCGGCGAGGGCGGCGCGAATCGGCGGCAGGTTCTGCGCGGGTGGCACCTGGAGGTCGAGCGATCCGCTGAGTGCGAGGACCGGTACGGTGAGTTTCCGCAGCGCCGTTGCCGGGTCGTAGGTGAGGAAGTACCGCATCCACGGCGAGGTGAGGGCTTTGATCTGCGCGGCGACCTGCGCATCGGGCACTCCCTCAGTTGCGAGCTTTGCACCCAATAAATCTCGCAGTGCGACTGGGTCTTTTTCCGTTTCGACGATCTTCAGGGTCTCGCGCTCCTTTTCGGAGTCGGCGTCGGCTTTGTCTTTGCTTTCTCCGCTGGCCATGGCGATGAGCCGGCCCTGCTCCACGATGATCTGGTCGCCGGGCACCCCGGAGCCGGCCAGCATGACGACGAATGCGACATCGTGATCGGCAACGGCCGCCATGGGCGCAATGATGGCGCCCTCGCTATGGCCGATCAGGCCGATCTTGTGCGCATCGACTTCGGGGCGCGTCTTGAGGAAGCGAACGCCGGCCTCGGCGTCGGAGGCGAAGTCGGCGGTGGTTGCTGTTGCGTAGTCTCCGGTGGACTTGCCGACGCCGCGCTTGTCGGCGCGCAGAACCACGATCCCCTTGCGCGTCAGGTAATCCGACAGAACAAGAAAAGGCTTGTGCCCGAGCAGGCTTTCATCGCGGTCGTGCGGCCCTGAGCCGACGATCAGCAGCACAGCGGGGAAGGGGCCCTTGCCGGGTGGAACTGTGAGAGTGGCAGCGAGCGTCACGCCTGCGGCTTTGCCTGGATAAGCCACATCTTCGCTGCGGTAGGGGTATGGCTTCACCGGGTCTTGTGGACGATGAACTTCCAACTCGGAATCGTCCTTGATGCGCGTCAGTTTCAAGGGGAATGGAGCGCCGCCCTGCGTGAAGGTGCCCTCGATGGAGGCGGAATCGGCCGAGAGTTTACCGGTAAAGTCGATGCCGAAGTTCTTGAAGGCAAGGGTGAGCGAACTGCCGTCGCGGGTGGCGGAAGTGGCGGGGATCCATGCAGGGCTTTGGTCGGGGCTTTGCAACTCAGCGGTGAGCTTGCCGGATGTGTCGGCGAGTTTGAAAACAATGCGNNGCTCCGGCTGCGAAGACGAGGGCTGAGATGGCGAGGCGAAATGTTGTTGAGGTTAAAAGGCGCACGCGGACCTTTCTGTTCTTCGGCTGCGATGGTATCACCGGGGTACACCATGCGTCCTCGTCCATACTGACCGTCATCGACGCAAAGCTTCACCACAAGGTCCGCGCATAATGCCGCGCAATTTGCTCGTCCGCCGAAAGAAGCGGCGCCAGGCCATTGATTTTTGCATGTGCCACAATTAAGCGGTCGAATGGGTCGCGGGTCCATTTTTCGTCGCGCGCCGCCTGCACCACCTGAACGAAGGGAAGTTCACAAACATGAACATCCAGTTCATGCTCAATCTTTGACTGAATATCGCGAGCCGAGAGCTTTATCCGGCCGATTTCGTGGAGAAGCTCAAGCTCCAGCACGACCATGGGCGAGATCAACAAGTCAGCTCGCTCGATCAACCGGATCGTTTCGCGGCTGCCTGGATGCTGACGTCCATCAGCAAGCCGAATGACCGCGTTCGTGTCGAGATAGGCAATCATTGCCGGCGACGAACCTTGCTTTTATTTGCGCGTTTCGCCGCAGACGAATCACGCGATGGACCCGGGGAAGACCGAAGTTGGTTGTCCCAACCTTGCTCCCATTCCTGCAGGATATCTTGCTTCCAGGATTGGTCCTCGAGATCAACGCCTGAAGCAACGATCTCCATCGGTTGAACGCGGCTTAATTTGCTCAGCGGCTTGCCTTCGGGAACTACTTTGAGGCGGCAGCCTTTGTGCGTAAACCATACGTCGCCCCCCTCGAGAGCGCGATCGGCGAGGGAGAAGAGGTCCTTGCGAAATCGAGTGATGGGGACTTCCATGCAGAAAGAATATCATATGTACGTGATCCAGCGTACATACATGTACGTTCCTGACATGGAAGGCTGGCGAGTACCCCGATCTTGCGTGACGAGGGGTTGCTTACGCGAGGGCGAGGTTCATGTTGTCGATGGCTTCGTCGATCTCCTGGGTGCTCTTGAAGCCGACGGTGGCAGAGTCGATGCCCGCGGTTTTGAAGGCGAAGCGCATGGCGGCCTGGCGGTCTTCGTGGCGAGTGAAAGCGCCGTTGCCTACCAGCTTCATGCTGATCACGCCCATGCCTTCCTTCTTGACTTGCTTCACGTGGCCCACGACCTCGGTCACGTGGTCGGGATTGTTGTTATCGTCTTCCGTGGGCCCGTCCATCCGCGTGCCTTTGTGATTCATGCGGATCATGGCGACTTCAAGCCACTTGTTGCCAGGCATCTGGCGCAGCGCGGGAAGACCGTGCACGGAAGCGCCGCGGGTGTGAATGATCTTCTTCTGTTGCGCTTCGAGAACGCCGTCCTGCCAGCGCGCGGTTTCAGAGACCCAGTCGGCGGTGTGCTGCCAGTGCAGCAGCAGGATGTCAAAGTACTCGGTCTGCGAGGTCTTCCGCAAGTCGTCGATGCGGCGCATGGGGCTGATGAAGTCGTCGGTCGTCACCTTGGTCATGAGCTGGTAGCTGTCGCGCGGGAAGGGCTTGAGGGCTTCGCCGAGCATGTGGGGGGTGACGTAGGCCTCGGCGGTTTCAAAGAAGCGGATGCCGTGGTCGTAGGCGTAGTGGATGAGCCGGCTGAACTCCTGCTGGCCGAGAGAGGCCTGCACGTGTCCATTGTTGGTGCCGGTGCCGAAGGCGAGGCGGGTGACCTGGAGGCCGGATTTGCCGAGGGTGACCTTGTCGGTGGCCTTGGGCGCCGAGGCCTGGAGTGGGAGCGAGCCGACACTGCTGAGAGTTCCGACGGCGAGTGAGGTTTTGAGAAATTCGCGGCGGGACAGTGGGAACATGGGGACCTCCTGGATGGGGCACATACGGCCCGCGTGGCCTTTGCCGAGATGGTAACACGGTGGATTTTGGGGTGGCAGGCCTGCTGCTGTGCAAGCGGGCGGGCTACGGCTTACAATTCAGAATTGAAATGGCGAAGTCCAAGGAAAAGATATTCGAGGTGGCGTGTCCCGATTGCGGGGCGATGTTGCGGATCGACGCAGAGACGGGGCTTTTGGTAAGCCATACTTCGGCTCCGCGAAAGCGGATGTTTGAAGACCTGGAGACCGCGGCCAAGGCGATGCGCGATCAGGACGAGCGGAAAGAATCAATCTTCAAGCAGAGCGTGGAGGCGGAGCGGAACAAAGAGGATCTGTTCGAGAAGAAGTTTGCCGAAGCTTTGCGTAAGGCGAAGGACGCTCCGGAGGGCAAGCCGCTCAGGGAGTTCGATCTGGATTGACGTAAGTGGTTGGCGGATGGCTGGCCGGCGATGCCAGGAGATGGAAGGCAACAGTTGTTGTTCGTGGGCGCATCCCACAGGCATCTGGCCGGCGAGGTTTTTAATTTGCGTTTGTGCCCTGATCGCAGGATGAAAAAGGAGAGAACATGGCAGTGGTGCCTTTGAGCAGAACAGACGTGGGTGGGGTGCGGGCGCGGAGAGCAGACGCCGAGTGTACAAATTGGGCTCGGCTGGCGGCTGGCGGCAGTCTTCTGGCAAGCGCGGTCCTGTTGCTGATGGGGAACAAGCGCGCAGGGCTGGTGACGGCGGCCGGCGGAACGGCTCTTGCGGTGCTGGATCAGCAGGACGTGGTGAAAGAGTTCTGGAATGCGCTGCCGGGTTATATCGACCACGCCCAGCGGGTGCTGGAGAAGGTTGAAGCGACGGTCGCGGAAGTAGCATCGCAACGCGATCGGCTGCACAACATTCTGACGCGTTAGATACCGAGTTGGCGGCGGCCGGCTTCGCTGATGCGATGGGGCGTCCACTTCGGTTCCCACACAAGGTCCACTTCGACCTTGCTGACGGAGGGGATGCCGGCCAGCCGATTGTGAACCTGCTCGAAGATGAGGCCGCTCGCGGGGCACTGCGGCGTGGTCAGGGTCATGGTGACTTTGACCCACTGGCGCGGCCATGCGGACGTCGAGTTCTCGTCGTGATCCGTGGCGATGGCGTAGATGAGCCCGAGGTCAACTAAATTCAGCTTGACCTCGGGATCATAGCAATCGCGCAGCGCCGTGCGAATCTCTTCTTCTGAGAGCATCGACTATTGTGGTGCGGGGAGATTGCCGCCAATCTCCGTGGCCGGAATGCTTCCGATGAGATCGGTCGTTTCGGACGGGAGGGCAACGAGCGGGCTCTCGAGCGCCAGCGTGAGAACTTCATCCATCTGATCGACAAAGTGAAGCTTCATGGCCTTCTTGATGTTGTCCGGCAATTCGGCGATGTCCTTCTCGTTGGCGCGCGGCAAAATGATCTCGAAGACGCCGGCGCGCAACGCGGCCAGCAGCTTCTCTTTCAATCCGCCAATGGCCAGCACCTTGCCGCGCAGCGTGATCTCGCCGGTCATCGAGATGTCGCGCCGCACCGGAATCCTGGCACGCGCGCTC
>PLTV01000353.1:0-13187 GCA_003164635.1 Acidobacteriaceae bacterium
CCGCCGAGTTTGGCGCGGATTCCGGCGAAGAGAGGATCGACCGCAATGAGAAACTCTTCAGGGGGCAATCCACCCCACTTGGGATTCCACATCCACTTGTGGCCCATGGCGCACACGCTGCGTTTGAGGTCGCCGACCGAGTTGATCCCGCTGAGTGTGGCGGCGACCATGTCGCAGTGTTCGAGAGCGGTCACGAAGCGGTCGCGTTTTTCTGGATTGTGGCGAAGCCAATGCAGAAGCTTGGCGAAGCCCCACTCGTGGGAGTAGACGCCGCCGCACCATTCAATGCCTTCGAAGCCGAGGGCATGCGCCTTGGCGGTGATCTCTTCCGCTTCAGCAAATGCGCGATGATCGCACCACAGGTAATACTCGTCGAGCGGCTCGAGGTTTTCACCGACGGGAATCACGCTGGAGCCGGTCGTATCGAGTGCGATGGCCTCCACGCGATCGCCGCCGATGCCTGTTGTCTTTAGCACGTCGCGGGTGGCTGCGGCGAGCGCGGTCATTTGATCGCTGTGTGCTTGCGTTGCGTAGTTTGGATCGTCGCGGCGGCGATGCAAGGGGTAGGACGCGGAGGCCGTGCCGAGCGGCCCGCTTTGGCTATCGACGAGAGTGACGCGCACACTGAGAGTTCCAAAGTCGACGCCGGCCACGATACTCATAGAAAACTCCCGGTAAAACGCTTTTCTGCTCGCCCACAAGAGTACACCACGGGTCTTGCGTGGGAGCCGTGCGTTTGCGGAGAGCCGGGGGTGGATGCGGGGATTATTTTCTGGCGCCTGGGAGCAAGTTCCTGATGCGCGAAATCAGGCCTGGCCTGGCTGTGGGGATTCCTGCCGCAGGCTTTGATGGAGACATGGATTTGGGTGACTCCGGAGGAGCGGTGGAGATTGCGCTGGTGGAAGCTGCCCTGGAGGACTCAGGCTTTCCAGGCAAGGGGGTCGATCCGTTGACGATTTTGTCGGCGAACAGAATTGGCACAGGCTCATTGTCATTTTTCACGAGGATTGAGACGCGCCGGTTCGAAGGGTCGGTTGGGTTGTTTTTGACGCGCAGCATTTGGTCAGCGTAGCCGCGCACCTGTGTCACCTGGTTGGTGCGCACGCCGTCCTGTTGAAGCAGGCGGCGGGCCGAGTTGGCGCGATCCGCGGAGAGATCCCAGTTGCTGTAGCCGTTCTGGTCAGAGTATGGCGTGGAGTCGGTGTGTCCTTCAATCAGCAGGGAATTAGGAAGCGTCTTCAACTCCGATGCCAGAAGCGACAGGAGCTCCTGTCCGCTGGCGCTCAATTTTGCACTGCCCAATTCGTAGAACGTTCCGTTTTTGCCCTCGAGCAATTCAATGCGCAAGCCCTCGGGGGTAATGGTGATTTCAATTTGCTTGGAGAGTTTTTCAAGATCTTTTCTCGCCTTGATTTCTTCTTCGAGCTTCTCTTTGAGTTTCTCGAGGTCGGCGGAACTGGCTTCTTTGATGGCTTCGCCTGTTCCGGTCATCGTGGTGCCGAGGAGGCTGGCGGTTCCTTTGGGATCGTTGAAGTATCCTGCGACGGCTTTTTTGACTTTTTCGCTTGAGCCCATGAGCCACAGGACGATGAAGAGCGACATCATGGCGGTGACAAAGTCGGCATACGCGACCTTCCATGCGCCGCCGTGGTGGCCGCCGTGACCACTCTTTTTTTTGATGACGATGATGGGCTGGGCTTTGGTTGTCACGGTGCTTGCTCTCTCGATAAATTTCTACGATGCGGGCTCAACGGGGCCGCCCTTGCATGTTTTCTCCATCTCATCGAAGGTTGGCCGGACGTGGGCAGGGATTGCGCGGCGTCCCAGTTCAATCGCGATCATGGGTGCGGCTCCTTTCAGAAAGGCCAGCAGCAGAACGCGCAGTACATGGAGATACTCGTTGTGGGCGTCGGCTGTCTTGGCCATATTTGCGGTGAGCGGCCCGGTTACGCCATAGCAAAGCAGGATGCCGAGAAACGTTCCCACCAGCGCAGCCGCTACATGTTCGCCGATGGCCTCGGGCGGCCCGCCAAGGGCGCCCATCGTGATGACCACACCGAGAACAGCAGCAACGATTCCGAGTCCCGGCAATGCGTCGGCAACGGTTGTCAGTGCGGAGATTGGCTGGGTTGCTTCGTGGTGATGCACTTCCATGTCGAGCTCCATCATCTGGTCCATGTCGAAGGGTTCCACGCCGCCAGTGATGGCTGTCCGCAGCGTGTCGCAGACAAAGTACATGGCGTGATGGTCGCCGAGAAACTCAGGATAGTTCTTGAAGATGCTGCTTTCTTTTGGTTTCTCGACATCCATTTCCACGCTGAGCAATCCTTCTTTGCGGACCTTGTTCAAAAACTGGTACATCATTTTGAGCGTATTGAGGTAGCGCGTTTTATCGAAGGGCGAACCTCTCAAGATGCCCAGCAATCCGGCGATGACGCCTTTGATGACATGGATGGGGTTGGCTACGAGCAATGTTCCGATGGACGCGCCGAGCAGAATGATCAGTTCAGCCGGCTGGACGAGGACAGCCATCTTGCCGTGCTCCATGAGGAAGCCGCCGATCACCGCTCCGAACACAACAACAATGCCTATGATGGCGAACATGATGCTTCTCCCGGAGCCAATGCGATTTGGTTTCCGCCGGCCTGGTAGCTCGAGAACATGGCGGCTTTCGCTCTCTCCAATACATCGGCCAATGTCATGGTTTCTTTCAACTGCGCCACGCCAATGCTCACCGTGAGCGAGACGCGATCGCCCCACCAGCGGAAATCCGCGGTGCGGGCCAACCCCGCCAGGACCTGGGCGTGCTGCGCCAACATGGTTGAAGTAGGCTCATGCGAAATGACCAGGAATTCGGCTTCGCCCCACCGTCCAAGGTGTTCCGCCGGGCGAAGGCCCTGTGCCAAAGCCTTCTCGACTTTCTTGAACATGGCTTCGCATGCGCCCGCGCCATGGGTTCTGCGCAAATCGGCGGCCTGATCCACCGTGATCCAAAGAACGCCAAACGCGGCACCGCCCTGGCTGAAGTCGTTGAACAGCGATGCCAGCCGGTCCTGGAGGTCCACCTGGTTCGCTTCCACATCCTCGCTATCGCCGGTGATTCCATGGGGCAAGGCATCGAGGCACTCTGTGGGGTGAAACAGAATGGCGGCCCCGATGCGCTGGCCCAGCGCATCGTGCAGGATCAGAACCCGCGCCATCGCGGCGAATGGATGCCCAAGCTTGTGCCGCGCATGGACCCGCGTGCTGTGACGCGCTTCAGTGCTGTCGCATGTCTTAAGCCCATAGAGAATTTCGGGGCCTGCCAAGAGCGGTTTCAATCCTTCGGGAACCGGACACCCTACCAGGTCATTCGGCGCAAAACCGGTGATAGCCTGGGCGGCCTGGTTCCAGATGGTCAGCTGGAAGTCTTCTCCGAAGACTGCTACACCTTCTGGAACGCAGTCCACTGTTGCTTCGAGAAGGTCTGCGCGATCCGCCATCCGGGCCCCTCAAGGTATTCCATCGGCAGCGCGCGGATCTACTTCATTTTTGAGGATGCGGGAAAAGGTGGGGGTAAGAAAAAAGCTGGTTCAGCGATTGGCGGAGGTAAAGGAAAGTCCCGGAGCCGGCGCATCGTTGTTGGGTCGACCGCCGAGTGGAAGGCGAACAACGAACCGTGTTGACCCTGGCTGCGACTGCACATCAATGGTGCCACCGAACTTCTGGGTCACGATGCGGTGAACGATCTCTAGCCCCAATCCCGTTCCGGTGCCGAGCGGCTTGGTGGTGTAAAAGGCTTCAAAGATTCGCGGCAGGGACTCGGGCGGAATTCCTTCGCCATGATCCTCGATTGAGACAACCAGTTTGTCCGAGGTTCCCTCGGCAGCGGGCACTTTGCCGTTGTGCGATTCTGTTCCGCCCTCAATCCAGGTTGCGATCCGGATGCTGGAATTCGTGGGGGAAGCATCGAGCGCATTGTCGATGAGGTTTGTCCAAACCTGGCCCAGGGATGAGCCTCGGGTGTGAATCAACGCAGGACTTGCGGAGAAGTCCTTCTCCACTTTGATGCCCTTCATGCGCAGCTTGTGGCCCAGGATAGTAAGCGTACTCTGCAAGCTGTCGTGGACGTCCAGTTCTTTGGAAGGAATCTTTCCTTCGTAGGCGAATTTCTTGACCGCCATGACGAGTTCGGAGATGCGCGAAATACTTTCCTCGATGGTGCAGACGAGGGTGGAACTGGAAACCAGTGCTTCAAGCCAATTCAGCGCGTTAGAAAAATGGTCGGGCGGGAAAACGTCCTTGGCGCAGGCCAGTTCGCTTTTTTGCAGACCGATTCCCACCAGCGCGGGCGCAATCGAAAACGCATTCTCCACACCCGCATCCGCAAGCCAGGTGGACATCTCTTCTTCCGCATCGGCCTGCTCGAGCGAGCCCATGGCCTGGATCTGGCAACCGCCCATTGTGCGCTCCAGGAGAAAACGCATACACTCTGCCTGCGCGGGTGTTTTCGGGCCTTCTTCTTCGGTACTGAAACGCAGCGCGAGTTGTTGAAGGCGAAGAATATTCTGCCGCAGTTGTGCCGCGGATCGTTTGGCGGCTGACCCAGGGTTGTGCAGTTCGTGCATCAGTCCGGCAGCCAGGGTACCGAGAGAGACGAGTTTCTCCCGATGCAGCGCCTCGACCTGGTGAGCCTGCAGCCGCTGTGTCATGTCGCGCAGAATCACTTTACGCGCGGCCGGGCAGCAGGCCATCAGGGCCCAAAAACCGTCTTCGCTGATGCGCAGGATCACCGTATCTTCAATTGCCTGCACGTGCAACGAAGTGAAGGCTTTCCCNNCGCTCCACCGGGCCCAGCATGCCGAAATCGCTGATCGTCAATCCTGCGAAGGGAAGGGTCTTGCTCAGTGCATCGGCCACTGATTCCAGTGGAACGGTGGCGATCGCGTATTGGTTTCCCTCGCTCATTTTGCTTTAGAACCCCGCCAAGTATTGATGCGCGAACTGGACTGCAATCGAACCCTCACCCACGGCCGAAGCCACCCGCTTTATCGATCCGTGCCGGACGTCTCCCGCCACAAAAATCCCCGGCACACTGGACTCAAGCAGAAACGGCTCCCGTGGCTCACCCCAGCCCGCTAAAGGCTTGCCGTCCGCCCGCAGATCCGGTCCCGCGAGAAGGAAACCATTGCCGTCTCGCAGGAGACAATTGGGCAGCCACGACGTACCGGGCGCCGCACCGATGAAAACAAACAGCGACGACGCAGGCACGCGTCGTTCGCCATCGGGTCCCATCAAGCGAATCCCCTCCAGCCGATCTCCGCCAAAGGCCTCCACAACCTGCGTGTGGGCCTCCAACTCAATATTGGATGTTTTACCAATCTCATCGATTAAGTATTTCGACATGGTGGCCGTCAAGCCCGGTCCGCGGACCAGCATGGTTACCTTGCGCGCGTAGCGGGCGAAGTAAAGAGCCGCCTGCCCGGCGGAGTTGGCTCCTCCGACAACATAAACGTCCTCGTCTTTGCAGGAAACCGCCTCGACCAGGGCAGCGCCGTAGTAGATGCCCTTGCCGGAGAACTGGTCAGCGCCTGGAACATCGAGCTTGCGGTAATGCACGCCCATTGCCAGAAGAACAACATGGCTTGAGACTTCGCGTCCATCGGCAAGCTGCACAAACCGGTATTGCCCATCGATGCGCAGACCGGTTGCGCGCTGGGTCACGAACTCCGCGCCGAAGCGCGCAGCCTGAATGTGTGCGCGGCGTCCCAGGTCGGCTCCGGTGACGCCGGAGGGGAATCCAAGGTAGTTTTCGATCCTGGAACTGGAACCAGCCTGGCCGCCGGGGGCCTGCGGCTCGATGACCAGGGTGCGCAACCCTTCGCTCGCCCCGTAAACCGCAGCCGCGAGGCCCGCAGGTCCAGCGCCCACGACCACCATGTCGTAGAACTCCTGGGTCGCCTGGACGCTCAAGCCGACGCGGGCGGCCAATGTGCTCAGGTCCGGGTCAGCCAGAGCGCTGCCGTCGCCAAACAGAACCACCGGCAGCTTTTCCGCGTCCAACTGGCGTTCTTGGAGCAACTTGACCGCATCTTCACTGGCGGCAATATCGAGCCAGCGATAGGGGATGTGGTTGCTGGAAAGGAAAGTTCGTACCTTGTGATCGTTGAGCGACCAGCGATGGCCGATGACGCGCAATCCCTCAAACGGGGGTTGATAGCCGGCCTTCCAGTCTTCCAGAAGGTCGGTGAGCACCGGGTACAGCTTCTCCTCAGGGGGATCCCAGGGCTTGTTGAGGTAATAGTGAATCCGCGCGGAGTTGATGGCCTGAATGGCTGCTTCGGAGTCGGCGTAGGCGGTTAAAAGCACGCGGCGGGCATCGGTGTAGACGCTGCGCGCCCGCTCGAGGAATTCGACGCCGGTCATGCCAGGCATGCGCTGGTCGCTGACGATCAGGGCCACGGCTTCCTGCCGTGTGCGTAACTGTTCCAAGGTATCGAGCCCGGCCTGGCCGCTTGCCGCCCGCATGACCCGGTAGGTGGCGCCGTACTCGCGGCGCAGATCCTGGACCACGGCCTCAAGCACATTTACGTCGTCGTCTACCGCCAGCAGGATGGGCCTCGCCATATACGGCTAGTTTATAGCGGTTGCACGATGGGGATGGCTCGAATCCTCGGGCATAAAGGGCCATTTCTTCGAAGAGGACGCACAATTTACGAGACAGGGACGGAGGTTTTCAGGCGCGGGCCGCCTTCGCTGGGAAAAATCAACAAGTGCCTCGGATTCAACTTTTTGCGGGGAGATACCCGAAAACTGCCACTTATGCGGCGATAAAAAAGGCTCCTTGAGGAAACCCACAAGAAAAGGAGCAATCGCGTCCTTGGCGGTCTTGGTTTAAACAGGGTACAGGCATCCCTCCGTGGTGGTAGTGACCCTTGGTGGCGACAGGAGGTAATCTGTTTACCAAAGTAACCCCTGGGGCGATGCTGCTTCTCTAGATGGGATGTACCTCTGGAAGGGAAGAAGCTGCTCCGATTGTCGCAAATGCGGTCAGTGGCACGAATGGAAGTTTTTTGCCGATAGTACCGCAAGACGCGAAATTGTTGCCTGAATTCAAAACCGGCCGGTTTCGGCGGGGAGATCTGGGCCTTTAGAAGCAAGTTGGGTCCGAGAAAGAAGCAGAAGAGGCTGTAATTATGATCAAGATCATCCTGGCTGATTCGCAGGCTATTTTCCGTGCAGGCACAGCAAAAGTGCTGGCCATGGACGAAGATATGCGCATCATCGCCCAATGCACCGACCTGGACCGCATGCATCACGCCATTACGACGTTTCCAGGCTGTGTGGTCCTATTTGCTTCATCGTTGCGGCCTGACCTTACGCGTCTTCGCATGTTGCTTGAGACTACAGTGAGTCGCGGCATTGTGATTGCCGAGAACAACGAAACGGCCGGTGGCTATGTGCAACAGGGATACCGCGGCGTGGTTTACCGGAACGTGAATGGGCCGTCGCTGGTGGAGTGTGTCCGCCGCGTCTCTGCGGGAGAAACCTGGGTCCCGCCGCAATTGATGCAGGCCGATTCGCCGGAAGAAGATATGGTGGGAACGCGCGTGCGCGATCGCCTTACGCCCAAAGAGATGCGCATCGTTGCGCTGATTGTCCAGGGTTGCAAGAACCGCGAAATCGCAATCCGCCTGAAGACCACCGAGCAGGTGATCAAGAACTACCTGCGATCCATTTACGACAAGACGGGCGTCAGCGACCGGCTTGAACTGGCGCTTTTCACAATTCATCACCGCGTGCTCGCGCAGGCCGCTGCTGAAGTTGGCAGCAAGCTTGACGTGGAAGAGCAGGCGGCATCGGCACCTTCTGCAGTCGCCTAGCTTTAAGAGAACAAGCCATCGAATCGGTCCTATATTGCGCCCCGCTCATCTGGTATGAGCGGGGCGCAACGAGTTTTTGGGGGTTGACCGCATTCGCCTATCACGGAACCGTGATCACAACCTTGCCCACTTGCTGATTGGACTCAAGATACTTGTACGCATCCACGACCTGCGCGAGCGGAAATGTGCGGGCAATCTTTGGCACAAAACGCCCGTCCGCGAGCCGATCAAAGACGTATCGCTTCGCCGTCTCCAGGACAGCGGGATTGGCCGTGATTTCGAGCAGGGTATAACCGCGCAGAGTGAGGCCGTGCCGCATCGCCGCCATCGCGGGAAAAGGCGTTGGCTGCATCGAAAGGCCACCGTAGATAAAGACGATTCCTCCGTCGGATGCGGCCTCGGCCAGCTTCTCGACAAACGGGCCGGCGACGGGATCGAAGGTGAGGCGCACGCCCATGCCGCCGGTGATCTGCTGCGCGCGTGCCACGTAATCTTCTTCGCCGGTGACGATCACATGGTCTGCGCCAAGCTCCAGCAGTTCCGCTCGCTTCTCCGCAGTGCGCGTCGCCGCGATCGAGGTTGCTCCCGCGTCGCGGACAATCTGGATTGCGGCCAAGCCGACGCTCGACGAAGCGGCTGGAATCGACACGAAATCGCCGGCCTTGAGTCCGCCGAGATGGACCAACGCTCCATACGCGGTGAGGTATTGCATCCAGATGGCTGCGCCTTGTGTGGTGGAGAGCTGCGAGGGGTACTCCGCGAGCACACGCGCCGGAACAATTGCGACTTCGCCGAGGACTCCGTATTTGTTCATGGAAAAACCAGGCACGGTTGAGACGCGTTTGCCGAGCCAGGCACGGTCAACACCTTCGCCAACCGCTTCAACAATGCCAGACGCCTCATACCCCAGTTTTCCCGGTAAATTCGGCTTCTCGAAATAGTAGCCGCGGATGAAAACCGACTCGGCTCGATTCAAGCCCACGGCCTGAACCTTCAGTCGAACCTCGTCTTTGCCCGGTTCGGGGACTGGCTCGTTTTCGAGAATCAGAACTTCCGGTCCTCCCAACGATTGAAAGCGAACAAACTTTGGCATGGTCTTTCCTCCAAGCCTTCGATGAGTTTGGTGAACCGCGGGATTCTGTTGATTATGTGGTCATCCCGTCAGTCTGCGTCCCAGCTTTTTGGGATATTCACATACGAACGATTGAGTTCGCCGACATTCGCGCAACCCAGCAGCCTGAGCGTGCGGTCGAGGTCAGTGCGCAGAATTTCAATGGCGCGGTTGACTCCGACCTCTCCGGCGGCGGCGAGTCCGTAGGCGTAGGCGCGTCCGCAGAGGACGGCGCGGGCTCCGAGGCAAAGAGCCTTCGCGATGTCGGTACCGCGGCGAATGCCTCCGTCCATCAGGACTTCGATTTGCCCATCGACGGCCTTTACGATCTCGGGCAGCACACGCAACGAGGCGGGAACGCAGTCGAGTTGGCGGCCGCCGTGGTTGGAGACAGAGATGGCGGCGGCGCCTTCATTGACGGCGCGGCGCGCATCGTCTGCCGTGAGGACGCCTTTGACGATGATCGGACCACGCCATACCTCACGAATCCAGGTAAGGTCGCTCCAGGTTACGGCCGACTCAGCCAGAGCTGCAGCAACGTCGACGAGGGGCATGGGACCTTTGCCGGGAATCACCACATTGGGCAGCGCGGGTATGCCGCCATCCAAAAGAAAACTCGCCAGCCAACCTGGGCGCGACAAAATTTGCGGAAGGAAGGGCAGCTTCTCAAACGGGCCGCCGCTCACAAGCTCCTTCATGCCGTTGCGATGATCGCGTTCGCGGATGCCGGAAACGGGTGTGTCGATGGTGACCGCGAGTGCGGAAAACCCGGCAGCGCGGGCGCGTTCAATCGCAGCCTCAGCGGCGCCGCGGCCGCCCATCAGATAGAGCTGATAAAACACGGGGCCGGTCGACGCGGCTTTTACGTCTTCGAGCTTGTGCCCTGAAATGGTGGAAAGGGTATAGGCGGTACCCGCATTGCCCGCGGCGCGCGCTGCAGCCACTTCGCCCATTGGGTGCATGAGCCGGCTATAGCCAACGGGAGCGAGGAGGAAGGGAAGAGCGAGATCGAAACCGAGTACGCGGGTGCGCAAGTTGCATTGGTCGAACGACACCGCATGGCGGGGACGGAAGGTGACGTCGTCATAGACGCGGCAATTTTCGCGGAGGGTCACCTCACCTTCGGCACCGCCATCAAGGTAATCGAAGACAGAACGGGGCACGCGGCGCTGGGCGATGGCGCGGAAATCCGCGATGCTGACAACGCGCGGAGAGGCGACGGATCGGGAAGATTGAGTCATTTCGGCTACACCAAGGCGGGAAGTTCGGATACCGGGTTTTCTTCGTGGCCACGGGAATGGTCGCCATTGGATCGCCCGGCTGTTCGCTTCAATAGTCTAGTGCGCCGTTCCAGGATTTACGGAAATTCCGACACGAGGTGTTAAGGAGATGATGATTTGCGGGCAGGCGACGATACTCCCGGAACCCGCAATTCTGGTCACGTTTGCTGGATGAGCGCATGGGCCTGAAGCCGGCAGCCTAAGTTGAACCTAGCCATAGAAAGTTGACTCACCCTTCAAACACTGAACGGATGGGTCATTTCTCAGACTGCCTCATACAGGAATCTGAATCATCTGCCGGCTGGCCGGCGGACGAACTCTCGAGGCAATGGCTAACTTGTCTCAATTGTCGCGATATCCGAGTGGCGGCTTTTGTCCGGCGGGGATAAATGTGCGGTAGGTTTTCCCGGTGAGTTTGCGGTCGAAGTCAGCTCGGGCGGCCTGTACGAGCGACGGGGTAGCGAATAGATCAATGGCGGTGAGCGCGAGCGCCTTTGACGCTACCACCATGCCGTTCTGGCCGATGCTCATGCCAGCCGAGGCCGAGGCCTGCCAGGTGTGCGGCGCCACTCCCGGAACGAAAGTAGCAGTAGTGAAGCCGATGGTGGGCACCGTCCAACTGACATCGCCCACGTCCGTGGAGGCCGATGGCGCGTTAAGGTCGACCGGGCGCAAGGGATCGATCGCCTGGGTCCCATCCAGGCTCGGAACGGTGTCGATGCCGAGGGTCTTTTGCATCTCGAGCGCGAAGGCCTTTTCAGTGTCGTTCATGGTGAAACCACCAACTTCCTCGAGGTTTTTCTGCGCTACTGGCGCCAGCGCGTCGTTGCCGACGATGTTAGCGTCGCCGCGAATGTCGGTGACTTCAACAGTGGTTCCGGTCATAAGGGCCGCACCCTGGGAGATTTTGAGGAGGCGTTCCCAGATGTCTTCGAGCACTGTATTTGAGGGATTGCGTGCCATCAGATCCATCTGGGCAAGATCGGGAACGATATTCGGCGCAGCGCCGCCCTTGGTGATGATGTAGTGGATACGCGAGTTGCTAGGCACATGCTCGCGCATGAACTCAATGCCATTCCCCATGAGCATGACGGCGTCGAGCGCGGAGCGACCTCGCTCTGGCGCCATGGCCGCATGGGCTGCGATGCCGTGGTAGGTGACTTTGGCCGAGAGGATGGCCAGGGTGCCGCCGTTGTTCACGCCGTTGTGGTCGCCGGGATGCCAGTGCAGGACAACGTCAACATCTTTGAACAAGCCGTCGCGCACCATAAATACCTTGCCCGAGCCGCCTTCTTCGGCGGGGGTGCCATAGTAGCGCAAGGTGCCGGCAACGTGATGCGCTTCCATGTACTCCTTCACGGCCACCGCAGCAAGCGCTGCCCCAGATCCGAGCAGGTTGTGCCCGCATCCGTGACCCGGCGCGTTGGGAACAACGGGCTCACGCTGCGGGAGCGGCTTTTGCGAGAGTCCGGGCAACGCGTCGAACTCACCCAGGATTCCGATGACCGGCTTGCCGTGCCCATAGCTGGCGATGAAGGCGGTGGGCTCATCGGCAACGCCGGATTCCACAGAGAAGCCGGCTCTTTTGAGTTCACCCTGGAGCAATGCGGAACTCTTGTCTTCGTGATAGCCGAGCTCGGCATAATCCCAGATCTGTTTGGAGACCTGCTTGAAGTTCGCAGCATTCTCGTCGACCAGTTGCTTGACCTGCTTGTGTGCATCGGGTATCGCCTGTGCGTTCAGAAGCGGAGGAACCGATGAGGCGAGACAACTGGTCAGGACAAAGAGGCGGATGGAACGTGGGCGGTGCTTTTGCAAACAAAACCCATGGGGCGACGACTCAGCCATCGTTTGTCTCCTTGGAGGGTGCAATTCGAACGTCAGCATAATGCTATATGCGCGGAATGAGTGCATCATTGCCGAGGCGCAAATTAAGCGCTGTTTGGCCCCTCCCATGCCGCGGTGAGCGCGTTGCCCTTGAGCTGCCGGCTGAGATTTCAGAGCGATAGCAATGAGTAAACATGATCCGATATCATTTTCATCGAATCACGCTGCCTAGCGAGCCGACCCCAATCCGGTGGTTCCTGAGCACTGGACTACCGCTAAGCCAAGGAGATCTACATGGACATACAGAAACAAATCGCGGAGTATATTGCCACTCAACCGGAACCAAAACGAGGCGAAATGCAAGAGCTACATCGCATTATTTTGGCGTTGATGCCAGCATGTAAATTGTGGTTCCTCGATGGGAAAGACGAGAAAGGAAAAACCGTTTCCAACCCAAACATTGGATATGGATCCCAGACCATTCAATATGCCAAGGGAAAAACCAGGGATTTCTATCAAATCGGCATAAGTGCGAATACAACCGGCATTTCCGTCTACATTATGGGAATAGATGACAGAAAGCACCTAGCCCAGACATTTGGGAAGGAACTCGGCAAAGCAAGCGTCACAGGGTATTGCATTAAATTCAAAACACTCACAGATATAAAAATCGACGTCCTAAAAGCAGCAATACAGTATGGAATTGGACAGACAAGCATTCAGCATTGACTTCAACTTGAGTAAACCAGCTGCCATTCCGAGCAGTCGTTGCACTTCTGCCGTTCGCAGTCCGGATATACCATTGCAGACACGCCAGCGTTGGTTCATCATGTCATGCATCGAATCGGCGATGACCCATGCGGTGGCGAGATTCCACTGCACCCGAAGTCGACGCAACAAATCAGTTAGCGGAATTGACCATACTCACCAAGCTTCAAACCCCTCACCGCGTTATTGGGCGCGATTCGTTGTCTGGTGGTTGGTCTTGAAGGTGAAGGCGTCGCTGGGAAGCGAGGCATTGAACTTGAAGTTCTTGTAAGTGGCAACGTAGGAACTCGTCGCGCTCATTGTGAAAACCTGCTTGAGGCTGACGGCGTGTTCGGGGTC
>PLTV01000353.1:13205-13855 GCA_003164635.1 Acidobacteriaceae bacterium
AGGATCACATAGCTCTCATATTTGCCCGCTTTGGAATACGTTGTGACCTGGTTCTGCAACGGCTCAAACAGCTTGAATTCACCGCCGATGTAGGTGTACGCCTTGCCGGAGGGCTTGCCGTTGTGCTCGCTCATGTGCACGCCCATACGCACGGCGTTGCTCTTGCGGTCGTAGTACACCACGCCTTTCTGAACATCGGTGTCGGGTATGGGATCGGTGGAGATGTTATCGAATTCGAAGTCGGCGGAAGCGGAATGAAAATTCGCAGCCGACGCATCGAGGCGATCGAGAACACTCTTCAAATTGATCTGAGCCTGGACGAGCCGCGCAGGCACGATCAGGAAGGCAACGCTGAGAATTCCCGGTACCAGGTGCTTGAACTTCAAACGCATAGATTCCTCAGAGGTTTGGATGCAGCCGAAACCGAAAGGACACAATCGGTTCTAGCGGTGCGCCCAAACCTTCCACGCCACGTTGCCGTTGGCATCGGTAACCGACTCCCAGCGTTCCACAGAGACGGCATCNNACCTGGATGGGATGCGTCAGTCTCGCTGTAGAAGATGGGGCGTCGCCATAGTTCCAGCCGGGAATATGCGGCGTAAGAAAGATGAAGAGCAGTATCAGCGTCACCATCACGTCGTAGTGAAAGC
>PLTV01000371.1 GCA_003164635.1 Acidobacteriaceae bacterium
AGGATCAGACCGGGGTCAGAGAGGTTGAGCTCGTCGTAACAGCGATTGATGAAAATGCCGCGGCTATAGAGGACAGTTCCCATGGCGCCGTCGGCGAGAACCGAGCGGTTGGCAAAGATGTCGGCGAATTGGGTCATGCTTCCTCCATGGTAAGGCCACGGGAAGGGAAGTGGGTCGGCACAGGTCCGCTTTGTTATACTTCGGGAGTTATAAGCTTGGTAGAAACCGGTTTCAACGCGGCGCGCTTTTCGGGGTGCGGCGCTGTTTTTGCACTGTCTTGCGGGCCGGTATCGACACCAAAAATGATTCATGCAGCGGCACGTTCCGCGTTCATCAACGAGGTAAGGGATTTTGAATAAGAGAAGTCTTTGGATGTGCGCGGCCGCGGCGCTCGTTGTGGCTGCNNGTGCAAAATCCCAGCGCATTCGCCAAGGGATCGATGAGCTTCGTCGACGCTTACTACGATGTGCGGAGCGGATACAGCGGCAAACCGGCGAGCTACTCGATTTCAGGCTATTCGGGCGCGCTGCCTTTGACGATTCAGAATATGCCGGAAGAGCAAGCTGGTTATGTTTATGGGTCGGGCGATGGCAGCTTTACGCCGGTCAGCTATGCCAAGGAAGACACAAGCGGAGCTGTGAGCGGATTGAATGCGCTTTCATCGAGCATTTTTGTGACGCGCAGCCAGAATTACGTATTTGCTGCGAGTCAGGGCTCGCATGTTTTTACGATCGTGGACCGGACGGTGAATGGGAGCTACGCGCTGGGCTTGCCCGGGGTCTACAGGACGAGCACGAATCCGGGCGGCACCATGGCGATTGCCTTCGTCGAGAACTCGAATTATGCCTACTATCCGGTGAAGCTTTCGGCTACGCAGACGACGAATTTCTCGGGCGGGCCTGGCACGTGGCCCAAGGCGGCGGTTGATTGCGAGCCGCAGTCGGCGCCGGCGTGGTGTCTTTTCCAAATGCAGAGCCCGGACAGCGTGGATGCGGCGGGATTTCATTATGGGGCTCCGTTATCGTTCGATCGGCCGGTGAAGGCGGTGTTTTCAAAGGACGGTGGAACGGCTTATGTGCTGAACTGCGGGCCGGAGTGCGGTGGGTCGATTGCGTCGGTTACGCCGGTGCCCGTGGCTCCGATGATTTTTGCGGTGGGACAGGGGTCAGGACTTTTACCGACCAACGCCTCGCTTGCAGCGTCGACACTGGCGATTCCAGGCGGGGCTAGCAATGCGCTTGTCGATTCCTCCACGATGTATGTTGTTGGACAGCAGCCTCAGTCGATCGGCGGACAGACCCTCTATGGGGGCAACCTGACGGTGGTGAACCTGAGCAATTTCACGGTGACGAGTTCCGTGGCGATCAGCGACGGGCAACCGGGGGCTCCGAGCCGAATGCTCGAGGCCGACAACGATACCCTGTGGATCGCCATGACAAAATGCAACAACGGCGTGCGCGCGGCGACGGGGCAGGCTTATGGCTGCTTAACCATGTACAACACGTCGACGAACTCGGTTACGATGCTTGAGCCGTATCTTGGCGACGCAACCGGCATTGCGGCGGTGACGGGACTGAACAAGATCTACACCGCCGAGGGTGGACAGGTGTATATCTACAAGACTGCCGATGGAACCGCGCTGGACAACCAGTTCGTGACGGTGACGGGAACTGCGTACGACGTGGCGTATATGGATGCGACGACGGACGCGAACAACACCGTTTACTGAGCCATGGAAGCCGCCGCCGATCGCTCCCACGAATCTGATGCGGTAGATATTCTTGCGATCGCCGCGCACCGCGACGATGTGGAACAGACCTGCGGTGGAACGCTGCTCCGGATGGCTTCGCGCGGGCTGCGTACGGGCATCCTCGATCTGACTCAAGGGGAAGCAGGCACGCGGGGCAGCGCCGCAGAACGGGCGCAGGAAGCGGCGGAGGCAGCGCGGTTGCTGGGCGTGAGCTGGCGTCAGGCGCTGGATCTTCCCGACGGCGCAATCGAGAACACTTTCGAGAATCGAGTGAAGATTGCACGCGTGCTGCGGGTATTGCGGCCGCGCGTGGTGATTTTGCCTTACTGGCAGGGACGGCATCCCGATCACGCTACGACCGGGACGCTGGGGTACGATGCGTGCTTTGTTTCAGGTCTTGCGAAGGTCGACACCGGAGCTCTGCCGCATCGACCTTTCAAGATTGTGTACGCGAGCCTGTATTCGGATGTGCGGCCATCGTTCGTCGTGGACATTACGCCGTTCATCGAACAGCGACATAACGCGCTCATGGCGTACAAGTCGCAGTATGCGAATCAGACAGCGGGGACCGGTCTGTTTGTTCCGGAGGAAGAGATTCGCGAGCGCACGTTTGCGGAGGCGCGGCACTACGGCCTGTTGGCGGGCGCTCGTTACGGCGAGCCGTTTGTGCAAAGGGAAGTGGGGCTGGTGGACGATTTGACGCTGGTGCCGGTTCAATCGATCTGATTTTTGGCTGCGGCCGGCCCACTCGATGTGTATAACCATTCCTGATCGAAACTAAAAGAATAATAAGTTTGTGTTATGAACGCTTTGTTGAGGACACTGTGTGTAGAGGTGTTCGATGACCCAGACTTGGGATGCGCAGGCCTATGGGGAAAATGGCTCATTTGTGCATGAACTTGCCAGCGGTGTGGTCGATTGGCTGGCAGCGCAGCCGGGAGAAGAAATACTCGACCTGGGCTGCGGCGATGGACAGCTGAGTGTGCGATTGGCTGCGGGCGGAGCCAAGGTCCGGGGCGTGGATGCTTCGGCGGGGATGGTGGAGTCGGCGCGTTCACGGGGCGTTGCCGCCGAGCAGGGGAGTGCCGAGGCGCTGCCGTTTGGCGAGGCGCGGTTTGACGCCGTGTTTTCGAATGCCGTTCTGCATTGGGTACGCGATCAAGACGCGATGATGCGCGAAGTGCACCGTGTGCTCCGGCCCGGTGGGCGGTTTGTGGCCGAGATGGGCGGCCACGGCAATGTAGCGGCTATTCTCGTGGGTCTGACGGCCGTGCTGGCGCGCCATGGTTATGAAAACCTGGAAGACGGTGTGAACTACTATCCCACCGCCGAGGCCTATACGCGCCGGCTCAACCGGCACGGATTTCAGGTGCAGCGGATCGCGCTGATTCCGCGTCCCACGCCGCTGGCGAAAGGCGGGATGAAGGGCTGGCTGCGGACGTTTCGCAGCGGCGTGCTGGCGGGGCTACCGGAGGGGATTCGCGAGACCGTGGTGGACGAGACGACGGCGCTGCTGGCGACGGCTTTGCGCGACGAGGAAGGGAACTGGATCGCCGATTATGTGCGCTTGCGCTTCGTGGCCACCTGCGGTGGGGCAGGCGCTCGCTAATCGCTCGCAGGAAGGGAGTGCTTTCCCAGGTCTGAGAATCCAGACCTGGGGCACCCGCCACCTGCGGTGGGGCAGACGCTCGCTAGCCGCTCGCATGAGGGAGTGCTTTCCCACCAATTTCACGATGAGACTGTGAAACCACCTCGGTGGGGCAGGCGCTCGCTGTTCGCTCGCAGGAGGGGAGTGCTTCCCCAGGTCTGAGAATCCAGGACCTGGGGCACCCGCCACCTGCGGTGGGGCAGACGCTCTCTAATCGCTCGCAGGAGGGGGTGCTTTCCCAGGTCTGAGAATCCAGACCTGGGCACCGGGCCACCTGCGGTGGGGCAGGCGCTCTCTAATCGCTCGCAGGAAGGGAATGCTTTCCCACCCATTTCACGATGAGACTGTGAAATGGACGGGGCACCCCGCAATGCGCTGGGAGGCTATTCGGCTGCGAGGATTCCTGAGCGAAAGAGTAGACCGGCCACTGCGCCGCCGAGGGTTGGAAAGACCAGGAAGACCCACAGTTGTTGAATCGCCAAGCCGCCGACGAAGACCGCGGGGCCGAAGCTGCGCGCGGGGTTTACGCTGGTGCCGGTGATGTGAATGCCGAGCAGATGAATTGCGACGAGGGTGAGGCCGATGACGAGGCCGGCGAAGCCGCTGGGAGCAGCTTTCTGGGTGGCGCCGAGGATCACGATGACGAAAAGCATCGTTGCGAAGAACTCGTAGAGGATTGCGCCGGTGAGGCTGTAGCCGCCCTGATAGCCGGCGCCGAATCCGTTTTGTCCCAGGCCGCTGGTGGCGATGCTGTAGCCACCGCCTACGGCGCCTGCGATGAGGTAAATGACGAGTGCACCCAGCGTAGCTCCGATGAATTGACCGATCCAGTAGCCGATGAGGTCAGCGGTTTTCATGCGTCCGGCGAGCCATACGCCCATGCTTACCGCGGGATTGATGTGGCACCCGGAGATAGGGCCGATGCCGTAGGCAGCGGCGATCAGGCCCAGGCCAAAGGCGAGGGCGATGCCCACAATGCCTACCAGGCCGGGGACGCCGCCGGTGACGACCGCTGTGCCAACACCGAAGAAAACCAGGAAAAAGGTGCCGACGAGTTCCGCGAAATATTTTTTCATTTTTTCTCTCCCTATTGATTTGAGGTTGTGCGCGCCAGCCGTTCGTTTCAGAGGAGATCCCGAAGGGAATTGATCGATCCACTGGAGACAGACCGGGAGTGCACAAGAGTTTTTGCGAACGGCGGTAGCGCAGTAGAAGTTGCTGGATGTGTGAACGAAGTTTCTCAGAGCGCTTTTTATGGCGTCAAGTAAATTCATATCGCCGCGCGCGGGGGAGCCGGGGCGGCGAGAACTGAAAAAGCCTGTGCAATCTGATTGCTGCGAGTGGCCAATTCGCCAATGGCAGCGGGGGTTGGACAACCGGGGGCAGGGGAATGCGTCTAAGTTGTTAACGCCCGCATCCATGGCCGACAAACGCAGGCGCAGTTGCGATGAAGCTTCCCCATCTAGAACGACGTCCTGAACTCGACGCACTGCGCGGCCTCTTCCTTGTCTGGATGACGCTGACGCATCTGCCTACGCGATTCAGCGACTTCACGAATTCGCCGATTGGTTTTGTTTCGGCGGCAGAGGGGTTCGTGTTTATTTCGGCTCTGCTGGTGGGGCGCATTTACATGCGTGACACGCTCGCGGACGCGACGGGTGTGCGAGTGAAGCTGTGGAAGCGGTCGCTGAAGATTTATGCCTATCACCTGCTGATGCTGACTCTTGTGTTCACGGTTGCGGCGGGGTTTGCCGTACACACGCACAAGGCGGCGATTTACAACCTGCTCAACTTTTACCTGGCGCATCCGCTGGTCGCGATTATTGGGTCGGTGCTGCTGATTTATTGCCCGCCGCTCCTCGACATCCTCCCCATGTACGTGTTGTTTCTCTTCTTCACACCGCTGGTATTGACGGCTGGGGCTCGTTTTGGATGGAAGAAGCTTTTATTTTTGAGTGCGACGATCTGGGTGATGGCTCAGTTCGGACTGCGCGATGAGGTGCATAACTGGATCGTGCGCCTGACGCACCTGAATATCCCGTTGCAGGAGTCGGGTGCGTTCAATCTTTTCGCATGGCAAGCGGTATGGCTGGTGGGGCTTTGGATTGGCGCGCGATCGGCGCTGGGAGAAAATCCGCTGAACAACACGCCGCGATGGATTGTTTCCATATCGATTGTGGCGTGCCTGTTCTTCATTGGAATTCGCCATGGATGGCTGGGACCGCACCTGACGCAGCCGGCGCTGGGAATTCAGTTGGACAAATGGCAGATTGGGCCACTGCGCGTGATCAACCTGATTACGTTCACGGTGGTGGTTTACTGGATGCGCCCTGTTTTGGTGCGACTGATCTCCATTGAACCGTTCTTGACGCTGGGCAAAGCATCGCTGCGCGTGTTTTGCGCGCACCTATTTTTTGTGTTCGTGGGACTATCGCTGCTTTACCAGGACGTAGGCGACGATGCGAGCGGGCCCGCCGAGCAACTGCACGGCTTGACGGCGATCGCACTGGTAGCGGTGACGTTTACTTCGCTTTTTCTTGTGGCGGCCAACGAGGTGCGCAAGCGCCGGGCCGAACGCGC
The DNA here is from genome assembly GCA_003164635.1 of Acidobacteriaceae bacterium. Lineage (GTDB taxonomy): Bacteria > Acidobacteriota > Terriglobia > Terriglobales > Acidobacteriaceae > Telmatobacter. The sequence continues at coordinate 5,979 of PLTV01000371.1, forward strand.
CAAGCGCAAGGCCGAGGGTGCGCGGGAGCCGGATTCTGTGGCGGCGTAGGGGTTGCGGGGCTAGGGTGCTTGGAAGTGTCGTGCTTTCCCAGGATGCAGACGCGAGGCCTGGAGTATCCCCGGTAAGTGGTTAGCTCTCGCCGTTCCGGCTGGCCAAATTCACACAACGTTTGCATTCTATTTGCCTGATTGCAGTAGTCTGTTCATAGTTCCGGGCGGCCCGGGGAAGCTGGACGATGACGGGCGTCAGGCGAGGGCAGACCGTTTGAGCCAAACTGTATTTGTTCTGGAAGATGACACCGATATTGCGCGGCTGGTACAGCATCACCTTGAAGCCGCAGGATTTTCGACCCGCCTTTTTACAACTCCTGCAAATTTGATTCCCGATGCCGAGCGGCAGCCGCCGGCGCTGTTTTTGCTGGACATCATGGTTCCAGGCGGGGATGGGCTGGATGTCTGCAGGCGGTTGCGCTCGAATGCGGCTTTGTCGACGATACCCATCATCTTTTTGACGGCTCGGGCGGGGGAGAACGACCGCGTACTGGGACTCGAGCTGGGAGCGGACGATTACATTACCAAGCCGTTTGCTACGCGAGAACTGGTGGCGCGTGTGAAGGCGGTGCTGCGGCGCTTCGAGCGGCCGACGACACCGTCGACGATCAGCTTTGAAGAGGTGATCATCGACGCCAACGCGATGCAGTTGCGGGTGCGGGGCGAACTGACGACGACGACGGCGACCGAGTTCCGTCTGCTGGATTATCTGGCGCGGCATCCGGGCCGTGTTTTCAGCCGCGATCATCTGCTCGATGCTGTGTGGGGCGATGCGCGCTTTGTGACGCCGCGATCGGTGGACGTATATGTGCGCCGCATCCGTGAGAAAATCGAGGTCGACCCAGAGAATCCGCGCTACCTGAAGACGGTGCGCGGCGCGGGCTACCGCTTTGAGCTTCCGAAAGGCGAGTAGGAGCCAGCGCATGCGCGCCGGAACACGCGGTGCATGGAGAGCCGGAGCGTCATTTTGACCCCCAAAGTCTTTAGCAAGCTGCTTGGTCTTTTTGTCCTGCTGCTGGTCTTTCAGACCGTGGTGATGGAGTTTGTGTTTCGCCGCATGGTGGAGCGCAATGCGGGAGAGACCTGGTCGCGGCTGGCGCGCGAATCATTCTGGTCAGGAGTGATTGCGCTGCTTATTGCGATCCCGCTGGCAGCCTGGACGGCGCGGCGCATCACGGTGCGCATTCAGAGAGTTGTTGCGTTTGCGCGGCGCATTGCGGAAGGCGACTTAGGCGCGCGGCTGGCTCTTGAGGGCGAAGACGAACTGACGGCGATGGAAGCCGCATTGAACCAGACTGCGGAGAGGCTGGGCCGCAACTTTGCGGAGATTGAGAACAGACGCCAGGAACTGGCAACGATGCTCGATTCCATGCAGGAAGCGGTGGTGGCCATTACTCCCGAAGGAACGGTGCGCTGGTCCAACGCGGTGCTCAATCGCATAGCGGGGACGCAGATCCATGCGGGGCGGCAACTGGTTCACTTTGTCCGCGACCCCGATGTGCTGGCGTGTTTGCGTTCAGCACTCGACGACCATGAAGTGCGATTTGGGCGGGCGCACTCGCTGGCGCCGGGGCGCATGTTCGAGATCAATGCGGCTCCGTTGCCGTCGGGCGGGGCGCTGCTCGTGTTGCACGATGTGACGCGGATCGAAGCAGCAGAAAAATCGCGGCGCGACTTCATCGCCAATGTGAGCCACGAACTGCGGACGCCGTTGACATCGATTCAGGGCTACGTGGAGACGCTGGTTGAAGAACCGCGTCCTGACGCTGCAACGACGCGCGAGTTTCTCGGGGTGATTTACAAGAATGCGACGCGCATGAATCGCCTGACTGAAGACCTGCTGGCCCTGGCCAGCGTGGAGAGCCCTGACTACAAGCTGGCTCCGCAACAGGCGCGCGCTTCGTCGCTGGTGCAGGATGCGATTGAAAGCCTGGGCGGGATGGTGGTGGACTCAGAGGTTGCGCTTGAATCGTCGGGAGCGCCGGATTCGCTGGTGATGGCCGATCCAGATGCGATGAACCAGGTCTTCGGCAATCTGATTGAGAATTCGCTGAAGTATGCGGAGAGCGGCAAGCGCATCCAGGTGGGCGCGCGCGAACTGGAAACCGAAGTGCAATTCACGGTGCGGGATTTCGGACCGGGCATTGCGTCGGAGCATCTGGATCGAATCTTTGAGCGGTTTTATCGCGTAGACAAGGCGCGATCGCGGGACTCAGGCGGGACAGGGCTGGGGCTAGCGATCGTGAAGCACATCGTGCAGGCGCATGGCGGGCGCGTGTGGGCGGAAAGCGAACTCGGATCGGGCGCAGCGTTTCACTTTACGCTTCCGCTGGCAGCGTACGCAGTGGCTGCGCCGCTGCCGGCGGCACAAAACGGGCAAAGTGCGGCCGCAAGGTAGGGACATCCGCCGGAACAGCCGTTGAAAAGTCACTTGAATCCAATTCGACTGCGGAGCCTCGCGGAACCGTGGCTGGACGCGGTGCGCCCGAGCAGACGAGAAATGCGACGCGCGGACCGTATATGCTGTTGGATGTTCCAAGATTGGGTGAGAAATGGAAACGATTCCAGCCGGGTCTTTGTTGATGCGAAACCTCCTCGTTTGTCTTATGGCAGCTACTGCGGTTATCTGGGCGGCAGAGAGCGTGGCGCAGGAGCGGCCGCCGGCGGTGCCGCTGATTGCGCATAACCCATACTTCAGTGTCTGGTCGATGGCCGACAAGTTGACCGACCAGAACACCAAGCACTGGACGGGGCGCCAGCAGCCGATGTTTGGGCTGGCGCGAATCGACGGGAAGACCTGGCGGTTCATGGGCGATGACCCGCGCGAGGTTCCGGCGATGGAACAGACCTCGCTCGATGTGACGCCGACGCACACAAACTACAGCTTTCAGGCGGGAGGCGTGACGCTTGGGGTGAGCTTCTTTACTCCGGCATTTCCCAAGGATCTGGATGTGCTTTCGCGTCCGGTTACATATCTGACTGTGACGGCGAGCGGGCAGGGCGGGCACGAGGTTTCAGTGCTCGTGGATGTGGACCCGGTGATAGCGGTCGACACTCCCGACCAGCCGGTGACGTGGGGACGGTCGCGCGCGGTCGGATTGACGGTTCTGAATGTGGGATCGCGCGATCAGAAGGTCTTGGGGCGCCCGGGCGACGACCTTCGCATCGATTGGGGTTATTTTCATCTCGCTGCTCCCGATACGGAAGGTGCGCAGTTTGCGCTCTCGGCAAAGGCGTTGGAGACGTTCGTGAAGACGGGCGAGCTGCCGCAATCGGATGACATGGAAATGCCGCTGATGCCGCGCGACGGGGCGGCGGAGCTGGCGGTGGTTCTGCCAATGGGGAAGGTGGGAGAGCAGCCGGTAAAAAGGCATGTTCTGCTGGCGTACACAGAGGGATATGCGATTGAGTACCTGGGCCGGAAGCTGCGGCCTTATTGGCAGCGCAACGGACTCTCAGTGGAGCAGATGCTTAGCGATGCGGAAAGCCAGCGGGGAACACTCGAAGAGCGAGGGCAGCGATTCGACCAGGAACTGACGGCCGATTTGGAGAAGACTGGCGGAAAACAATATGCGCAGATTGCCACATTGGCTTATCGGCAGACATTGGCGGCGCACGGGTTTGCAGCGGACGTGGATGGGACGCCGCTGTTGTTTCCAAAGGAGAATTTTTCGAACGGCTGCATTTCGACGGTGGATGTGTTGTATCCGTCGGGGCCGTTTTTTCT
>PLTV01000361.1:0-7636 GCA_003164635.1 Acidobacteriaceae bacterium
CGGAGCAGCCGTAAGGCAGTAGCCCTCCCCCGAGGCACTTTTCCACGCCAACGGCCACCGCGCCGTTCGGCCGCCAACCAAGCTCTCGTAAAACGAGAGAACCAAGGCAACTTGGCCCCCGTTCAAAACGGGGGCCGTTTTTTGTCTTTTTTTCGATTTTCACCAGCAACTTCAGACTCTAAAAATCGTCGAGCCAGACTTTGTCGAGTTATCCCAATTGGAGCGATCCGATTTTGGACTCGTCTGCCATTTGAGTGTGTCGAGCCCTCACGATTCTGGTAGCTTGGGTCGGGAAATGGAAGACAGTTTGTCCGCGAAGGTTTCGTGGGGTAATTGAAGCCGCCGTCATATATTCTGTTGAGGCTTGACGGCGCATCCAAGGAAACGGCGGAGCGGCCAGACCAAATGAAAGCCGCCGACGATTGGATCGCGAATCGATCTCAGGATTCTGTTCCGATTCCACGCACGTGCGGCGATGCGGGAGTGCGAACAGAAAGCCAGGAAAACTCAGACTCATGCAAATTTCACATGTGGTGATTTCAGTCACTGTTTGCAGTTTTTTATGCGCGGCACTGGCGGCACAAACCGAGGGCGTTCCTCCCAAAGCCGCGCCGGCGACTTCGGAAGTTCCGGGCGCTCCCGCAGGCGTAACGACAGCACAGCCAGCGGCACCGGCTGCTGCACCTGCACCGCCTGTGCTGCCGTCAAACTTGCTTGTGCCTTCACTCAACCATCTGCAGGAGACTTTGAACGCGCTGAAGCTCGATAAGTGGAAACGAGGCACGGTGCGCGATGAGGCAGGCGACAACGTTAACGAAGTTTTGAAGGACGTGAAGTCGACGCTTCCAGATTTGATGAAGACTGCTGACTCGGGTCCCGAGGCGGTTAGCAAGACACTCCCGCTTTCGCGCAATCTCGGAGCTCTGTATGACGTGATGCTTCGGGTCTATGAGGCTTCGCGCGTGGTTGCGCCGGCGGATCAGGTGTCGGAAATTCAGCAGGCTCTCGGAGGTCTGAAGACCGCGCGCCTGGCGCTCGACGACCGTCTTCAACAGTCAGCCGACGCGGCGGAAAAGCAGGTAAGCGATTTGCAGGTAACGGTGCAGAAGCAGGCGCTCGCGATGCACGCGGTTGTGCCCGCGCCAACGCCGCCTGCCTGCGTTCCGCCTGCGCCCAAGCCTGCGGTCAAGCGGAAGCCGAAGCCCAAGCCGGTGGCCCCTGCTACCAAACCTCCGGCGACCGGCGCGCCTGCCTCGACTACAGCTGTGCCCGCTACGACGGCTAGGCCTTCAAGTTGATTCGCATGCCAGGCGATCCGGTGACTCACGCTCCAGCGGATTCGATGAGCTTACGCCTAGTGGATTGATGGTCGCGCCCTGCCACGGGTATTTGCTTTGTACGCACTTGGCATCGAGCAGGCAAAAGCAGTGCCTGGAAAAGGGTTCACACGTGCAAAGGGCCGATTCCTATTCAGAATCGGCCCTGCCTGTCAGCTGAACGTTTGGCTTGTTGTTACCGACTGGTCGATTAGAGCCCGCTTGCGGCCGGTGCGCCTTCGCTCGCGTTGGTCAGCAACTGAATTTCAACGCGGCGATTCTGCTTGCGGCCCTCGGCAGTGTTGTTGGGAGCGACTTCCTTGTCCTTGCCAATCCCGATGAGATAGAAGCGATGCGCGGCGATGCCGTATTTCGAGGCAAGGTATTGGACAACAGCATCGGCGCGGCGCTGGCTCAGGTCGTAGTTATATTGCGCGGAGCCGATGGAGTCTGTGCCGCCGGTGACTTCGAGGAGGTAGCTTTTGGCCGCGCCCAATTGGGCGGCAAACGTGTCCAATTGCGCTTTGTCATCCTTGTTGAGAACCGCCTTGTCAAAACCAAATGTCACAGTGACGTTGGCAATTGACTTATAGCTGTCGAGTCCTTTAACCACCGCGTCAAGTGAATCGGCGCGATGCACGGCGTCGCCTGCCGCGGTCTGCGCATCGCCTGCTGCCTTGGTCGCGCCCTGTGCATTTTGACCTGCCGCATCTGCCGAGCTTTGCGCCTTGGCAATACCAGCTTGCGCCTTGTCGTCGACGGCGTGAATCTGCTTGTTGTTGTCGGCGGTCTTGGCCTCCAACTGATCTGTGTGCTCCACGAGTGGCGCAGTTTGGGTGCGCACGTAATTCTTGGTTGCGCAGCCGCTTGCGCCGAGTACCACGAGGCTAGCCGCGACTCCCAACACTTCCAATCGATTCAAACGCATGGTTCCGCTCCTTATCTAATGCGAGGTTTTAAATGCTTGCTCTTAAAACGCCGTAGATTCCGGCATTCCCCACGTGAGGGGGCCGGAGAATCCGGCGGTCCCATTAGGTAAGTTATAGCATCTAAAGGACCAAACAGCAATCCCGGCAAACTGGTGATAAGAGGTCACTTGCGCACCCTGTAACGAGGGGTTGTGCATAACGGCCGGGCATTTTTTACCTTGTCCGGTAAGGATTTCATGTTAACGTCGCTGGTTCAGCTCGGGCGCAACTCAAACGAGCGGCAAGGTTTGTTGGCAAAAGGAGAGCGCCGGAGGGCGCGACGAAAGCATGTGTGAGCTGAGGATGAGCGATCCCTCAATGCAGTTTCGATAGAGGGCGCGGGGAAGGGTGGCACGCGCCGCATGGATCCTCGCCAAGCGGGGTGTATATTGCTCTTTGGCAGAACGCGGCCAGATGGGCAGGAGCGCAAGGAAATGACGAGGAACGGGAACGGAATGAGCAAGCCGGCCGCCAATGAAGTGCTGCTGGTGACGAGCGGAGATCTTCGGCTTTCAGCAAACCAGGTGTGCTGGCCGGCGCAACGCGACATGGAAGAAAAGCTGACGGCAGCTTTCGCGCAGAAGGGAATCAAGCTGGTGCGCGCTCACGCCTATGACGAAGCGCTGAAGCACGGGTTTCTCTCATCGCAGCGTGCCGGCATGGATGTGTTCATGAACATCCACCCCGAGGCGCGTCTCGTCTTCGCGACTGCCGCTTGGCAGTACTCTCATCATGTTCTGCCAGGTCTGCGCAGTCATCGCGGACCGATCCTGACCGTGGCGAACTGGTCGGGACAATGGCCAGGACTCGTTGGATTGCTGAATCTGAATGGATCGCTGGTCAAAGCAGGAAAGAAATTCTCCACCATCTGGAGCAAGGACTTTACCGACAGCTATTTCGTAAAGAGTCTTGAGGAATGGTTGCGCGATGGCAAGATCACGCACAATCTAAGTCACGTCAAACAGTTCGATGCGGCAAAGCTCTCGGCGGAGAGCAGGGAACTTGGCACCGCGCTGGCCGCGGACTTGCAGCACCGCAAAGCAATAATGGGAGTCTTCGATGAAGGCTGCATGGGAATGTACAACGCCATCATCGACGATGAACTGCTGAACCCGGCCGGAATTTTCAAGGAAAGATTGAGCCAATCGGCGCTGGTGGCGAAGATGCGCACGGTGAGCGAGGCGGAGGCGCGGGCAGTCTACGACTGGCTGGTTGCGAAGGGAATGATCTTTGCTCTGGGAAAGGACGGAGCCACCGAGCTTACGCTCGAGCAGGTGCTGGAGCAATGCAAGATGTATATCGCGGCCGTGCGCATTGCGCACGATTTCGGGTGCGATGCGATCGGAATCCAGTATCAGCAGGGTCTGAAGGACATGACCCCGGCGTCGGATCTTGCGGAAGGATTGCTGAACAATGCAGATCGGCCGCCAGTGTTTGCCGAGGGAACGAAGCAGGAGCTATATGCGGGAGGCCCGCTGCCGCACTTCAACGAAGTGGATGAGTGCGCCGGTGTGGATGCACTGATCACGAATCGTTGCTGGACGGCGTTGGGTCTGGACCCCTCAACGACACTGCATGATGTTCGCTGGGGCGACGACTACAAGGGCGACGGTGTGGACGGGTTCGTGTGGGTATTGCAGATTTCCGGGGCAGCGCCCGCGAATCATTTTGCCGGCGGATACGCGGGCGCACGCAGCGAGCGGCAACCGGCAATGTACTTTCCCTTGGGAGGAGGATCGCTGAAGGGAATTGGCAAACCGGGCGAGATTGTCTGGAGCCGCGTGTTTGTTGAGGGAAATGCTCTGCATGCCGACGTTGGTCGAGGCACGGTCGTTTCTTTACCACAAGAGGAGACAGGCCGGCGCTGGAAAGAGACGACTCCACCTTGGCCGATTGTCCATGCCATGCTTCATGGGGTGACGCGGGATCAGATGATGGCGCGGCATCGCGCGAACCACGTGAACATCGCCTATGCTCCCGATGCGAAATCGGCAGATAAGGCGTTGGCGACAAAGGCCGCGATGTTCGATGCGCTGGGCCTGAAGGTACACCTTTGCGGCGATGCGCTTTCCAGTTGAGCACAATTCTGGATGCCCCAGGTCCCTTGCATTTGGGGGACTGGGAAAGCACGAATGCGGTGTGTAGAGCCTAGTTTGACGCCTCTTCCGCTACCACCTCACGCCGCGGAAGAATGCCCATCTCTTCATAGATGGGCCGCATGACGCGGCGGACTGCGGGCAATTGCGTCCAGAACCACGCTGCGCCCAGCATAACAGCAGCTCCGCTGACGATCACCGTCGAAGGCGCGCCGATGGCGTGCGCGAGCGAACCTGCGAGCAGGCTGCCGAAAGGCGCCATACCGACGAAGGCGATGGTGTAGTAGCTCATCACGCGGCCCCGCTTGTCATCCGCAACGATCGTCTGAATGACCGTATTGCTGCCTGCCATCCCCTGCATCATGCCCATGCCCGCAATTGCCACCATGATCATCGAAAGCCAGAAGACGCGGGACAGTCCGAAGCCGATGAGGCCCAGGCCGAAGACCGCCGCCGCAATCGGAATCATGCGCACAAGCCCTCGCACGCTCTTGCGCGCCGCCAGCGACAGCGCGGAGATGAGCGCACCGACGCCCATGGCGCCCATCAGGAACCCAAGTGTGTGCGGGCCGCCGTGCAGGACGCGCGCTGCAAAGATAGGCATGAGCACCACGAACGGCATGCCCATGAGACTAATCACTGCGAAGAGCAGCAGGATGGTGCGGATGGGGACGAACGCGGAAACGTAATCCCAGCCGGCCTTCAGGTCAGTCCAAGTCGACGCAGCTTTGCGCGGAACGGGCGCGATGTTGAGGCGCATCATCAGCAGGGAGACGATGACGGCAATGTAGCTGATTCCGTCGATGAGGAAGCACCAACCCTCGCTCGTGACGGCGATCAACATTCCGGCGAGCGACGGGCCCACGAGGCGCGCCATGTTGACCATGGAGGAGTTGATGGCGATGGCGTTGGAGAGATCACGCTTGTCTTCGACCATCTGCACCATGAACGCCTGGCGGCCGGGCATATCGAATGCGTTGATCAGACCCTGCATCACGCTCAAAGCCAGTACCCAGGCAATGGTGATGTGATGCGAAAGCGTGAGGGCGGCCAAAGCGAGGGACTGGATCATGGAGAGCGCCTGCGTCCAGACCAGCACCTGGCGCCGGTCGAGGCGATCGACCCACACGCCCGCGAAGGGGGCGATGAGAAACGTGGGGATCTGCCCGGCAAAGCTGACGGTGCCGAGAAGGAGCGCCGATCCGGTGAGGCGGTAGACCAGCCAGCTGGTAGCGATGCGCGTCATCCATGTGCCGATGAGCGAGATTGACTGGCCGCCGAAGAAGAGACGGAAGTTGCGGTGCCGCAGCGCACGCCACGCGTGAGAAGACCCGCTGAGAAAGCCGTGCATTGCATTGCTCTCAGGGGCAGCCGGTGGCGGAGGCGAAGCGCGGCTATCGTCTTCTTCAGCGGAGGTGTTTTTCATGCGTTGCCTCTTTGATGCGGCAAGGGAAGCGAGCGATTCCGCGCNNTCCTTCAGGTAATCGTAACGGCCGCTGGCGCCGCCGTGACCGGCCTGCATGTTCGTGACAAGTAGCAGTGGGTTGCGGTCGGTCTTAAGAGTGCGCAATTTGGCGACATACTTCGCCGGCTCCCAATACATCACCTGGCTGTCGTGCAGCGACGTCTTCACCAACATCGAGGGGTATTCGCTTGCGCGCAGGTTGTCATACGGCGAATAGCTCAGCATGTAATGGAAGTACTCAGCCTGGTTAGGATCGCCCCATTCTTCATACTCGGGAACGGTAAGCGGCAGGGAAGCGTCGAGCATAGTGTTCATCACGTCGACGAAAGGAACGTGGGAGAGCACAGCANNTGGTGAGGTATTCGACGGAAGAGATGAAGTCGGTGAAGGTGTTGCGCTTCACGAGCATCTTGCCAGCGTCGTGCCAGGGCTTGCCTAAGTCTCCGCCGCCGCGAATGTGAGCATAGGCCATGACCACGCCTCGGTCGAGCAGGCTCAAGCGATTGGAGTTGAATCCGACAGGAAGCGCGTAACCATACGAGCCGTAGCCATACACATAGAGGGGATTCCATCCCTCTTTGCGCTTGTCTTTGCGGTATACAAGCGAGATAGGTACCTGCACACCGTCGCCGGCTACCGCGTGCACGCGCTCGCTCGCATAGAGGCTGCGATCGAAGCCACCTGGGATTTCAAGCTGCTTGAGGAGTTTCGAATCCTTCGTCGCCACGTCGTATTCATAGACCGAACTGGGACTCACCAGCGACTGATATGAGTAGCGAAACGCGGAAGTCTCAAAGACCCGATTAATGTGCAGATGCGCGCTGTACGCCGGCTCAGGGAAAGCGATCTCCGCATCCCGAACCGCGCCAACACCGTCTCCGGAAAATCGCCAGATGCGCAGTCGCGGAAGACCATCTTCACGCTCGCAGGCAACGAAAAAGTTCGCGAACAGGTCAACATCCTCGAGCATCACGTCAGCTCGATGAGGGATGAGCTCGGTCCAGTGATCGGGCCCTGGCGCGGATGTCGGCGCCGTGACGAGACGGAAGTTTCTGCCCTTGTCGTTGGTGCGGATGAACCACTGGCCATTGCGATGGTCGATGGAGTACTCATGCTCATCCTGGCGCAAGCAGATGAGCTGAAACCTGCCATCCGGGTCGTCGGCGGAAAGAAAATGCGATTCGCTGGTGGTGTGGCTGGCCGATTCGAGGACGAGAAATTTGCCGTCGCGAGTGCGGCCGGCGCCAAGGTTGAAGCGCTCATCGTCGTCCTGGTAGACAAGGACGGCTGCGGAAAGTTGGCCGCGATGGGCACGGAAAAGCTGAAACTGCCGCTTCTGTTCCTCATCTTCCACGGTGTAGAAGAGAGTTTGATTGTCGGCGGCCCATACGACGGAGCCAGCGCGCTCGACCGATTCCGGCAGCGTCTCACCGGTTTCCAGATTCTTGATGTGGAGCGTGTACTGGCGGAAGCCCGTAGTGTCCGTGGTGTAAGCCAGCCAGCGCCCGTCGTCGCTCACATCCGTGGTGCCAATGGCGAAGAAAGCATTTCCTTCCGCCAGAGTATTGCCATCCAAAAGGGCCTGCTCTTCGGCGTCCGCGTCCGGTCCTGATGCCGAACCGGCCTTGCGACAATAAACAGAGTATTGCTTTCCCTCTTCGGTTCGTGAGTAGTACCACCAACTGCCATCGCGAAAAGGAACGGAGACGTCGGTTTGTTTGATGTGAGAAAGCATCTCCTCGTAGAGCTCTTCGCGCAGGCTCGCGAGGGGCGCCATGAATTCTTCCGCAA
>PLTV01000361.1:7677-8310 GCA_003164635.1 Acidobacteriaceae bacterium
TGGAACTTTTGCCCGCCCTCCCGCGTACAATTGAGAGCGATGAAAGGCTTTCGCCTCGCAATTTCGACTGTTTTCGGATTTCTGCTGACGTTCTCCGTGGTGTTTTCAGCCACGTCGACGAATGCCCAGAAGGTCGACCAGCTTCCCAAGCCAACGGATTACGTCAGCGATCTGGCACACGTTCTGTCGCCTGATACCATCGCCGGCATTGATCGGATTTGCGCCGAGCTCGATCACTCCCAGGCNNACCAAGTGGAAGATAGGGCGCAAGGGCTCAGATAAGGGCGTACTGATTCTGCTTGCCGTCCGCGACCACCAGCGCAGAATTGAAGTCGGCTACGGCCTCGAGGGGATTTTGCCCGACGGCATGCTGGGCGATATTGGCCGGGCCATGGTTCCCGATCTGCGCGCCAACGATTTTGACGGCGCCGTGACGCTGGCGGTGGACCAGGTTGCCCAGGTGATTGCGGCGGATGCCAAGGTCACTCTGAATGAAGAGCCAGCCATGGAAGCGCAGCCGATCCGGCATCAGCAGCAGGCTTCGGTCGGCAAAGTGATCCTGGTGCTGATCCTGATTTTCTTTTTTGGCGGCTTCTGGGTGCTTCGCCTGCTGGCCAGCTTTGGCCTGTTCTT
>PLTV01000361.1:8430-16778 GCA_003164635.1 Acidobacteriaceae bacterium
AAAAACCAGATGGTCGCCAAGGATGAAGCGGTGAAGGCCGCCTGGTCTGAGGTGGACGTGCAGCTTGAGCGCCGCGCCGATTTGATTCCCAACCTGGTTGAAACCGTCAAGGGATTCACCAAGGAAGAGAGCACGGTGTTTGGCGACATCGCCAATGCGCGGGCCGGCATGCTGAATGCGCAAGGCCCGGCTGCAAAGATTGCCGCCAATGGCCAGCTCGATGGAGCATTNNGCGACCAGTTCATGCGTTTGCAGGATGAGCTGGCGGGCACGGAAAACCGCATCAGCGTGGCGCGCAAGCGTTATAACGACACGTTGAAGGACTACAACACGTTCGTGCTGCAGTTCCCCAACAGCATTTGGGCGGGAATGGCCGGATACAAGGAGAACACGGCGTTTTTCACCGCCAGCGAAAGCGCGCGTACGGTGCCGGGCGTGAAGTTCTGAGTTGAAAACCGAAGGACGAGACGAAAAGGCCATCCTCAAGCGGATGGCCTTTTCCGCATGTGTCCCGGATGAATCTTGTGGGTCTACTTGTAGGACGCGATGGCGCTTGCCTCGTCATCATAAATGTCGAAGACGGTGTAGAGCTTGGTGAGCTGCAGCAAGTCGTGGACTTTCTTGGTCAGTTTCAGAAGCTTCAGGGAAGCGCCCTGATTCTTCGAGGTGGTGAAGGCGCTGACCAACTCGCCCAATCCCGAGCTATCGATGTAGTTCACGTCGCCAAGGTTCACCAGGATGTTCTTGGAGCCTTTGCTGATGAGGTCGCGAATTGCATCGCGGAGTTGCACACTGCCTTCGCCCAGAGTAATCCGCCCGCTGAGGTCCAGAACAGTTACGCCATCCACTTCACGGGAAGCAATAGTTAGAGCCACGAGAATTTCCTCCTTATTAGGTGTATCGGTTATAGCACTTTTACCGGCCGGAGTGGCAACAGACCCACCGCCTGAAGTGCCCTCTAAGCCGGCTCAGGGCGCGGCGCAGAACCCTCGGTTGAATCGGCCGCCGGCGCCAAATGCTTTACAAGCGTCAATTCGGTTCCGGGATGCAACTGTCGAAAGTGTAACTCGTCCATGAAGGACCGGATGAGAAAGATGCCGCGGCCCGTGCCGCGCAACAAGTTTTCCGGAGCAAGCGGATCGGGAAGGGTGTCGGGGTCCAGGCCCTTGCCCTGATCGGCAACCTTAATGACTAGCGACTTGCCTGTGTTCTCAAGGCTCACCGCAATCTCCTTGGCTGGATCGTATTCGTTTCCGTGGAGCACGGCGTTGACGGCGGCCTCGCGCGCAGCCATGGCGAAGTGGAAGCGCTCGTCTTCGTCGAGGCCCGCCTCTTCGGCCAGTTTATCTGCGGCAGCCTCCACTGTGCTGACGCTTTCCATGGTGGAACTCAGCGAGAAGCTCATCCGTCCTTCCTTGGGCGCATTCACCGGGCCTGATTCCACCTCTAGGATGAGCGCGAGGGCGGGGAGGATACATTCGCGCGACAGCAACCTTGCTCGAAGTTTCGTTGCTAAAAGTAAATGTGTCAAGCGGGAAGGCTTCGGAATCGCACGGCTAAGCCCTTGATGCAGGTGCGAAAAGGTAGAGATCGCCGCGGCGGCCAGGCTCGCGATGCGCATGGCGCAAGCGGTTACAGCGCGTGCGGGGCGGAAGGCGGTAGACTCACTTCATGCAGCCAGGATCGACCGCGCGCGTGAGTCTTACCGCGCTTCTGGGAACGCCGGTGACGGATGCACAGGGGCATCTTCGCGGACGCCTGAAAGATATTGCTGTCGTCACGGGGCCCGAGGCGGGCAAGGTGGCAGGGCTAGTGCTGAAGACCCGTGCCGGTCTCAGCCTTGTGCCATCGCAAGATGTGATGGAAACTCCTGCGGGCACGCTTGAACTGCGCAGCGCAGGCGCACTCGTTCCACTCAAGGACGAAGGGAACTATCTCTACCTCCAGCAGGACCTTGTTGATCGGCAGATCATCGATATTCATGGCCGCAAGGTGGTGCGCGTCAACGACGTCGACCTGGAGTGGATGGGGCGCGGAGCTGTTCACCTGCTGCGTGTGGCCGAGGTGGAAGTGGGCCTGCGCGGAGCCTTCCGGCGCATCTTTAAAGGGCTGCTGCCTCGCGCCACGGTCGAAACGCTCTCGCGCAGGTTGGCTGCCCGCAGTATTCCCTGGGAATTTGTCGACGTCATCGAGGTCGATCCGGCACGACGCGTGAAGCTGCGTATTGAATATGAGCGCCTGGCCGAGATGCACCCGTCCGATCTGGCCGAAATTCTTGAAGACCTGGCGCCGGCTGAACGCGCGGCGGTGTTCACCTCGCTTGACGAAGAGGTGGCTGCGGAGACGCTGGAAGAGGTTGAACCGAAACTGCAAAAGGCGCTGCTGGAAAAGCTGGACGAGGAGCGGATTGCCGACATCGTCGAGGAGATGGACCCGGGTGCGGCTGCGGATCTTTTGGCCGAGCTTTCAGAGGAGCAATCCGACGCCATTCTCGAGGAGATGGAGCCGGACGAGCGGCACGAGGTTGAAGAGCTGCTTGAGTTCGACGAGAACTCCGCAGCCGGATGCATGACGACGGATTTTGTCGCTTTGGGGATGCAGGCAACGGTCGGACAGGCTGTGCAGGTGCTGCGCGAGTTTGAAGGCGATCCTGAAAGCGTGACTGAGATTTATCTGTTGGATGAAAAGCGGGTGCTCCGCGGCGCGATTCCTTTGGCGCGGCTGGTGATGGCGCAGCCAGAAACCCGGCTGGCGGTGCTGGCCGAGGCGCGTGTGCTTTCGTGCCCCGCTGACCTGAATCAAAACGAGCTGGCAGAGATGTTCGACAAGTACAACCTNNAAAAATTGGCACTAATCTCACAAATCCTGGCCGAATGAGAACTTCTTCGAATCATTTTTGCCACTAAGGTGTGAGAAAAAGAATTGATCCATCTGGATTTGTGAAACAATTCTCAGATGGTACAGCTTCCGAAGATCATTCAGGGCGGAATGGGAGTGGGCGTCTCCAACTGGCGACTTGCCCAGGCGGTGTCCAAGCTCGGCCAACTCGGGGTGGTCTCGGGCACGGCGCTCGATCAGCTTTTTGTGCGGCGGCTGGCCGATGGCGACATCGGCGGCTACATGAAGCGGGGAGTGGATGCGTTCCCGTTCCCTGACATGGCCCGGCGCATCTGGCAGGAGTACTTTGTCCCAGGCGGCAAGGCCGAGGACGCGCCCTATCCGAATGTTCCCATGCACCAGAAGGCAAGTCCGCGGAAGCTGGTGGAACTGTGCATGGTGAGCAACTTCGTTGAGGTGTTTCTGGCCAAGGATGGCCACAAGAATCCCGTGGGGATCAATTTTCTTGAGAAGGTGCAGATGCCGCACCTGGCGTCGATTTACGGCGCAATGCTGGCCGGCGTCGGCTACGTACTGATGGGGGCGGGCATTCCCCTGCACATCCCTGGGGTGCTTGACGCGTTTGCGGCTCACCATATCGCGGAGTACAAGTTGCAGGTGACGGGCGCGGTGGTTGGGCAAGACACGCAGATGCACCTGGATGCGAGCGAGTACACCGAGGGCATTTTGCCCATGCTGCAACGGCCGAAGTTTCTGGCCATTGTCTCGTCGAATACGTTGGCGACGACGATGCTGCGGCGGGCGAGCGGCCGGGTAAACGGACTGGTGATCGAGACGCCGACGGCGGGCGGGCACAATGCGCCGCCGCGCGGGAAGCTGCAGCTCAACGCGTCGGGCGAGCCGATGTACGGCGAGCGGGACCATGTGAACATTGAGGAACTGCGGGCGCTTGGGGTTCCTTTCTGGCTGGCCGGGGGATACGGCAATGCCGAGAAGCTGCGCGAGGCTGTGGAGCAGGGCGCGGCGGGCATCCAGGTGGGCACGGCATTCGCTTTTTCGCGTGAATCGGGCATGCGGGCTGACTTAAAGCAAAAGTTGATGGAACAGGCGAAAGTCGGTGCAGGCGTTGTGTTTACCGATCCGCTGGCGTCACCTACCGGGTTCCCATTCAAGGTTGCGCAGGTTGAAGGGACCTCGTCGGCATTTCCTATTTACCAGGAGCGGAAGCGCGTCTGCGATCTGGGCTACCTGAGGGAAGCGTATGTCTCCGGCGAAAACTCAGTCGGTTATCGGTGCGCGGCTGAGCCGGTGGCGAACTACCTCTCCAAGGGCGGCAAGGTTGAGGATACGGTTGGGCGCAAGTGCCTTTGCAACGCCTTGATGGCCAACGTTGGCCATGCGCAGACACGGAAAGACGGAGCGGTTGAGCCGCCACTTGTGACCGTGGGCGACGACCTGAACACCATTGCCAGCTTCCTGGCGCCGGGCGAAAACTCCTATGGCGCGGCCGACGTAGTGGCCTCGCTGATGAGCGGCTTGCAGGTGGAGTCTGAGGTTGAGCGCGTTTTGCTGGCCACGGCCTAGCAAAATCCTCTTCAGCTGCCTTGTGTCCAATTCCTTGCTGTTCAAGGCCTCCGGCTGCTCGGTTTTGACGACGGCTTTGCCGAAGGCAGCCAGGAATCCTGTCAGCCAGGGGGATTGCCAGCATTCCTCTCTTTTTTCCGAAATAAAAAAAAGAAAAAAAGGGGGTTTCTGTAAAGAAGTTCCCTCTTTTCAGATAGATAGAAGGCATCACTCCTTCCAAATTCTTGATTCCAAAGAACTTATTTGCAGATTCTAGACAGATAAGGACTTACGAGTCTGATTTTCAAACAATTCTGCACGTTTGATCCTGTTTCCCATCGATCTGAGACCATTGTGCGCCAGCGAGCCGAAATTGCATGCAAAGGTCGAGCTGAATAATTCGACCTCCGATGGCAGCCTTCCGACACACCAGGAGTGCAACTGCTGCCAAAGCAGGTGGCCTTCGGCGGGAAAGCCGTCGTCGAACTGTCACTCCAAACGGTCTGCGATTGCCTCCGCAAGATCCTGATGATCGAGCTGGAAGACGATGGAAAGGGTCTCGCCTTCTCCGCGCATCAGCACGTAGGTTGCGGCGGCATCCACCTCCCGGACGCCAGAGGAACCGATGAGCCCGATCTTCCAATCGACCTTCGCGAGCAGATAGCGCGCATCAAGGGAAGTTGCTTCCACGGTATGGAGCCGCGTTTCAGAATGGCCCAGGGAAGCGTAGCGCGCCTTCATTCTCGGAAGAACTTTGAGGAAGTCTTCCTTCCTGACAGGCTGAGCGCCGTTCGGACCGGCGAAGAGGAAGTTGTCGGCGTAGAAGGTGCCGATCAGGGCAAGATTCGAAGCTGCGTTGGCATGCGCGTAGGTTTTGAAAAACTGCTCTGCGGATTGGGTCATCGGATTTTCCTCGCGGGGAAGGATTCGGGGGCGGGTTATGAAGTGAGGTTTGAAACCGAACCCCCCTTTAGTATTGTACCACATTCTGCGCTGCTTTTCAACGCATTCGGCGGATGGGTAGTGGTGCAGTTTCATTTTTCTAGCCTTTCGATCAATTCTTCAAGAGTCCACACGTGATCTGCAAGGCCAGCTTCCATAGCGGGCGTCACTCTGGGGGTTTTGTGTACCCGGCAGAAATTGTAGTGCATGAAGTAAAGCGCCACTGCGTGGCCGTGATTCTCCAGCTTTTTGCTGAAAGCGTTGGTCAGCCGGGTAAATCGCCGCATCGACATTCTCATGGTCAGATTTTGGCGCTCAACATAGCTTGTGCTCACGTGATCCGGGTCCGGGTCGCCACTGACCACCTTCATATCGCATCCGATGCAGGTTGCAGGGCTGTAACGATGCTCAGGCTCAGTTGATGCCCCGTACACCTTGTGGAGCATTGCATAGTCCGCATCCCCTCCGAAAGCTTCTTCTACAGCCTTGAGGTACGGTTTGTGCGCGTCCGTGGTGATCTGCGGATGCCCGACGATGCGCTCCCGGCAATCCAGCATGAAATCGGTTGCCCATCCCGTTGTGCGCCCACCCACGAGATATGAGACGCACATCTTGGTATCGGCATCAATCGCTGTCCATGTCCAAACGTCACCCCATCCTTGATCTTTCTTTTCAGGCGATGCGTTCTTTTGCTTTGCTCCGACGAATGCCCAAATCTCATCGCATTGAAGGCGACGGGTGCGGAGACCGCGAACGTTCCGGTGATGATATTCAGCGGCGGCGCAGCCCATATCGCGGAGCAGGTTGAGCACTGTATGCTTGGCCGCTCCAGTCATGCGACGAGTGGCATTGATGGAAACACCCTCGACGAGAGCCGGGATAACCTGAACTCGTTTTTCGATCCTGAGACGATTCACAGTGGCCTCACTAAAACTATATTACTATAAAATCATATACTGCCAAATAATATGTTGCTGAATATATGTTTCGCCGGTAAGATATTTCCATGGCGAGAATTCCGATCACCGTGATGGGCTACAGATGTGAGAGGTGCAATCACGAGTGGGTGCCAAACGGCGACAAAGAACCGAGGGTCTGCCCGAAGTGCCATAGCCCATACTGGAATACTCCGCGCAAAGCTGCCTCAATGCTCACGTATGAGGAATTCCGCGACAAGATTAAGGACGCTATCAAGAAGGCGGGGCCTCTAACTTGGACTGAGATTCGAACCACCGCAAAGCTTCCCCAGGCATTCCCAAACAACAAATGGGTGCATCGCATGGAAGCCGATATTAAACTGCGGAGGAATAAAGATGTGCACGGGATCATCAAGTGGAGTCTGGGCTAGAATCGAAGTATGCCGCAGGCTCATCGACTGTCCCTTCCGTCCCTTCCCGCGAAGCAACAGATAGAAAACAAAGTCGTTTGGAACGGTACGCGGTCGCCCGGTGAGGCTAACTTCTTCACTCTAGGGTATACAGGCAGACCGACGCCTGAAATTGTCGCGGCACTCTTGGCCAACGGAGTGCGGACGCTGGTAGACATCAGGCAGAACGCCGTCAGCATGTACAGGCCGGAGTTGAGCAAAAGCAATTTGGCGAAGCTCCTAGCAGCACGCGGAATTAACTACTTTCATCTTCCGCAACTCGGGGTTCCGCGCGACATTCGCGCGAAAGCTATCGAATCCGGAACTCGTGAGGTTATTTGGGACTGGTACGATGAGCACGTCATAACTGAATTCTTCGGCACGGGTCGAAACCTGCATTTTTTCTTGAATTGTGTTGAGCATCCAGTCGCCCTCATGTGTACTGAAATCGACCCGCAGGAGTGCCATAGGCATCGGCTGTCTCTCGCCCTCGAAAGCATGGGCATGAGCGGATTCGACCTATGAACCTATGCCGCAGCGCGAGACAAAGAAGGCGCTAATCGTAGTCCGAACCTACCCCACGCCCGCGAGGAAAGGGGCTGAGGTTTCCTGCACCGCCGCGATCACAAATAAGGGCGAGTGGTTAAGGTTATTTCCCGTTCCTTGGCGCTATCTTGCGGAGGCAGAAAAGTTCCGCCGGTATCAGTGGGTTGAGGTGACCGTCGAGAAGGCTACCGATCACAGGCCGGAGAGCTACAAACTCACGCAAGGCGGAATCAAGATCGTCTCTGAGCCGCTGTCCACCGATGACGGCTGGAAGTTGAGACGTGAATTTATTGAGCCGTTACGCGCACATTGTCTATGCTGCTTGGTTAAAAAGCGAGATGCAGACGGGCACCCGACCTTAGGCGTTTTCAAGCCGAAGACCATCGAAAAGCTAATCATTACGCCGGATGCCTCGGATTGGTCGCTCGCCCAACAGGCCATTCTCACGCAAGGGCACCTATTCGCACTGCCGCCTAAACAGCAGCTAGAGAAAATTCCATACAAGTTCCAATACAAGTTTTCGTGCGATGAGCGTGAGTGCAAGGGCCATACCCTAAGCTGCACAGACTGGGAAATGGCAGAGGCCTATCGCCAATGGCGAGATAAGTACGGGGATCAATGGGAAGAGAAGTTCCGGCAGCGATTCGAGACGGAGATGATCGAAAAACTAGACACACATTTTTTTGTTGGGACCGTGCATCAGCATCCCGCCTCTTGGATTATCGTGGGACTGTTCTATCCGCCGCAGGTCGCTCAGGCTCGTCTGGAGTTTTCTCAGTAGCCTCTCTTACGATCCGCGCGGCGGCTTGGCTGAAGTCCTCGCGCGGGGTCCTTGGGTGTTCACTTTTGACGTGCTCTATGAAGAGTTTTTCCAACTTTTGAGGATCATCGGGGGGAGCGTCAATCAACTTTCTGCATTTAGAGCACACGTAATACAACCATTCGCCGTCATCGTCATTGCACCGTTCAGGGAACAGGCTTCTCGTATATGGGTTTCTCGCCATGCCTTAATCATCCCACCAGAAAAACAGCCGCGCAAACCTGTGGAAATTCAAACTGCACCACTACCGGCGGATGCGGGTGGCCGAGATTC
>PLTV01000393.1 GCA_003164635.1 Acidobacteriaceae bacterium
ATAACGACGGATCGTTGCTGCTCACGGGTCTCCTTGAGGGAAGGGTTCCGGCCAGACAACAACAGGCGTTGGCTTAGAAGAGAGTGTAGCTGGTATTAGAAGCTGGCTTCAAAGGCACGGAAACGACGCTCGAGTTCCCATTGCGCTGCGGCTTTTTCGCTGCTCTTCAAGAACGCAACGCAGGCGGAAGCAGGCCTTTCGGCGCCAAGGGGCTGGCCTTTGCAGGAAGGCGCCGGGGTTGTGAAGGCATCTTTCAAGGCCCACAAGCTGACGCCAGGCAGGAAGTTGTGCTCCATGCCGGTGCGCGCCAGGTCTTTCAATTGTCGGTAGCTGAGGTGGTAGTCGTTGGCGGCGCGGACGTATTCGTGGGTGAGGTCGATGCGGCTGACGCCCTCATCGTCGGTAGAGAGCGCGACGGGAACGTGTGCATCGAGGTAGAGCGGGAAGGGATGGTCGATTCCCTTCACTCCGAGAATGCCTTCGTTGGAGCTGAGGTTGACTTCGACCATCACGTGCTTTTGCGCCATCTCTTTCAGGAGCGCCTGGGCATTGTCTTCAAACATGACGTCGACGCCGTGACCAATGCGCTCGGCGTGACCGAGCTCGACGGCCTGGCGAATGTGGAAGCGGAGACCTTCAGGCGGTACGAGGCCGAGGGCCAGTTCACCCGCGTGCAGCGTGATGTGGACCTGGGGGTAGACCGAGTGCAAATACTCGACCATCTTCATGTGCAGGGTGTAATCGCGCATGGAGATAAAGCCGTCTTCGGGCTGGACGAAGTTGATGCCTACCCAGGTCGGCTCATGCGCGTCGATGCTGGTCTGGATGGTCTCAAAGCCGAGCAGCGTCTGCGCGAAGACCCACTCTGGCGGATGTTCGCGGAGGATCTGGTAGATGTAGCGGACCTCAACCCGGCAGGCAGGCGCGGCCTGCGGGGTTTCGCAGTGTTCGATCTGTAGACGTTGGGCTTCGGCAGTGCTGACATCTTCGCGGTCTGCTGCAACTTCGTCGCGAAGGCCATGATCGAGGAGGGCCTGACGCATCTGGGCGAAATCGGGATTCCAGCCGATCTCGTGGGCACTTTGCACCGCATGCGTGAAGACGGGCGTCTGCATCAGCTCGAGATATTGCTGGTTTTGGGCAGCGGCGCGCGACGCCACTTCGTCGACCCATTCGCCGGCATGCTTCTTTCCCAGGCCTCCAAAGCGATCGAAGGTGGCGAAGAACTGGTCGTGGCCGCTCCAGCCGGCAGTCGGAACGAAGCTGCGCAGCGAGAAGGCGTCGACGAGGCGATCGTAAAGTTCCTGGTGATGAGGGAGTTCGGAGGCTAGGAGTAGCGGGGCTTCGCAGGGTGACTTAACAAATTTGAGAGCGGCCGGGTCAACGCACAGGCCGTCTTCGCCAGCGGCGCGAATGAAGCTTTCGGCGTACACCGCTCCGGAAAGGTGCACATGCAGGTCAGCGCCCTTGGGGAAATTGGCCAGAAAACCCTGTAATGCCTCGGGACCTTGATGGAGGGCGGCCTGGTAGGCCCGCGTGGCCCGAGCTTCGGACGCGGTGGATGACACTGCTTGTCCGGATGACTGGGCGGAGGCCTGGACGGCGCTAAACAGGGAAGTTGTGGCAAGAGCAAGGCTGGGAAGGCAAAGATGGATCGGGCGCATGATTGCTTTCCAGTGTAGTCGAGCGTCGAGACAGGAGCGGGTGATTGGTTGAGCGGTTTTGCGGGGAGAATGGGAATTGCTATACTGTCTCGAGTGGTTGCATCACACTGTCCGTGGACCCGCCCCCTTATCCGGCGACGCCGGAATCCGCGCAGGCAATTGCAACTGAAAGTTTGCACTGAGGCCAGATAGCTCAGTGGTAGAGCGCGGCCCTGAAAAGGCCGGCGTCGGCGGTTCAATCCCGTCTCTGGCCACCACATTCTAATGTGTTTAGCTGTAAATTAGACAACCCCACGAAAAACGCTCTCACCCTTGATAATCACGGGGGAGAATTATTACACCGTTCCAGACGACGCAAAAAACGCCGGCGGCATGTCTCCTTGCGCGTCCGTTTGGTTCATGGCTGCGAGGCAAAAAAGACCCCTGGTTTGCGAACGTCTTAAGAGCCTTCTCGAATCGGTCAACCACTGCTGCCTCTGTGTTTCCCCTGCCGATGTCACCCCATCGCGGATTCTTGAGACACGGGATTTGGGAGAACCTCGGGTCGACCTCTCGCCCAGTGGTTGATTGACGGGAGGTATTGATCACAAGGTCACTGCCGAGATGCCAACAATTCACCCAGATCTCCGACCAGTGTGCGATGAACACACCAGCTTGTTATGTAATTGGCATTCCTACCGAGGCTTCTCGCAAGTCACTAATGAGTTCGTCGACTCGAGATTGATTCGAATCCCAAGCGAACGTACGACGCTCTCCAACGAAGAATTGCTTGATAGCATCTCGGAAGGAAGCACGGTCGAATTCGTGATTGAACAACGGTCGGTGGGAAAGTGCCACAGTTCCTAGCACACTGTCGCCGCCATCTGAAGGCCGGAGTACGACCCGAAAGGNNCCCTCCTTATGCCAACGGAGGGAGCTCCCTTACAGATGTCTCGAGATTCGCCAGATAGGTCGAGATTCGGGCCCGTCCGGTTGGACAGTCCTCGACAATCCGAGCCGCTATAGTTCTATGCTCTCCCCCGCCAGATTTCCGCGCCGCCATTTCGAAATCATGCCGGTGGGAGGCGCAAAGATCTGATGCGCAGCATCAAAGATGCCCGTAGATGCCCGTTATAAAGAAGCCCGCGCGGTCTCAGACCGTCGATCAACACGCACGCGCGCCTTCGGCGCGGATGATACTTTGCTCCCATTTGTCCTCGCCGCTGTGTTCTTAGTGTGGCTCACTTTTGACAAGCGCAAGTGGCCCATTCTTCGTTAGCGCCGAAGGGCATGGTTCATTTTCGTCAGTGCGCCTTTGGGCAACCGTGCTTCCGCTGACATACGATCCAGAACGGTTTGACAGGTTATTTCGTTCTATTCTTTTTCGTGCGCAGCAATGTCCGCGATGAGCTCGCCGGCATGTTTATAAGCGTTGAATGAGTGTTCGTGTGCCTGCTTAGTCAGTTCGTGGGCCTTTAGGTGATCTCCTTTTCCGTGAGCCGTTGCAGCCGCAGCGTGTGCATGGGCCGCAAGATTGTGGAGTTCCATGGTTCGATCGTGCGTACTAGGTGACATAGCTCTCTCCTGTCCAGTTGGATGCTGTTTGTGGGTTATCCGAGCTGTGACACTTTTCCCGAGCTAGGCCCATTCGACGCCTGGAGATGATTCGATTACATCGCCACAACGAAGGTGACATGTATACCGAGCCAATCTCGCTTGAGGATGCGAACGATCGCTACCTTGAAAACCATCGCGTGAACCATTCCGCGACGGACACGCTTCAGACCAGGCAAGGTTCGATCAACGCGGCAGTGCGGGCGACATTCTAAAGCTGTATAAAATTGGGCAGATTATTTTCCTGTGGTGCGACAGATTCATACACAGGCTTCGCCCATAGAAGCGAAACTGATCGATCAAATCCTGGGTCCCGCCGGCGACGAAATCCGGCGGGGCATTTTGGCTTGTCTCCAGATCTCGTTGTTCCGCCGCACTTGAGCCTCCCACGCCGATTTCCGATGCGGTCGTGTCCGCTATTGCTCAGCACAAGGTGAAATATTTCAAATAATCTTTTGCTCAAGGTGAACTATGTATGTTCCTAAGGTGCGCGAACGAGTTCAACTCGCTGGTAGAAGTGGGGCGTTCCTCGTCATGTGGGTTGACCAAGAACAACAGGAAGCTGATTTGATTCCGCTCCGTGGGGAGTCGTCTGTCGAGGAGATTGTCTCGTTCTCCGAGCTTGAAGCATACAGCGAAAGCCGTTTTCTCAAAACAGCATAGGAATGTAGCGTCCAATTGCGCTCCTCCGTGAGCTGCGATGAAGATTCGTTTTCAACCATCCTTTTCGCACCAGCCGCAAGATTGGACGTATCTGGCAGTGAAGCCTCCGTCCCGGTTGTGACAACCTAAATCCGTACAGAATTCTCTAGGGGTTTCATGGCAGATGACATGCAGGTCAATGTCGATGTCAAGGGTTGGATTACCGGCATTCTAAAGCACTGCCCCGAGTGTGGCTCGAAGAACCTGGCTACGCACGAAGAAGAAGGTAAGTTGAAGCATAGGTGCTTGGATTGTCT
>PLTV01000083.1:0-2461 GCA_003164635.1 Acidobacteriaceae bacterium
AGGCGCCGCGGGTCATGAGCAACTGCTGGCCGATCTCGACGATCTCGATGAGCTTTGTGGGGTTGGAGTCCAGATCAACCATGTTACCGGCCTCTTTGGCAGCCTAGGTGCCGGAGTTCATGGCCACGCCCACATCGGCCTGGGCCAATGCCGGGGCATCGTTGGTGCCATCGCCGGTCATCGCCACCAGCTTGCCCTTGCCTTGTTCGCGCTTGATCAGGTCCATCTTATCTTTGGGCTTCGCCTCGGCCAGAAAATCGTCCACGCCCGCTTCGCGCGCAATCACCGCCGCAGTCAATGGATTGTCGCCGGTAATCATGATGGTGCGAATCCCCATGGCCCGCAGGCGCGCCAGGCGCTCCTTCAAGCCGCCTTTCACAATGTCTTTTAGATGGATCACCCCCAACGCCGTCGCATTTTCCGCTACCACCAACGGCGTTCCGCCCTGCCGTGCTACTTCTTCCACGTGGTCGCGCACGCGTTGCGGAAGTGCCGTCCCTTGCTCCTCAAGAAAGCGCGCGATCGCGTCAACCGATCCTTTGCGAATCCGTGTGCCCGGCAGATTCACGCCGCTCATGCGCGTCTGCGCCGAGAAGGGGACAAACTCCGCGTGAATGCCACCCAGATCGCGACCGCGCAAGCCGTATTTTTCTTTCGCCAGCACGACGATGGACCGACCCTCGGGCGTTTCGTCGGAGAGCGAAGACAATTGCGCCGCGTTGGCCAGCCGCTCCTGGCTCACNNTGTTGGCCCGCAAGGCGCGGTCCATCCCTGCGATGCCGATGGCCGCCAACAGCGCGCCGATCGTGGTGGGAATCAGGCACACCAGCAGCGAGACCAGCACAAAAATCGTCTGTGGCGCCTTGGAATAGATCGCAAACGGCTGCAGAGTGACCACGGCCAGCAAAAACACGATCGTCAGCCCCGAAAGCAGAATCGAGAGCGCAATCTCATTCGGCGTCTTTTGGCGCGTGGCGCCCTCCACCAGTGCGATCATGCGGTCAAGAAATGTTTCCCCTGGGTTCGAAGTGATGCGGACCTTGATCCAATCCGAAAGCACTTTCGTTCCACCGGTGACCGCCGAACGGTCACCGCCCGCTTCGCGGATCACTGGCGCCGACTCACCGGTAATCGCCGACTCGTCGACCGAAGCTACGCCTTCAATTACTTCGCCGTCGCCGGCAATGTAGCTTCCCGCGATGACGTATATGATGTCGCCGGCGCGCAGCAGTCCGCTGGCGACTTCTTCAAAGCTGCCGTCGGCACGGTAGCGCTTGGCAATCGTCTCGCCCTTTGCCTTGCGCAATGTATCGGCCTGCGCCTTGCCGCGCCCCTCAGCCATGGCTTCGGCGAAGTTCGCAAACAGTACCGTGAACCAAAGCCACAGCGTGATCTGAAGATTGAATCCGAATCCTGGACGATGATGCGCCGTATTGTCGATCAGTAGCGCCGTGGTCAGCACACTACCCACTTCGACAACAAACATCACAGGATTCTTGACCATTCCGCGCGGGTTGAGCTTGCGCACCGAATCGAGCAAAGCCTGAATCAGGATTTCTCGATTCCAGAGACTCGTTTTTTCTGCCATGACATTCCGTTCCCTAAAACCAGCTTTCAGCTTTTAGCCGTCAGCTCTTGGCGTGCTGTCTTTTGAAAATCTGAACTTCGCATCCACCCCTGATCAGCCAAAAGCTGAAGCTGTCTCTCAAAAAACATGACCAGCCTTCAGCAGCAGGTGTTCCAGAATTGGGCCCAAACTCAGCGCTGGGAAAAACGTCAACGCGCCGAGGATCAAAATCACGCCGATGAGCAGCACCGTGAACAATGCGGAGTTCACCGGAAAGGTTCCAGGCGACGGTGGAATGCGTTTCTTCATTGCCAGGTTTCCGGCCAGCGCCAGCACCGGAATCATCATCAGAAATCGCCCGCCCAGCATCGCCCATCCCATTGCCACGTCGTACCACCAAAGTGTTTTCGGGTTGATGCTGGCATTTAGCCCCGCGAATGCCGACCCGTTGTTCCCCACCGCCGATGTATAGGCATAGAGGATCTCGGTCAGCCCATGCGGGCCTTGATTGGAAAGGGCTGCCAACCCAACCGAAGGCCAAAGCACAAAAAAAGCCGTGAGCGAAAGAATGATCAGCGGGAAGATAAGCACGTACAGCATCGACATCTTCACGTCGTACCCTTCGATCTTCTTGCCCAGGTACTCCGGAGTGCGTCCGACCATCAATCCGGCAATAAACACCGCCAGCACAACGAAGATCAGAATTCCGTACATTCCCGCGCCCACTCCGCCAAACACCACTTCGCCCAGCATGATGTTGGTCAGCACCACCATGCCGCCCAGCGGTGTAAAACTGTCGTGAACGCCGTTGACGGCCCCGCAGCTTGCATCCGTCGTGATGGTTGCGAATAAGGCCGACTCGGCGATGCCGTTGCGGACTTCCTTGCCCTCCAT
>PLTV01000083.1:2556-9372 GCA_003164635.1 Acidobacteriaceae bacterium
GCGTTGAAGAATCCGCCGCCATTCGTGCCCAGCATTTTGATAGCTTCCTGCGATGCCACCGGCCCCTGCGCAATCGTCTGCGTCTGGCTTGGCTGTTCTAGCGGATGGGCTGTTGTATAGGCCTTCAAGTTCTGGGGTACGCCTTGCCCCACCAGCAGCAGCGCGTAAATCAGCGAACCCGGAATAAGCACGTAGAGAAGCGTGCGCGTCATATCGACCCAGAAGTTGCCGATGGTGCCGGAGGTCGTCCGCTTAATGCCGCGTATCAATGCCGCCGCCACCGCGATGCCCGCTGCCGCCGACCAGAAGTTGTGCGTCGCCAGCCCCGCCATCTGTGTCAAATAGCTCATTGTGGTTTCGGGCGTGTAGAACTGCCAGTTCGTATTGGTCGTAAAGCTGGCCGCCGTGTTCCAGGCCAGGTCCGGACCCACGTTGGCAAGACCCTGCGGATTCCACGGCAGAGCGTGTTGCACTCGCTCAATCGCATAGGTCACCACCAGCGTGACGGCGGAAAAGCCCAGCATCGCAAACGCATACTGGCGCCAGTTCATCTCTTCCGCCGCGTTCACTCCGGAAAGCTTGTAAATTAACCGCTCAAGTGGACGCAACACCGGGTCAAGCCACGTGCGCTCGCCTTCCAACACCCGGGCGAGATAGGCTCCAACGGGGCGAACTGTGGCGAACAGAACGGCGGAGAAGAGGGCAAACTGCAACCAGCCATTGGCGGACATTTTAGAACTTCTCCGGATACAACAAGGCGAGCGCCAGATAGATAAAGAGGAGGATCGAAAGGACGAGGGCAACCACGGTAACAACATCGATGGGCATGTGGAGGCTACCTCAACTTCTGGCAGGCCCTGACGTATAGAAACGCCAGCGCGAAAAAGACAACGGTGAACAACAGCATCACGAAATCTTGCATTGCGGTCTCAGAACTCCAGGTATTACGAGTCCACTAACAGCACTCGAGTCGGTCGCGCATTCGGCGCACTTTATTTGCACACCGGCGCTATGACCATGTTGGAGCAGGCATGCTTTTGGTATCAAAAGGATTTCCTAAATAAAACGTAAGGGGACAAAAACCGGATGAATACCTGAAAATCCCGGCAAATTACGAATCTGGATTGTAAACATTTTGTCCTGGGCCGCGCCGCCCGGACTCTACACAGGGCTGCCGCTCGAAAAACGCGCCAGCAAAGCGTTCTATCCCGAAGAGGGACCTACAAGCTTTTTCGCACCAGAGCGTGGCCGAACTCGATTTTCATCTTGACATCGATGTAATGTATAGATTACTTTTTGTACTGTTTGAAATACTTCTATGAAGACTCCCGATTTAGCTTCGAGACGCAGGCCGTTCACATTCTGGGCCGTGCTTGTTGTTGCCTCGGCCATCGACATCGCCGCCACCCGGCTGCTGGGCCGCCCCGGTTTTCCGCCCTATGCGCGCATGATTTTCGCGCTTCTCCCGATCCCTGCGAATCTCGTGCTGCTGGCGATCATCGTGCGTCGCGTCCGCGGGCTCGATGAATTTTTACGCCGCGTGCATCTTGAGGCAGCCGCGACCGCTTTCCTGCTCACTGCTCTCGCCGTCTTCATCGATGCAGACCTGGAGAAGGCGCATTGTGTTGGCCCGCTCAATGTCGGCGTGGCGTGGATTCTGATGGCCGCGTTCTATGGCATCGGCTACGCGATTGCCGTAAGGCACTATCGATGAAAAACCGGTTGCGCGTGCTGCGCGCGGAAAAGAACTGGACCCAGGCCGAACTGGCGGGGATGGTTGGAATTTCGCGCCAGGCAGTCATTGCCGTCGAGAACGGCAAGTACGATCCCGCGCTGCCGCTGGCCTTCAGGCTTGCGCGCGCATTTGGGAAGAACATTGAGGAAGTATTTGTCTGGGAAGATAACGCGCCGGCAGAGAAATGAACGCTTGGAACCAAGCAGGAGAAAATCATGAATCGGATCTTCGCTGTAACAACGGCGCTGACATTACTCGCCGTGATGCCGGCCTTTGGCCGAGAACAGCACGCCGACAAGAACAAGCCCGTCGTGCGTCGGGTGTTCACGGAAATCCTCTCGCAAGGAAAGTTCGAGATCACCGGCCAAATCTATGCATCGGACTTCGTCAACCACGACACCACACAGGACCTGGCGCTCGACCAGTCGCAGGGCATTGATCGTGGCTGGCGTTCCGCGTTTCCCGACCTCGAGATGACGGTGGAAAAAGAAATTGCCGAGGGTGACCTGGTGACGGTTCTGTGGAGAGGCCGGGGCACAAACACCGGCGTGGGCAACGGTCTCAACGCAACCGGTAAGAAAGTGGACGGCCGCGGAATCAGCATTTTTCGCGTCGTGAACGGCCAAATCAAGGAAGAATGGACCGAGTACAGCGGTCTGCTCATTCTGCGCCAGATGGGGCTGTTTCCCGCGCATCCGTAGGCAACGCATTTCCAGGAGGCGAGAGGAATCATGAACTGGATTGACGCGCGGGGTGAAGCGTTAGTTCTCGCTCTCGGTCCAGCCTTCGGGTACGAAGCGATAGCCGACCCACGGTTCGGTCTGGATGTACTGCCGGCCGGTTTCGGCTTCCAGCTTTTTGCGAACCTGCCCAACGAACACGCGCAAATACTCTGGCTGGTGCGCTGATTGGGCGCCCCACACCGCCGTGAGCAGGGCACGGTGCGTGATCACCTTTCCGGCGTGCCGGGCAAGGTGAACCAGCAGGTCAAACTCTTTGGGAGTCAGGTGAACCGGCTTGCCCACGACGCTGATCAAATGCGCCGTGGCGTCGATAACAAAATCGCCCAGCTCGATTGCGAACGTCGTGCGTTCCGGTGCGCGACGCAGATGGGCTCGCACTCGCGCCAGCAGTTCCTGGATTCCGAAAGGCTTGGTCACGTAGTCGTCTGCGCCCGCATCCAGCGCTTCAACCTTGGTCCGCTCGTGGTCGCGAACTGAAAGCACGAGAATCGGTGTCGTGCCCCGCATACGTAAGGCGCGCGTCAACTCCACTCCCGACATTCCCGGCATCATCAGGTCGGTGATCACCAAGTCCGGAGACCACTCCTTGTACACTTCGATGCCCTCTTCGGGGTCGTTCGCTGTGCGTACATCGTAGCCTTGTGCTGTTAATGCTGCGCGCATCACGCGCGTGATCTGCGACTCATCGTCAATGACTAGAATTCTTCCGGGCATCTTGCGCCTGTCCACCTCTGGCAACGTGTCGTTGTCTTTTATCGGAAGCTTACATCATCGGCTATCCCCGGTATGATTCCATTGAGGATGCCGATGGACCTGCGTGCAACCGCAACCCGCGTGGCACGGGTGTTGGCCGCGAGCGCCGCCGCCGCCGCCACAACGCTGGTGCTGACCAGGTTGCACGCCAACTCCGCCGAAGCAGGAATGGTCTTCCTCGCACTCGTTGTGTGGTCGGCTACCCAGGCCGGCCCCTGGCTTTCGCTCTACGTCACAGCCGTCTGCGCGCTCGCCTTCGATTTTTTCTTTCTGCCGCCTTTCCGTTCGCTTCGAATTATCGGCGCACAGGGCTGGGTCGCTCTTGCTTCGTTTCTCGTCTGCTCGGTGATTGTCAGCCGTCTCGCAGCCCGCGCGCGCCGGCAGACGCTTGAGGCAGAACAGCGCCAGCAGGACGTAGAGCGGCTCTATGAGTTGAGTCAGGAGATGATGCTGCATGAAGATGCGGCCTCGCTCATTCACGATCTGCCGCGCCTGATTCAACGCATCTTCGTGATGGATACGGTGATCCTCTACGTGTGTGAACACGATCAGTTCTATCGGTCGACCGGCGAAGTTCCTCAAGGCGTGCAGACTATGCTCCGCGCCATGACCCAAGGTCAAAATCCAACCGGACCCGTGGATTCCGAGTTCTACATGAACGCGCTCATGCTGGGCATGCGTCCTGTGGGCGCGGTGGCCTGGCAACCCGCTTCCTTCTCTCACGAGGTGGCGAGTGCGGTCAGCGCTCAGGTGGCCATCGTTCTCGCTCGGTCGATGGCGATTGAGGCTTCCGCCCGCACCGATACCGCCCGCGAGGCCGAACGCCTGCGTACCGCGCTGGTGGACTCGCTGACCCACGAACTCCGTACTCCTCTGACTTCCATCCGAGCCGCGGCATCGACCCTTCTTGAAGCCAAAGGCCTGGACGAGGCAGGACGCATCGACCTCATCACCATCGTCGATGAAGAAGCTTCGCGCCTCGATTTGCTCATCGGTGAAGCCGTTGAAATGGCGGAGATTGACGCTGATGTGGTCCAGGTGCAACGCGTGCCGCAACACGTGCGCGCACTACTCGACCATGCAGTCGAAGAATCGCGAAGGGCTCTCGCTCGCTTCAAGGTCGACATCGAAGTCCAAGGCGATGACAAGCCCGCCTGGTTCGACCCGCATCTGCTGGCGCGCGTCTTGCGTCACCTCCTGGAAAATGCAGCCCGGTTTACGCCCCCCGGCGGATGCATCTTCCTCCGCAGTTGGCGATCCTCCTTCGGGCTCGAGTTCTCAGTGGAAGATACCGGCCAGGGTATTGATCCCCACGACCTTCCGATGATCTTCGAGAAGTTCTACCGCGGCCGCAGTGCGGCTCACAAAAGCAAGGGCTCTGGAATGGGTCTCGCCATCACCCGCGCCATCCTGATCGCGCATGGCGGCGGCATCAAGGTTGCCTCTACTCCCGGCAAGGGCGCCAAACTCCATTTCTGGATTCCGCTGATCGAAAGGCAGCCCGTCGCCACGCCCCTTGTCTCACGGGCCGCGGCGCCCCAGGCTCCGACGAAGCCCCTTGTCCGCGAGAAAACCAAACGCAGCTCGCCCAAACAACCCAAACCTGCCCCCAACTCCGGCAAGTGAGTCGCAGCAACGATCGATCCTCCGGCGAGCGAAAAGCGAGCGTCCGCCCGGCTGCAGGCGCTCACTCCGGTTCGTCGCTCCAGTCGCAGCGAACCGCGCAATGCGTCTCCGCGCTTTCCTGTGCCCACTCCAACACACGCGCCGCACGCCACGCAGCGGACACGGTAACCGGCGGAAGCGCCTGTCCCAGCAGCGCATCGCGCACGCCCGTATAAAAAAGCCGGTAATCTCCGGGAATCGGCGCAACCGGGCAGCTCACCACGTTTCCATCCACGATCGCCGCGCGCGTACCCCAGTTTGCCGACGGTTCCTCGCCCCACGGTCCATCCGCGATCCGTGTGATCCTGCTGAGCGCTGCTTCCTGCGGATCGATGCCCGACTTCCAGTAGCTTCCCTTCGTCCCGCGTAGATGAAACCGCGGCCGAGCCAGCGCCGACAACTGATTGGCCGCGAGGGTGACGGCAAGTCCCGGATAACTCAGCCGAACTGTAAACGCATCGTTCGAACCCTCGCCGTCCCGCTCGCGCAGTACCTCGGCGCTCACGGATTCCGGCTTGCCAAACAGTTCCAGCCCCAGGTAGGCGATGTGCGTCCCCAGGTCGAGCAGCAGCCCGCCTTCCGATGGGTCGTTTTTCCAAGGCCGCCTTGTCGATCCCGGCGCCCATCGGTCCATGGTCGATTGAAAAGAGACTAGCCGCCCCAAAGACCCTTCACGCATCAGTTGAGAGACGGTCCTGAAATCGCTGTCCCAGAGCCGGTTATGAAAGGGAATGACCAGGACTCTCCGCACCGCCGCCAGCTCCGCGAGTTCCGCGATCTGCTCGGATGTCGTAGCCACGGGCTTGTCGACCACCACCGTCTTCCCGGCATCGATAATCTTCTTCGCCATCTCAAAGTGGGTCGCGTTGGGCGTAGCCACCACGAACAAGTCAAGCTTCGAATCCTGCAACATGTCCTCGACGGATCGGTAGGTCGCGACGCCCGGATACCGTTGCGCAGCTTGATCGGTGCTGCGTTCTACAACCGCAGCCAGTTCCAATCCCTCTACCGAAGAAATCAGCGGCGCGTGAAATACCCGTCCCGCCAACCCAAACCCCACCAGCCCCACTCGAATCATGATTCGCTCCCGTTGCCCACCCATCGTAGCGCGAAGAGCGGGGGCTTTGCCTCAATGCCGCGACCGGCTAGGTCAGTCCAACCCCCGGGATGTCTGGGAACCACCGCCAGGACCACACCGGCAATTGCTGATTCAGTGTGTGCGGTTGAGTCTCTGTGCGAAGTTGCCGACTCCTTGTGGGGCGCGACGCCCTTGCGCTTCCGGGATACGGCGGCTCCGGCAGGCTCGAGTTGTCAAAATAAAAAAAATAAAAAAAAGGGTATTTCTGTAAAGAAGTTCCCTGTTTTCAGTTAGATAGAGACGGTCTCTCCTTCCAAATTCTTGATTCCAAAGCACTTATTTGCAGATTCTAGACACATAAGGGGTTACAGCCTTTCTCAAAGGGTTCCGAGGAGCTGATCTGCTTTGGAGATCGATTTCTGGATTGATTGTGCATCAACTCGCCGAAATTGCATGCAAATGTGGAGCGGGAAGATTTGGGTCTGATGTCCGTCGATGGCGCGCCTGCCCGAAGACGAGCAAATGCCCCTACCGCGAGCGCCAGCATCAGGAAGAGGTGTCCAGAATCCTCCGCGGCTCCGTGCGCAAAGTCACCTACGCACTTCCCCTCGCCGGCAAGCACCTAGCCCGCATCCTCGACAAACTCGACATCCTGTGAGCAAGTCAGCGGGCCCATTACATGGCCCGCATTGCCGAGCCAAGTCCCAAAGGAGCGTGAAAACCCTCTCGCGACTGCCTTTTAGAGCGATGGCCCTAAAGAGGCCATGCGGGGAAACACCGGAGTCGGTTTCTCGATGCGATCGATGACGAGAACCTCCACCGGATCCGTGGCGGGGACCAAC
>PLTV01000304.1 GCA_003164635.1 Acidobacteriaceae bacterium
CAAACCACACAAGCCGGTTGCAGTTGTACGTCGATGAAAATCCCTCACGTGTCCGCTTCTTATGCTGCAAGACTCGCGTCCGAAGATCCCCTGTCATCCCGATATAAAGCGTGCGGCTCCGGCTGGCCACAATATACGCAAAATAGACTCTTTCATTCACGCGTG
The DNA here is from genome assembly GCA_003164635.1 of Acidobacteriaceae bacterium. Lineage (GTDB taxonomy): Bacteria > Acidobacteriota > Terriglobia > Terriglobales > Acidobacteriaceae > Telmatobacter. The sequence goes on from PLTV01000304.1 coordinate 166, forward strand.
GAATCTATCGCACATCACGAATCGCCGCAACATTACGAATTGACAACAACTTGCGTCCCCGTTCTTCGGGGCGCGCCGGTAGCTCGCTGAGCCTTCCCACGGGCCCTCGGTGGTCGAGCAAATTCAACGTCCAGAGATTGCCTGCGATGGAACAACCTGTCTGTATCCATACTCCCAGAGGATAGGAAACCACGGATGGATTGATGGGTCTGGGAACCCACCGCAACATTCTGAAAGGCACTCTTCGCAAAGTGCCATTCGAAGCTTGAACATTCTCGTGGTGGTCGTCTTGCCCGGCAATCGAACCATCCCAAAACCGATCAGGGGGAGCGATACCGCTGAGACGGCTGCAGAAGCAATTGTCTCAGTCCAGTTTCGAGTCACCTTTATCCTTGCGAGTCCGAAATCGAACAAAGCCAACTCCCCGTTTGTCGAACAGATCACGCACCGATCAGCCCTCACGGGCGACCGGCCTAGGAGATCTTCCAACTCATCGTCCTTTGATCGGGCGGGGTTGGACCTCTGAACGGCTTGCTCACTCCTAATTGGTCGCGTTAGGGGCGACACACTGCGCCCGCAGATTTGGCAAAAGCTCGTCGCTTCCGGCATTCTGGCGCCGCATCCAGGGCAATACATCTTGGGCAACCTCCGCCCTTATTCTGTGGCCCCAATAATAGCAAAGGAATACTCGGCCAAGCGGCCCCCGAGCAGCCAGTGCCCGGTCTTCGCGGGCGACTGATCAAGTGTGAGAACCAGCACACCTGATCGCCAGCTCCAGCCGGTTATCCTAGTAGAGAAAATCGATTTGAATTCGAGGTATCTTCTTCGTGCCCAAGCGTCCTCTCGTCCTCACCATCCTCGACGGATGGGGCTACCGTGCTGAAACCGCCGACAACGCCATCGCTCTCGCTCGCAAGCCCACCTACGACAAGCTCCTCCGCGAGTATCCCAACACCCTCATCCGCGCCTCCGAACACTTCGTCGGCCTCCCCGACGGCCAGATGGGCAACAGCGAAGTCGGCCACCTCAACCTCGGCGCCGGCCGCATCGTCCATATGGACATCACCCGCATCGACGAGCTCATCGCCAAAGACGAATTCAAAAAGAATCCCTCCATCGTCGCCGCCATGCAGCGCGCCCAGGAAGGTGGCCGCCAGCTTCATCTCTTCGGCCTCGTCTCCGATGGCGGCGTCCATTCCCATCAGGAGCACCTCTACGCCCTCCTCCGCACCGCCCGTGAATACGGCCTCCAGCGCGTCTTCGTCCACGCATTCATGGACGGCCGCGACACCGGCCCCACCTCCGGCGCAGGCTTCATCTCAAAGCTCGAACAGAAGATGCGTGAGTACGGCGTCGGCAAGGTTGCCTCAATCAACGGCCGCTACTACGCCATGGACCGCGACAAGAGATGGGAGCGCGAGCTCAAAGCCTTTGACGCCATGGTCAATGGCAAGGCCGAGGGCGGTTCCTACCCTGACCCCGTCGCCCGCATCAAGGAGAACTACAACAACGGAGTTACCGACGAGTTCCTCATCCCCTTCGTGGTCGTCGACGCCGCTGGCAAGCCCGTCGGCCAGATTCGTGATGAAGACGTCTGCATCAACTTCAACTTCCGCGCCGACCGCGCCCGCCAGATCACCCGCGTCCTGGCCCGCGAGAGCGGCCTCAACAGCAAGGGTGGGCGCAATCTCGATGGTTGGGAGTCGCTCGACGAAACCATCCCCCGCTCCGAGATCCCCAAGAACCTGCACTACCTGTGCATGACCCAGTACGACAAGCTCTACGAGCTGCCGCTCGTGATTCCACCCGAATCCATGGACAACATTCTGGCCAACGTTCTGGGCGCCCACCAGCTACGCAATCTGCGCGTTGCCGAGACAGAAAAGTTTGCCCACGTCACGTACTTCTTTAACGGAGGCATCGAGGTTCCCTTCCCCGGCGAAGAGCGCATCCTCTGCCCCTCGCTCAAAGTGGCCACCTACGATCTCGCGCCCGAAATGCGCGCCGAGTGCATCGCCGACAACATTGTGAAGGCCGTCAACGACACCGCGTTCGACCTGGTGGTCGCCAACTTCGCCAACGCCGATATGGTCGGCCACTCCGGCAAGCTCGAGCCCACCATTCGCGCATGCGAGGTCATTGATNNACCACCAACCCGGTGCCCATGATCTACATCGCCGAAGACGCAGCGCACTACCGCCTGCGCCCCGACGGCTCCCTGCGCGACATCTCGCCGACGCTGCTCAACATCCTGAAGTTGGGATTGCCCAAGGAAATGACCGGCGGCGACATGCGCGTGCCCATCGCAAAATAACGCGAGTCTCAATTCATAGTATTTGGGGACCTGCTTTGAAAGGGCCCGGATTTATCCAGGCCAAAAAGCGCACCAGAGTTTAGCCGCCCTTTAGGGCCTGCGGGATCATTCTGCCCAAGTTGGATTGTGCTACTGAGGCTGTGGCACCGCCGGCGCTTCCACCGGTGTCATTCCTTCCAGAATCTTCGTCTCGCCGTGCGTCTTCTCAAAGTCGCGATTCTCCGCATTGAGCACGATCTGCCGATTGAAGAAGTACAGCACGTGAATCTTGAACTCGGTTGAAAACGAAGACGGGAACCACACACCGTCTGCCTGCGGCGCGTACACGACCGTGAATCCAAGCCCCGGCAAGTTCGTTCCCAGAAATGTCCGCACCGCGAACGGGATCTGCCGCGCCATGCCTGTCGTCACCAGCACCGGCTGATACGCAGTGCTGTCGATATACGCGTCGCCCTTCCAGCCAAAATCCTTTTTGTCCTTGGGCCGGAACCGGATATGCACCACATCGCGCCCGTTCATCCGTTCCTGCCCCACCATCTGAAACGTGTACTGCTCCTGGTCCTTCGAGGTGAGCGGGAACAGGTGCGCGTCGATGCCGTCCTTCGACTTGCCGTGCATCAGGTCCTTGCGCATGTTTTCCACCAGGTCGCGGTCCAGGCCCTCGCCGCCAATCTCGATGGAGACCGCGTCGTTGTCGGCGCTGCCCCCACTCTTATTGTCTTTGCCATCCTTCCCGCTCTTGTTGTCTTTGTCATCCTTATTGTCCGAATCCTTCAGCGCGTGATACGTGACGTAATTGCCTTTGGCGCGCACGCGCCCATCCAGCTTGAGCAGTTCGTCCTGCGATCCATCGCTGGAGGGCGTGATGCGATAGTCGGTCAGTTCCTCGCAGAACACCGTTGCGCCCTTGCCGGAAGTCATGCGCGCATGCTGCACATACACATAGCGCTGGCGCTCCGCCTCAGAACGGTCCTGATTTGCAGCCACCCGCGCCATGATCTCCGCCGCGCTTGGCGTGGGCTCGGTCGGACTAGCCGCTTGCGGCCTGCACAAGCACGCGTTTACGAGGGCCAGGTCGAAGACGATAGGCAGGAGCGCAACGAGTCGCATTAGCCCGTAATACGCAAATTGACAGGAAAAGTTTCGATCAACTGGATTGGCGTGCCCCATTCTGAATGACGCAGTCTGTCATTTAGGATGGGAAAGCACGAACCTCCTCACTCTCCACGGCCCGAACCGCTAAGTTCCTCTTCCCGCAGAGAAGGCGTATGCTCAAAGCCGATGCCGAGGACATGACCGGCAGCGAAGGCGGAACCGAGCACGCCCGGAAACTGAACGCGCGCTACACCGGAGGAAACGATGAGAGGCCCGCATACTTGGAATCGTAGAGACTTCAACGTCACCTCGAATGGGTTCTTCACGGTTCTTCGCCAAGCCGCATGGTTCTCATCTCCACGACTTCCGGCAGGCCTGCGCTTCACCCGCCCAACCAGAACGGCGTCAACAGCGCACGGCGAATTGGCAATCGCGCCGCAGGTGCAGTTGCAAACCATTGAGCCGATGAAGCACGATCACCCGCTGATGCGTCCGATGCTGATCGTCCTCGCCGCCGGCTCCATCACGTTCCTGCTTCTGCTGTGGATTATGTTCCCGCGCTAGAGTCGGCCGCAGCCGCACAAATACAAAAGCCTCCCACTCGGGAGGCTTTGACTTGTTCGTTGATTTGAATCGGACTTAGCGCGGCTTCAGCGACTTGATCGCTTCCGGCAGCCGCTCTTCAAGCAGCCTGGCCCGTTCCGCCGCAATGCCGCCCAGGTAAGTTGGCACCGGCGTCGTCGTCAGAACCAGCACGAACGCAATCACCGAGAACACCACGCCGGCGGTCGCAGCCGACATGAGCATGTGGTACATGTCGAAAATATCCAGATTCAATACCTTAAACGCAACATTTTCGAGCGGCTTGATGTGGTGCACAACCGCCAGCGCGAAGAGGAAGAAAAAGACTGAAAGCGATGTAAGAACGGCCAGCGTGACGTCGAGGCTGCGATGAAACTTCTGTCGCGCCCGGCAATGAGCACACTCCGTGAAGTGCTGCTCGTAGTCTTTGCTCATTTCAGGCGAGATACCCGAAATGTCGTAACGCCAGCTTGCCAGGATGGCGCCTGCGACTCTATCCGTGCATGCAGTCTTTGCCATCAAATTTTGGACCCACTTTGCGAAGAGTTTGCGCGAATTTAGAAAGTCGCGTCCGGCCGAAAAACCATTGGCCAGAACGAAGGCCTTGCCGGTTAACCATCAGATGCACGGAATTTCATTTGTGTTTCAAATTCCGCTGGCCGCTTGCGTAATTCCTTTGATTCGCCCTTGTGAGACTTGCCGCAAATGCCGCAAACACTCCATGCAGGCAACAGCCCGTTCTTACTATTGTAACTGAATTGACTCAAAAATAAATAGACTCAAGAGGTTCCCCCTGGTGCGCCAGCAACAGCCGGTTGGCCAAAAGGCTGGCCTTATTCAATAGCGCGCGCTCCGCCGCGCCCCGTGCTAATTCGGGAAGATTATTGCTTTCAGATAGATGCGCCAGCACCACGTACGCTGCCTGCCCATCGTATCCCTTTTCGAGAAAATCGGCGGCCGCTTCATTCGACAGGTGACCAACACGCGAAAGTACCCTCTGCTTCACCGACCACGGATAGGGGCCATCGCGCAGCATCTCCAGGTCGTGGTTCGACTCCAGGAGCAGCAGGTCGGCCCCCTTCAACTGAGCCTTCACGTTGGGCGGAATGTACCCAAGATCGGTCGCGAAGGCAATCCGTATCCCCTCGGCCTTGAATGTGAACCCCACCGGGTCGGCAGCATCGTGCGGAATGGTGAAGGGGCTCACTACGATGTCGCCAACAACAAACGGCTGCCCTGCCTCGAAGGTCTCCACCGCCGGCAGCCACGTTGGATCTTCCTTGCGCGTCGGAACCCGATCCCCAGCCTCGGCCGTTTCCGCCGCCGGCTCCGGCGCAGCCGCAACCACCACCTCGGCGGCCTCTTCCTCCATCTCTTCGTCGGTGTCGCAAGGTTCCGTTTCCGCCTGCCGCTCCGTCGCCTGCTTCCTGCATTGCTCAAGCCACTGCGCGTAGGTCATTTGCCGCCGCGGCGTCAGCCAGCGCATCCAGGCNNCGCGGTGCGTGCCCTCGGTAAAGTAGACCGGAATGCCCAGCTTGCGTGCCGTCACAGCCAGCCCGCCCACGTGGTCGGAGTGCTCATGGGTGATCAGGATCGCGTCCAGCGTCTCCGACTCCTCGCCCACCAGCTTCATCCGCCGGAACAGTTCGCGGCAGCTCAACCCCGCATCCACCAGAATCCGCGTACGGCCGCCCGTGATGATCGCCGCGTTCCCCTTGGACCCCGAAGCCAACACTGTGAACCGGACCATCCTCTGAGCATAGCGCGCTTGCCTGTTGATCGCGCGCCGCGCGGGTTGCCGAAAATGAGTCGCGTGGCCTGTTTTATCCTTTTGCAAGCGGGAACCATTTCCTCGTCAGGAGGGTCGATGTCGAAGGTTCGTGTTGCAGGATTTGGCGTGTCGTTAGACGGTTATAGCGCGGGTATCGAGCAAAGCCTTGAGAACCCGCTCGGCAAAGTCGGTCCCGAAATCTTTCAGTGGTTCTTCCATACAAAAACTTTCCGCGCCATGCACGGCCAGGCAGGTGGGTCTGTGGATGTGGACGAAAGTTTCGCAAGCCGTGCGATGGAGAACTTCGGCGCCTTCATCCTGGGCCGCAACATGTTCGGCCCTATTCGCGGCCCATGGCTCGACGACGCGTGGAAAGGCTGGTGGGGCGCCAATCCCCCCTACCACGCTCCCACCTTCGTCCTCACCCATCACGCGCGCAAACCGCTCGTCATGGAAGGCGGCACGACCTTCTACTTCGCCACTGGCGGCATTCACGAAGCGCTCAGCCGCGCCAAAGAGGCGGCCGGCGATAAGGACGTCAAGATTGGTGGCGGCGTTTCCACCGTGCGCCAATACTTGCGGGCCAGCCTCATCGACTCCCTTCAATTCGCGTTTGCAACCGTATTCCTCGGACAGGGCGAAGCGCTCTTCCCCGGCATCGATCTGCCCGCGCTGGGATTCTCCATCACAGAGAGAGTGACCACGCCTTTCGCCACGCACGTGGTGCTCACGAAGGGCTGATAGAACTCTCCGTTCGCGCCCGGGATGCCTAACCAACAGCGATCACAACCTTGCCGCGCGTGTGACCGGACTCGACATGGCGCACTGCGTCTGCAATCTCGCTCAAAGAATAGGTGCGCTCGATGACGGGCTTCACTTTTCCTTCTTCAACAAGATCGGCGAGAAGGTTCAAATCTTCGCGGTTGATCTTGGCAAAGAGGCCGGGCATCTTTCGACTGGTAAAGCGCGCCCGAATCGCGTTCCCGAGCATTTGTGTGAGCAGGCTCGCGCTGCTGCGATCCGGCCCTCCGCCGCCGCACGCGATGTATGTCCCGTGCGGCTGCACTGTGCACAGGTAGTCAGCGAGCGCGCGATTGCCCACGAGATCGAAGAGCAGATCGTAGCGCTCGGTCGAACGCGCGAAATCTTCGCGCGTGTAGTCGATCACCTTATCCGCCCCAATTGACCGCACAAGCTCGACATTCGTGGTACTGCACACCCCGGTCACGTGCGCCCCGAGCGATTTGGCAATCTGCACGGCAAAGGTCCCCACGCCGCCCGCTGCCCCGTTGATGAGAACGGTTTGTCCCGACTGAACTTTGGCCTTGTCGCGTATGCCCTGTAGCGCCGTAATTCCTGCGATGGGCAGGCATGCGGCTTGTTCAAATGAGATTTCCGGAGGCTTCTCGACAAGTTGGGATCCGTCAGCGCAAGCGAACTCCGCAAATGCACCTTTCGCTATGCCGAAAACAACATGGCCAGGCTTGAACGCTGTAACCTTGGCGCCAACTGCTTCCACAACTCCGGCAACATCGGCGCCGAGCCGCGGAAACTTGGGCCTGCGAATTCCAGTCATCAGGCGGATAAACGATGGAGTCCCGCGCATGAAGTGCCAGTCATACGGATTCACCGAGGCGGCGTGAACCTGGATCAGAACCTGGTCTTCTGCGGGAAGGGGTTTGGGAATCTCCTGTAACTCGAGTGCATCGGGAGAGCCGTAACGGTGATAGACGGCTGCTTGCATCGGCCCTTCTCCATTCCAGAATCTTCTCGGCAATCATACGCGCAGTCGAATGGATGGCCCGGGCCAGCAACACGGCCGCCGCATCCCTTCCTTCAGTTCCGAACAGACCCTCTCGACGTGTTGCCGCCTTGTCTCCTCTTTTTTAACGGAGATCGTCCAGCAGATCCACTCGTTCCGGGCAAGCGGCGTGATGTCTTCCCATGCCGCTCGTGCTTGCGTGTCAGAGGCGAGCGCTTTGCGGAGATCAGCCGGAAGATCGTGCACGACGCCTCCGGAAAATCGAACAGTTGCCATTGGATTATTTTGCCACGATTCCGCTTTCGTCCAATCATTCACTTTTCCCTGCCGCAATGGGCGCTGTGCCCCACGTATCGCAGCTTCATCGCGATGAGTGGGCCGCCACGTCTCACGACCTTTCCCTCAAAACGAGAGACCGCGGCCACTCTCACGAAGCCGGGGAAATGGAAAAATCATCACCCTCGCCGATGGGCATGCCGGGCGGGGCATTCACTGGAGCGGAAGGAACGAATTTCGTCGGATCCTTTTGAAACGCCTGGATACGGTCGATCATGGCAGCCCGGTGAATCTCCTCGGCGGTGTCGGCAAGCGGCTGCGCGGAGGTGAGTTGCTTGAGTACCCCGTCGATATGGAACCGTGCGATGGCCCGTGCCTGACTTGACGCCTGCTGATTTACGGCCAGCGACAGCATGGCTTCAAGCGCGCGGAACTCGACGGCACGAGCCACCTCGGAGGACATGGTGTGTCCTGCTTCAGGCCGCTCGGCGGTAGCCTTCGAGATGTCTTCCAGAACGACACGGAGGGACAGCGAGTCAGGAACGCGCATATGGTATTGCACGATGCGCGAAACCCGGGCCGGATCGAGAAGGCCTGCCAGGGTGAGGTCGGCGGCCGACTCGGCGGCGGCAATCGGATCGAAAGTAAGCCCAGTTTCGGAAGGGAAAGATTCTCTTGTCGGTCTCAATCCAGGAGGATGCGGCGGCATGATTGCGAGCAGGGATTCGGGAAGCGTGAGAGCCTGTGGTGAGAGCGTTTTGAGCACTGCGGCAAGGGCCTTGTTTTGTTCCGCGGGAGCGACGATCTCAGCATTGGGCTGGGCATCTCCGCGAAGCTGATACCGGTAGTCGAGTCCGCCGATTTCCTTTACCGCCGCTTCAGTTTGATAGCGGTGTAGCAAATAGAGCGGGACGAGCGTGTCTTCCAATTGCGCGAGAGGCGTCCCGGTGCGGATGGCATCGACGCCAAAGCACTTAAGACCCGCCGCGCGAATATCGAGGATGCGATTCAACTCATCCGCGGGGTCAGCACCGTTATCCCACAGGTGCGCGTGTGGATGCGCGCCGCCGAGAGGACGCGCGTCCTCATCGGTGATGAAGATGAGCCCCGTCTTCTCGGAACTGGCGAGAACTTCGTTGAGTGCCGCGGCGTCTTCCTGAAGCTTGCCCTCTCGATCGAACTCGCGATACCCATAATTGATGGCCACCTTATCCCAGATGCCTATGTTGACCGCGTAACTCTGCTTGAGGCTGGGCACGCCGTTGCCGTCGAGTGCAATGTATGGGAATGGGTAATCCATCACAGAAACGGATTCCTGCGGCGTGTGCGGATAGCTGCTCGCTGCGAAGTTATGCGCCAGCCCCAGCGTGTGCCCAGTCTCGTGCGCGGCCAATTGGCGAATGCGCGCCAGCACCATGGCGAGCATGGGATCATCGGCGGCAGGCAGCGGTTTCCCATCTACGTAAGGCGATAGCAGGCCTTCGGCGATTAAATAGTCCTGGCGAGCGCGCAGCGATCCGAGGGTGACGTTTCCCTTGATGATTTCGCCAGTGCGGGGATCGACGACCGCACTGCCATAGCTCCAGCCGCGCGTGTATCGATGCACCCACTGAATGATGTTGTAGCGAATATCCATCGGGTCTGCGTCGGCAGGCAGCAATTCGACGCGGAAGGTGCCCGGCGCCCAACCCGCAGCTTGAAACGCCTGATCCCACCAGCGTGCGCCTTCCACCAGGGCGGTNNTCTTTTGCAGCCGGTGCCGGATGATGAACTGTTGATCGAGAGGTTCGCCCAACGCAGCGGAATAATCACGATACGCATCAGGAAAGTAGCCCGCGCGTGGATCGAAGCGCCGCGGCGTGAAGCCAGGGCCGGGAAGTTCGATGAAGGACTGGTGCTCGCGCACCGTGACGGCATGCGAGTCGGGAGTCACCTGGCGCACGAAATTGGCTTTGCCGGGGTCGTCTGTCGTGAAGGTAAGAGTCGACTCGATCTCGGTATTCTCAGGAAAAGCTCGAGTCCTGTCGAGCGCAATTGTCGAGCGCGTGACATCCGGTTTGTACGCACCCTGTTTGGCATCGGCGAGAGTCTCGGCAACTCCGTGCGCATCGCGCATAAAGAAGTCCGTGGCGTCTACAAGCACAGCGCCGCTGGCATCCTCGGCTTCTACCTTGAATCCAAAAAGGACAGACTCAGGAAAAGACTGGCGGACTGCAAGCCGCTCGGCGTTATCTGAAGACGAGGAGCGGAAGAGCTCGTTCGGTTCAATCAGCAGAACCTTTGGCCCGGTGCGCTCAAAGCGCACAATTGCACCACTGGAAACCTGGCCGCGGTCAAGGCCGAGATCGTTGGAACCCACTCCAAAGGGGAGTGAGTGAACATAGAGCAAATCGGTATTCAGGTGAGGAATCTCAAGGTAGAGTTTGCCGGCCTTGGCATCCCAGTCGAGCGGCAAGAGTCCATCCATGTGCGTCATGCCCGCAATTTTTTGGGAAATTGAGGCGGCGGGCTGCACTGCAGATTGTGCGGGCGGCGATGTCGATTGAGCTGTGGGCAGTGGGGCAATCAATCCGAGCAGGGCGAGCGCAGGATGGAAGGACATGCCTCAGTTTTACAACAGCACCGTCGCGGCTGCCAGATTGGTCCGCCGTCCTCCCGGTTTCCTTGTTTACTTTGCCGCGGTCTTGACTTTTTCTTCCATACTATTCTACTCTAAGCCTCGTAAGACAATGCCTTATGGAAAATACTAAGAATGCACCCCGCGATTTGTTCCCCGGCGCCCTCGAAGTGATGATCCTCGAATCTTTGCGCCGCCAGCCCGCGCACGGCTACGCCCTCGTCCAGCACATTCAGCAGCGCTCCAACAACCTGCTTCAGGTGGAAGAAGGTTCTCTTTATCCGGCATTGCAGCGCCTGCTGAAAGGCAAGCTTGTCCGCGCCGAATGGACGATCTCTCCTTCCACCAATCGCCGCGTGCGCGTATACGAGATTACAAAAAGTGGCGTGCGCCACCTCGAGCGGCAGATATCGAGCTTCGACCAGATGCTCGAAGGCATCCAACTTGTTCTTGGGCCGGAACGCCGTACTGCGAACTCCTAGGAGGCTCGGTCATGAGCTGGTTTTCACAAGTCTTTCGCCGCCGTAACCTTAACGAGGATTTGTCGGAAGAGTTGCGCGAGCACATTGAAGAGAAAACCGAACAGCTCATACGCCTCGAAAATCTTTCGCGCACCGAGGCCCGCCAGGCAGCTCTGCGCGTTTTCGGAAACCCCGTTCTCATTGCGACGCGCAGCCGAGAAGTCTGGCAATGGCCCGCGCTGGAGTCCGTTCTCGCCGNNACACCGCGGTCTTCACAGTGGTGAATCGCATTCTTTTGCGTCCGCTTCCTTATCCCAACTCCGATCGCCTGGTCTCCCTGTTTCTTGACGCGCCGGGCGCGGGCGGACTGGCCAATTTCTCCAGTGGCTTGCAGCTTTCCACCTCCATGTCGATCACCTTCGCCGACCACAACCAGACTCTGCAATCGATGGGCATCTGGTCTCCCGGCACAGCCAACGTCACAGGCATCGCCACACCGGAGCTGGTGCAGATCGTCGGCGTCAGCGACGGCGTCCTCGAAACCCTCGGCGTGCCGGCTTCCGTTGGCCGCTGGTTTTCTGCCGACGATCAGCAGCCGCAGGGCGCGAAGAGCGTGATGCTGAGTTACGGCTACTGGCAGCGTCGCTTCGGCAGCGACCGCAACATCATCGGCCGCTCAATTCAGGTGGATGCGGAGAACCGGACAATTGTGGGTATCATGCCGCGCGGCTTCCGTCTCGTGGATCATGATTTCGATGTGCTCATTCCGCTGGCGCTCGATCGCCACCACCAGATTCTCGCCGGCTTCGGATACAACGGCATCGGCCGACTGAAAGACGGCGTTCCCATTTCGCAGGCAGATGCGGACCTCGCCCGACTGATCCCGAAATGGATGGACTCCTGGTCCAACGGACCAGGCTCGAATCCCCACTACTACGCGGTTTGGAGAATTACGCCCCATCTGCGCCCCCTCAAACAACAGGTCATCGGCAACATCGGCAATGTGCTCTGGGTGGTCATGAGCACGGTCGGGCTCGTTATGCTGATCGCCTGCACCAACGTGGCGAACTTGTTGCTGGTCCGCGCCGAGGCGCGGCACCAGGAGCTTTCAATACGCGCCGCGCTGGGGGCCGGACGCGCGCGCATTGCGCGGGAACTGCTGACGGAAAGCCTGATGCTTGGCCTCATGGGAGGCGTGGCGGCCGTCGCGGTTGCCGATGGCTGGCTTCGCATGCTCACGGCCATCGGTCCTGCCGACCTTCCGCGCCTGAGCGAAGTTTCATTTGACGGGCGTTCGTTGCTCTTTACGTTTCTGCTAGCCGTCTTTTCGGGGCTGTTCTTCGGTTCCATTCCTGTTTTCCGCTACGCCCGCACCGCGCCCAGGCTCTCGTTGAGTGGAACCAGCCGCAGCGCCGCCAGCGACCGCAATCGCCAGCGTTCGCGCGATCTGCTTGTGGTGGCACAAGTGGCCATGGCGCTGGTGCTTATGGTCTGCGCATCGCTCATGATCCGGACTTTCGCTTCGCTGCGCAATGTCGATCCTGGCTTCGCCGATGCTCAGCACATCGAAACCATGAGCATCACCGTCCCCGACCTGATGGTGACCGACGTGAAAGCCGTCACACAGATGCAAAACCAGATTCTCGACAAGCTCGCGGCAATTCCGGGTGTGACCACGGCAAGCTATGCCGCCGATGTGCCGATGGATGGCGTCGATCCCAACTGGGACACCATCGCCGTGGAGTCGAAGAAATATGTGGGTGGCGAGGGGCCGCTGCGCATGTTCAATTACGTGGCTCCCGGCTACTTCAGCGCCATGGGCACACGCATCGTTGCCGGCCGCGACTACACATGGGACGATCTTCAGAACATTCGCCCGTACCTCATCGTGTCGGAGAACTTCGCCCGCGACAATTGGGGTACAGCCACGGCAGCCATAGGCAAGCGCGTGAAAAAGTACAGTGGCTCGCCCTGGCAAGAGGTGGTTGGCGTTGTTGAAGATGTGCATGTACATGGCGTCGGCGAGCAGGCGCCTCCGCTCGTTTACTGGCCGGCCATGTTCTACGACCGCTACTCCCGTGCCGCTGAGATGGACGGCTTGCGCACCATCACCTATGTCCTGCACACAAATCGGGCCGGCACCCAGAGCCTGCTTAGCGAGATGCAACGCGCCGTCTGGTCGGTCAGCAGAGATCTGCCTCTGGCCTCGGTCGATACCATGCAGAATCTCGCCAGCCGCTCCATGGCGCGCACTTCCTTCACACTTGTCATGCTGGGCATCGCCGCTTCCATGGCGCTCGCGCTGGGCCTGGTCGGCATTTATGGTGTCATCTCCTACGCGGTTGCACAGCGCACGCGCGAAATCGGCATCCGCCTCGCGCTGGGTTCGCAAAAGGGCGCAGTCCGCTGGATCTTTGTGCGCTCCGCGCTGGCGCTTACAGGCATCGGCGTCGTGTTGGGCCTGGGAGCCGCAGTTGCGATCGCGCAGCTGTTGCGGAGCCTGCTGTTTGGCGTGAGCCCCTTCGACCCTGTGAGTTTCGCCACCGTGCCACTGATCCTTGTTGCCGCGGCTGCACTAGCAAGCTTTCTGCCCGCCCTGCGGGTTTCGGCGATCAACCCCGTGGATGCGCTGCGCGCGGAATGACTGGCAGTCCTCGTGGATTCTGCTCTTGCGCTCACGAATTTCGCAAAGCTATTCTGAGGTTTCGCCGCAGAAAGCACGCTGGTCTTGATCGCGGCGCACGGGGAGCAGAAACCGATGAGCGACAAGTGGTACACCCGGCCGGTGCTGTTTGTCGCCGATATCGACAGGTCCTTTGAGTTTTACGTGAACCAACTGGGGTTCACCGAAGCGTGGCGCTATGAAGAGGCGGGAAAGTCCTGGATCATTCAGGTCGACCGCAAAGGTTGTGAGATCATCCTCTCCTCTCAATGGCCCGAAAAGGCCGGTAAGGGACTTCTCTTCATCTCGCTCGATCTTGCTGTGCTCAATGCCTTGCGCGC
>PLTV01000101.1 GCA_003164635.1 Acidobacteriaceae bacterium
CTGGAAGAGATTGAAGCGCACTTCGAAGGCAACGCGACGGCGTAACGGCGGCCGGCCGATTCCACGAAAACGTTTGACGCGGAGAACCATGAAAAAACTTCAGATTCTGCTTTCGTTCGCCTTGCTTTCCGCGGCTTGTCTGCTGCATGCGGAGCCGGTCGCGCTCTTTTATCTGACCAGCGGGCCCGATTCGATTCGCTCGTTTCTGGCGCACTCGCGGCAGATCGATCTTCTGGTGCCCACCTGGTACCAGGTGGATGAGAACGGACTGGTCACCGGAGCTCCCGATGCGACGGTACTCAAGCGGGCCGGCGAAGACAAGGTACCGGTGATGCCCATTCTTGCCATGTTCAACAAGAAGGGTTTTCATGTGCTGGCGTCCAACGCCAATGCCCAGTCGATCATGAACCAGGCCATGATCCGGGAGTGCAAGCTGCACGGGTATACCGGGTTTCAATTTGACTTCGAGAACGTTGACTGGACAGACCGCGATTTGCTGACGGCCGTCGTTAAGGTCTCGGCCGACGCGCTGCACAAGGCCGGGCTGCAACTGACAATCGCCACGGTTCCTAATGCGCCCGGCTTCCCCGGTGCGGGTGGGTTCGCCAAGTGGATTTACACGGACTGGCGCGGAGCCTACGACATTGAAGCGCTGGCGAAATCGGTCGACCTGCTCTGCCTGATGACCTACGACCAGAACACGCGCTGGACGATGCCGGGTCCTGTTGCCGGTTGGGACTGGACGGTCGAGAATCTCAATTACGCGCTCAAGACAGTACCCAGGGAAAAGCTTTCGCTCGGCATTCCCGTGTATGGATACCACTGGTATGCGGGCGCGCCGACACGGGATGCGGCGACGGGCGAGGATAAGCCGAATCCAACGGCCGAATATATCGGTTATGCGAATGCCATGCAACTCGCCACGGCCTACAGCGGCAAGGTGCAGTGGGACGAGCAGGACCACAGCGCCTACTTCTGGTTTTATCGCGATCAAATGCGCGAATGGATCTTTTTCACTGACCTGCATACCTTCCAGGATCGATATGACCTTGTGAAGAAGGATGGCCTTGAAGGATTTTGCTCATGGGTCCTCGGAGAAGAAGACCCGGAGATCTGGAAGTTTCTGCCACGCCACCAGTGATGTTTTGAGCGCACAACGGATTTGCTCTATGAAATTACTTCGCAATGTCGTTGCTTTAATCGGGCTTGGTCTCGCGACCGGCTATACGCTTGCTGTCGCGCAGAATTTCGCAGATATTCAGCCGACGGCGCAGCAAACGGCCTGGCAGGACCTCGAATTTGGGGTGATCATCCACTTCTCGACGAATACTTTTCTCGATCGCGAATGGGGCGACGGGACAGCCAGCCCGTCTGACTTCAATCCCACAGCATTCGATCCCGACCAATGGATGCAGGCGATCCGCGATTCGGGAGCCAAGTATGTTGTGCTGGTGGCCAAGCACCATGATGGGTTTTGCCTTTGGCCCACGGAGCAGACTGCATACAGTGTGAAGTCGAGCCCGTGGAAAGACGGCAAGGGCGATGTGGTTGGCGATGTGGCGCGCGCGGCGCGCAAATATGGATTGAAATTTGGTATTTACCTCTCTCCGTGGGATCGCCATGAACCGAAATACAAAGATTCCGCGGCCTATGACGACTACTATCAGGCAGAGCTATCCGAGCTTGCTTCGAATTACGGCGATTTGGTCGAGTTCTGGCTTGACGGCGCGGGAAGTGGCGGCCATGTCTATAACTTTCCCAAGATCATTGAGACTCTGCGCACCTATCAGCCAAACACCATCGTCTTCGCCGACACCGGCCTCTTTGAATACGGCGATGCCCGCTGGGTTGGCAACGAAAGCGGAGTGGTTCCTTACGAGAACTGGAACGTCATCGATCGCCACGGCTACTTACGCTGGCGTCCCGTTGAAGCCGATACACCTTTGCGCAAGAGCCATTGGTTCTGGCATCCCAACGACGACGGCTCGTTGAAGAGTTTGAGCGAGTTACTCACCACGTACGATGCAACTGTCGGGCGTGGCGCGCAATGGATGCTTGGCCTGGCGCCGGATCGCCGCGGTTTGTTGCCAGAGAGCGATGTGGCTCGGTTGAAAGAGTTCGGCGAGGCTCTGCACAAGCAGTACGGGAACAACCTGGCGCTGAAACATGCGCCGGTTTCTTCTGAGGAGAGCGCCGCTCTCGATGGCAATCCTGATACGTTCTGGACTGCGCCCGCAGGCTCGCATCACGCCACACTCGAGGTTAGTTTTCCTGCGCCCATCACGTTCAATCTCGCCGTATCCTTGGAGTGGCTGAATGACGGACAGCGCGTGCAGAAATATTCAATCGATATCTGGACCGGAAGCGCGTGGAAGAGTGTGGCCTCGGCGCAGGCCATCGGTCACAAGAAGATCGACAGCTTCCCGCAGGTGCGGGCAAGTCGCGTGCGGCTGAATATTCTCTCCAGCACCGATGCGGCGTCGATTCGCGAATTCCAGCTATATGAGGTGGAAGGGCCGGAAGTTGCAAGCTCCGCGAAGGAAAGATAGCTGCGAGCGAGATCGATCTTTCTGTAAATTCGAACTAGGTCCCGATGCGAAAGTCGGTGACATAGTGCCAGAGCCCGAACGCCCTGAGCATCCACACCACAACCGCAATCACGACAACCGCGTTCAACAGCCCTTTGATAGAGGACTGCATGGGGACGAAGCGGTTGATGAGCCATAGCAATACGCCAACAACCAGTAGAGTCAACACTACATTGATAAGGGGCATGCTCTCTTCTCCGATCGGCTAGGCAGCCGGAAATGGAGAACCGGTCGTCCGGCCGGTCGCCGTACTTGTTCTCCGCAATGGGGTAGGATGCACGGAATTGGTTTGGCGTTCGTCCAGCGTGTGAAGGAATGTGAAGTTCAGTCGAGATTTCGCAAGGAACTCCCGCTCGTGGCCGCGCTCGGGGCCTAGCGGAAGACCGCGGCCAATGCCGAGCCGCACCAGACAGCCAAGAGCCCGAGAACGAAGCTGACCGACGCATACACGGCGGCGAGAAAAAACGCGCCATTGCGGATCGAAGAGAGGGTTTCCCACTCGTAGGTGGAGAACGTGCTGAATGCGCCAATAAAGCCGACGGGGATGAGGAACCGCCAAGCGGGACTGATGTTCAGGTGCGCGGTCAAAAAGGTGAACGAAAACCCAATCGCCGCGCAGGCGATTACGTTAATCGTCAAGGTGCCGAATGCAAACCTGGTTCCCCAGCGATTGGCAATTGTCGAGCCGAGCCAATAGCGGGTCATGGAACCCAGAGCACCGCCCAATCCTACGAGAAGAAACTTCTCCACTCCACACCATCCCCGCCTGTCATCCCACACGTGTCGCGGCGCCGCTCAGCGAACGCAGACCTGCCGTTGGGCACTGGCGCCCTTGCACCATCGCGAAGAGCAAACACAGCGATGCACACGCCGACGAGCCAGGCGAATCAAAATTCTCAAATCAAGGGAACCGGCCGGGACATGACTCCGCAACAGGATCCCCTGTCAGGAGTCATCATCTGTCCGGCCTATCGGAGGACAGCGGTTAGGGCGAACTCCTTCGCCACAGGTCTTTAGTACATACGATTGGACTTCTGGCGTCAAGTATTCGTTGTTGCAGTGGACGGTGCAGGGAACTCGGCGAAGCGTTCTGAAGAGAGTTCCGGTCAATTGTCGGTAATCCTGCGCCAGGGACTGCCGGCCGCCTGCGTCGATCCGGAGTCGGGGAAATGGAAGTATGTGCGCGGCACAAGTACCAGGTCAACGCGCCGATTTTCGGCACGTCCCTCCTCGGTTTCGTTGGAAGCAACGGGATGAAATCCGGCATAGCCCGCGGCCGAGATTTGATCGGGCGGCAAGGCCTTGAGATCGAGCATGAGGCGCGTGATGGATGTGGCGCGGGTCGTCGACAGCTCCCAGTTCGAATCGAATTCCGCGCTATGGATGGGCAGGCTGTCGGTGTGACCTTCAATGCGGAGATCGTAAGGAGATCCCTCAAGGGACGCGGCGACCTGGCGAAGCGTAGCGAGGGTTGCGGCGCTGGGCGTTGCGGAGCCGGATGCGAAGAATCCAGATTCGCGCAAGCTGATCACAAGGCCGTCGCGACCCATGTGGATTGAAACCGAATGGGCAGCGAGCTGGCCGGAGAGATTCTGTTCGAGCTTGCGGCGAGTGAGGTCGAGGTCCGCCTGCACGCGGGCGGGAGGGACCAGATTTTCGGCCATTTCCTGCGCGGTTGGCGGAGTATCGATTCCTGCGCCAACGTGGCGATTGGAGGCGGCGCGTGCGGTCTCAGTGGAAACACCCAGAGATCGAAATGCGGCGTCGATCGACGCGACCACCTGAGTTTGTTTCCGCTGATCTGCTTTCGAGAAGGCGAAGAGCACGACAAAGAAACCGAACAGGAGGGTGATGAAGTCGGCGTACGAGACGAGCCATCGATCGTGGCCGACACGGGCTCTGGGCACTCTGCGTTTCATGCGGTCTTTTCTTTCCGGTCGGGGATGGGATCGTCGAGGAAGCCGGACAGTTTGATCTCAAGCATGCGGGGATTCATGCCTTCGAGGATGGAGGTAACTGCTTCGAGCATCAT
>PLTV01000182.1 GCA_003164635.1 Acidobacteriaceae bacterium
CCGCGCGGGCCACCGCGGCCAGGTAGTTGTTCTCGCGCGAGCCTACCAGGTTGGCGTCCATCGCCGTGCCCGGCGTCACCACCCGCGTGATTTCGCGCTTCACCAGCGTTTTGGCGAACTTGGGGTTTTCCATCTGGTCGCAGATGGCCACTCGGTAGCCCTTTTGGATCAGGCGCGCGATGTATCCGTCGGCCGCGTGGTAGGGCACGCCGCACATGGGCTGCGAGCGTTCCCGATCGCGAGCCGTCAAAGTCAGTTGCAGCTCGCGGCTCACCGTCACCGCATCGTCGTAAAACAGCTCGTAAAAATCGCCCATGCGGAAGAAGAGCAGGGCATCGGGATTTTCGCGTTTGGCCGCCGTCCACTGGCGCATGAATGGCGTCAGGTCCGCGAGGGCGCTGTCTGCGGCAACCGCCGGCCCGGCCTTCGCCGACTCGGACGCTCGATTTCCCGCTGAATCCTCCTCCAGCTGCGTCACGGGGAGTGCCACGGGTTGTTCATCTTCTCGAATCACGCTGGCTTAAAGACTATCGTGATCGCACGGGTCAGTTGCACCGAGTAAGCTTGCGCCCGGCTGTGGAAACCTGAGTTGGAATTCCTTGACGCAAGCCGCGGCCAGCGGATAAATTGGCCCATCGCCTTCTCGCCTACCGCCGCCTGAGAAAGGAAACTTCATGAACCCGATACGCGTTATCCTCGCCGCCCTCGGCGGATTTGTCGCCTACTTTGCCGTCGGCGCCGCACTTTTCTCATTGGTTCCTTCGCTCATCAATGAATCCCGCAAATACCCTTCCATCTTCCGCGACAAGGATGGACAGATGAGCCACATGCCGGTGGGCATGGCCGCAACTTTCCTCTCTATTCTCATCGTCGCCGTCTTCTACGCGCAGCTCTACAGCGGCGGATCCGGCCTGACGCAGGGTGCTGCGCTCGGTGCGCTCATCGGCCTCTTCGTGGTCTTCGGCTTTGTCCTCCACAACTACGTCAATCTGAATGTCGGTCTCAAGCTGACTCTCCAAAACGCAGCCGCCTATTTTCTGGAGTGGCTCATCACCGGCATCGTGATCGGACTGATTTACAAGCCGAAAGCATAGTGGAAAGGGAAGCAATGAAGGCTCGGATTCTGATTCTTGCTCTGTGGATTGCGGCTGCGTCCTCTATAACCTCTGTCAGTGCAGCGGCATCAGACGCTCCGCGGTCAGTCAGTGCGAAGAAGTTCGATGCCCTCGCTACCCGAGCCCTTCAGGCAATGAAGCAAAAGGCCGACGAGCTGAAAATTGGCGGCGTCGCCGTGGTCAACTACGCGCCCGGCGACACCGTCCAGGGCTGGTCGTCGAAGATGGCCGTCGTTAGTCGCATGAAAGACGAGCCCACCGGCACAAGCAAGGGAAACAACCTGCTCGGCATCGCCTACGCCAAGTCCGCCGAAATGGCCGACACGCTCGTCAATAGTGGCACCGCCAAACGCCCGCCGATGACCGGCGAATTCGGATGGCAAGGCGGAGTGGTCGCTGAAATCAAAGGAGGCCACATCATTGTCTCCTTCAGCGGAGGCAAGTCCGAAGACGATGTGGAAGTATCCAAGGCCGGCCTGGCCGTTATGCAGAAGGGCTTGTAGCGCGGGCCGCCTCGATTGCCGTTTCAGGGCAACGTTGTCTCAGCAATCCTGCAAGATTGCCCCGGCTTTCCCATCAGGACTCCGTCGCGAACTCCCGCTTCGCCTTAAGATCCTGGATCTTCCTCGTGAGTTGCGAAATCTCGTCCATGACGAGGTCGATTTTGTGTTGAATCCGCTCCTGCTCGCTGGGAAGAGATGCCTTCTGTTTGAGTTCCAGTTCTCTCAGGAGATCAAGTTGGTCCATTTCGGATTTCAAAAGACGCAGTAAGAGAAATGTGTGCGGCATTTTGGGCCCTTTCGGACTGAATTCATTCCTACGCCGAATTATCCTCCCATTCCGCTTGCTTACTGGTGACCCCCATCACCCATCCGGAGGCGCGTACCAACCGGCGGGATGGCGAAGAAGACGAAAGCCAAGACCCGCCTGAAGCCATAAACAGTCGCCAGGCGAGCGCGCACCATCCCTGCAAGCCCCTGACATCGCAGAGAAAAGAGCGGCTTTTCCGCTCTCGCCGCGGCATCCTTCCCGTATCGCAGGCTCAACAATCAAAAGGGTGATTTGGATCACAGTATACTGAGCAGTTACGCCTATATGGTGAAGATCGATATGTACCTGCTCTGGCTTCGAGTTGCAGCCATTCTCTATGCGTCGGCTAGCATCGCCGTCTTCCCGGCCGTGCTCTACAAAGTCGACCGCTGGCGCAGATGGTGTGTTCACCTCGGAGGCATGGCCTGGTTCTTCCACTTCGTCTCCGTGGTCGAAATGCTCTTGCAGGCCCATCACTGGGTTCCCGTCGGCCTCCGCGAAGTCCAGTCGATCCTCGGCTTTGTCGTTGTCACCGTCTTCTTCCTGGTGTGGTGGCTCTACGACGCCATCTCGCTCGGACTCTTTGCTTTTCCCGTAACGTTCTTCATGGTCTTCATCCCCGCGCTGGGCACCGAGCGCTATTCGTTCCCCTCGCAGGGCGTTCGCGTCAGCTGGCTCATCGCGCACATTACGGCTCTTCTGTTGGCCTATGTCGCCCTTGGCTTCAGCCTGCTTGCCTCCATCCTTTATCTCTTTCAGGAACGCCGCCTGAAGACCAAGCCCAAGGCCCGTCTTCTTGCCGCCGAAGGCTCTTCGTGGGCGCCGTTGGACTGGCTGCCACCACTTGACACGCTCGAACGCATCTCCGAAGCCATGCTCGAGTTCGGCTTTCCCTGCATGACCGTCGGCCTGGTCATAGGATCGGTTCTTGCGCAGGAAACCTCGCTCGGCGCATCGTATTTTCTTGATCCCAAGATCATCGCCGCCTTCGTGAGCTGGGTAATCTACGTCCTGCTTCTTCTCGTCCGGCGAACCGCCGGCCTGCGAGGGCGCCGGGCTGCTTACCTTTCCGGTGCCGTCTTCGCCGTCATGGTTGTCGTCTGGACCGCCAACCTCTTCAGCCACGTGCACAGGTTCGGTGCCCCATGACACTGAGCCTCATCGGCGTCAACTACAAAACGGCTCCCATCGCCCTGCGCGAACGCATCGCCATCTCGCGCGACGAGCTGCCCGAGACAACGCGCGCTCTTGCCGCCGTTGAAGGCGTCACCGAATGCATGATCGTCTCCACCTGCAATCGCGTCGAACTAATCGCCGAGGTTGAAGACCCCAATACCGATCTCACGGGATTCCTCAACCAGCACTTCGGGCTCGAGCGCTCCCTGCTCGAACCCCACATCTACAAGCGGTCCGATCACGATGCCGTGCGCCACCTCTTTCGTGTCGCGGCCAGTCTCGACTCCATGGTTGTCGGCGAACCGCAGATTCTCGGCCAGGTCAAGGAGGCCTTCGCCGTGGCCCGCGCAGCCGGAACCGTCTCCGGCCAGCTCGAACACCTGTTGCAGTCCGCCTTTGCTGCCGCCAAGAAAGTCCGCTCCGAAACCGAAATCGGATCCAGCTCCGTCTCCATCGCCTCCGTGGCCGTCGAGCTCGCAAAAAAGATCTTCGGCTCGCTGCAAGG
>PLTV01000215.1:0-2337 GCA_003164635.1 Acidobacteriaceae bacterium
TCTTTATGCCCCAATATGCCGAGCCCTGGAAGCACCGCATCCTGCAATCGACGATTGACGCAGTGCGCAACTATCCCGAATTCCCGCAGGGCTCGCGGAACTGGGATGAGCGCGTCTACCACCCGGACAGGAATGGCGTGGTGAGGCCGCTCTCCGAGGTCTGGCCCAAGGGACGTGCTCCGCACGCGATGCGCGCGGTCATCGGCGCCGTCCAACTGATGGGCCGCGGCCTCGTCTCCGGCGGCTTACGCATGGCTTGGAGCGAGGCGCACCAGTTGCGGCTCGCCCTGGGCGAGCACGAATAACCAGCCTCTTACGCGAGTGCCTGGTGCAAAAGCCAGATCTACGCGTTCCGGAGGGAGCGGAAGGCTTTAGCCTCCCGAATAAGGTTCCGCGATTCAACTCGGCTTCAGCCGCGGGCCTTTCGAAGAACAGGCTCAATCGAATTCATGGTTAAAGGTGCTCACGGATCAGCGGTAACAATCTCGCGCCCTGCCCCCGCGGCACGCTTGCCCCGCGTTGCCTACTTTCCCGATTCCTTCCACGAGATCAACGGCGTCGCACACACCAGCCGCCACTTTGAGGCCTTCGCGCGCCGGCGCGGCCTGCCCTTTCTGTGCATTCGTGCCGGAGAGCGCGCCCAGGCGCTGGTTGAAGACGGACCTGTCTGGACCCTGGAGCTGCCGCGCGGTTTTCTGTCGTTCGCACTGGAAAAAGACCTGCGCTACGATCCGGCTTTTCTGCGCCACCTTCCGCTTATTGGCGAGGTCCTCGATCGCTTCAAGCCCGACCTGCTGCACATTACTGGCCCCAGCGAGGTGGGCATGCTGGGAGCGCGCCTGGCATACGAAATGGAGTTGCCGCTTGCTGCAAGCTGGCACACCAATGTCCACGAATACCTTGCCCGCCGCTCCGACTGGTTCGTAAAGCTGTTTCCGAAGCAAAGCCTGGTCACGGAGCAGACCATTGAGGACCTGACCCTGGCCGCCGCGGTCAAGTTTTACTCGATGGCGAAGGTGCTGTTCGCTCCCAATCCGGAACTGTGCGTCCTGCTCGAACGCAACACCGGCCGCACGTGTCGCCTGATGCCGCGCGGCGTGGATGCCGAACTATTTTCGCCGCAATGGCGCAGGCGAGAACCCGAGGATCGCGAGCATATCCTCGGCTTCGTAGGCCGGCTGAGCGTGGAAAAAAACATTGCTCTGCTGGTGAAGGTTGAAGAGGAACTGGAAGCGATGGGCTTTACCAACTTCCGATTCCTCATCGTCGGCCATGGAGGCGATGAAGCCTGGCTGCGCGGACGATTGCATCGTGCGGAGTTCGCCGGCGTGTTGCGCGGGGAAGCGCTTTCCGCAGCCTATGCGAACATGGACTTGTTCGTNNGCAATCGTCACCCACGATGGCGGCCCGAAGTCAATCGTCCGCGACGGCATTACCGGCCGCATGGTGGCCGACGCTGATTTCTCAAGAGCCGTTGCCGGAATTCTGCGCGACCCTGTGAAGCACGCGGAGATGCGCGTTGCCGCGCGAACCTACGCCCTCACTATGAGCTGGGAGTCGGTTTTCGAAGGCGTTTACGCTGGCTACGAAGCCGGATGCCCCAGGTCTCGATTTTGAGACCTGGGAAAACTCGATCCCCTCCTGCATCTTGACGAGTCCAAACTGCCGTGGCGCAGGTCTTATACGCGAATCTAGAGCGCCAACATCCCTTTCTAAGACGGGACCCGAGAGTTCGCGTCCGCTAACGCTGGGTGGGAAAGCACGATCCCCTTCATCAACCGTGGGTCGCCACATGAGCGTCGGTCTAGCTCTTCGCAATTTCCCCAATCGCGCCAACCAGCTTGTCCAGATCATCCAGCGGCGTGTACACATGCGGCGTCACGCGCACGCAGCTGATGTTCTCCCACACAATGCCCACGGTGTGAATCTTGTACTTATCGAACAGCGCTGAAGCCACCTGGCTGGGCGTCATGCCGTCGATGCTCACGCCGCAAATGGCGCAGGAGTAGTTGAGATTGAGGGACGTGTGCAACTTGACCCTGGGGATGGACTGCACGCGCGAAGCCCAATAATTCTTCAGGTAGCCGATGCGCTGTTCCTTGCGCTTTGAGCCGATGCCTTCGTGAAAATTGATCGCTTCGCCGATGCCCTGCTCCAGCGGAAAGCTGCGCGTGCCCAGGTCTTCAAACTTGCGGATATCGCTCGAGTGCGGATTCGCCGCGCAGACAAGCGGCCAGACCTTCTCGATCTTGTCGGCCCTCACCCACATCATGCCGGTGCCGATTGGAGCAGAGAGAAACTTGTGCAGGCTGGCGCCGAAGTAGTCGCAATGCAGGT
>PLTV01000215.1:2387-2914 GCA_003164635.1 Acidobacteriaceae bacterium
GTCGTCTTCCGTGGGGAAATCGAAACTGATCTGCTTGTAGACAATGCCGTCCCGCTCCGCCCGCTGTTTGTAGGCCTCGATCATGTGCGGGTAGTCCTGCTTGGTGCCAATCACTTCGTCGCCGGCCTTGAGCGGCAGCCCGAAGATGACGGTGTTCAGCGCCTCGGTGGAGTTGCGGTCGATGGCAATCTCGTTGGCGTTTGCACCGGCCAGGTGCGCAAGCTTTTCGCGCAGCGGCTCGCGGCCCTGGTCGAGGATGCCCCACATGAAATACGACGGACCTTCGTTGGCAAGCTGGTTGTAGCGCTCCACCGCCTGCTGCACCACGACGGGCGAGGGAGAAACGCCGCCGTTGTTGAGATTGATGATGTCAGGATTCACCGAGTAGGCGCGCTGAATGACAGCCCAGAAGTCCTCGTTCTGCGCTACTTCGGCGGGCCCAAGATGGGCCACAGCGCGCGAGGCGGCGTTGAAATCGGCGGCGTGCGCCTGGTTGAAGAGGCTGCCGGTAGAGAAGGCGCCGGCCA
>PLTV01000396.1:0-28955 GCA_003164635.1 Acidobacteriaceae bacterium
GCAGCGACGCCGGATTACTTCAAGTTGATGGGATTGGCGCTGGTCGACGGGCGGGAATTTCGATCGACGGACGATGAGAAAGCGCCGACTGTCGCCATCGTCAACCAGGCTTTCACGCGCCGCTACTTTCCCAACAGGAATTCCGTTGGCCGCACAATCTGGCTCGGCGGACGCGCACCCAATAAACCAGGGGTGCTGATCGTCGGCGAGATCGCGAATGGGCGCACCGACGATCTGACCCAGGAGCCAACCCCGGAAGTTTATCTGCCGCTCTGGCAGGCGCAGGCGTTCTCAAAGCATCTGGTAGTGCGGACAACGGCCGATCCGCGCGCCGTGGTGGTCGCGGTCGAGCGCGAACTGCGCGCCGTGGATCCAACGGCGGCCATCGAGAATGTGAAAACGCTGGAGCAAATTCGCGACGACTCCCTCGCCTCACGGACCTTCGCGATGCACCTCCTTACCGGGTTCTCGGTGCTGGGAAGTGTGCTGACGCTGGTGGGAATCTACGGTGTGATTTCGCTGTCCGTGGCCTCACGCCGCCGCGAGTTGGCGATCCGCAGTGCGGTAGGCGCACAGCAAAAAGACATTCGCAGGCTCATCTTCGGGGAAGGGTTCCGACTGATCGCCGGAGGCGTCCTCGGGGGTATCGCGCTGGCAGTTATTGTGTCGCGCGTATTGCGATCGTTCTTGTTTGAAGTGCAGCCCGGCGATCCCTCAACATTCATCGTCGTGGGAATACTCTTCATTGCCGTTGGGCTCCTGGCATGCTGGGCGCCGGCCCGGCGCGCAGGGAAAGTCGATCCACTGGAGGCGCTGCGCTACGAGTAAATCAATGCGTCGTCATCACCACCGATAGACAGTGAGTTTGTGGATATACGCTGTGACGGTGCCCTTTCCCTCGCTGGCGCCCTCGATCTGGAACTGGGTGTTGATATCGCCTGCGCCCCATTCGAGGAAATGGCCCGATTCAAGCGTCGCGTCTTCGAAAACGTTATAAACCCCATCGATCGTGACCCAGTCATGCGTCACGATATCGCTGTTGGGTGCGTGATGCTCCCCGATCTGGATGTGATGCCACACATTCGGAGCCCACTCGGCCGGGTTGCACTTGATCTTGGTCGATTTCCAATGATCGTGGCGACCCACCGAATCCCCATACTCCCAGGAACCAATCTCACCGGAGCACTGCGTAGAGAGAATCACAGTTTCGCCGCTGGCGACCACCTGGTCGATATCCATTTCGAGATTCTTTAACTCCGAAGGGCTCGGCAGCAGCACAAAGGTGTCGAGAACGAAGTGCGTCGCATTGGCGTCACGCACAAACTGAGTGCTCCAACGCTCTCCAGCCTGATCGCTGTAGGTCATGTAAAACTGGCGGGCATCCGTATAGACAGGGGTCTTTGCCGGATAAGTCATCGTTCCTTTGGACTCTCCTGGCGTGCCGCCATCATGTTGTTCGGTCCATTTACTCGAGCCATCCAGACTGCCTGACGACACGGCATTGGCGGGAATCGATGGCGGCGTGGTCGGATCCTTTGCAGAAGCTACCGTGAATGTCGTACTCACCTCGGGGCACTCGCCCTCGCTGGTCGCCGATCGAAAATGGAGTGTATGCTTTCCCTCTGCAAGCGGCAGCCGCGTTACGTCGATGTCGTGGGCCGATTCGCCTGGAACAATCTCGCTGGCCTCGTCGATCGCGTACCCAAAGGCGGTCGGAGCGTACCCATTGCATCCGGTGTTGAGGGCCCGGACGAAGACTGGAGATTGGACCCGGGAACCGTTCGCGGGGCTGCCGACGGTGACATCCGACGCAAAGGCGCTTGAAGAAACGATAACGAGTGGAGCGATCAAGAAAAGAGTAAGAGTCGCGCCAATCGTGAATCGCGTGCGCAGGGGATAAAGGACTCTCGGATTGTGCAATCTGACCTCCTGGGGTACCTAAGTAGACAGGAAGTTAATTGCGGTTGCAAGAGATTGCTATAAATCCGACGGCAACACGTTGGTAACAACCGGTAACATTGATTGAGCGATCAATAGCAAATTATAAATGAGGACCGAAGGATAAAAGCTGGCTCAACACGACCCTTAAGCAGGAATCATGCACCTTTCCATGGATTAAGAATGACTCGCACTTCTGATGCTGCCCGCATGACTCGGGCGCGATCTCTGGCAGACGCAGGAAGCTGTCAAAGCCGGATTTGAGTTACACGGGGTAAGTCAAAAGCTGGCTGAGTTATCGCGGAGTTATGGCACCGCGAAGGGGCGCAGGCCATCGGTGGGAAAGATGCCCGTGGGATTTGTGGCCGTGGAGGGCTGCGCGCGGAACATGTAATGGATCGAGAAACCGGCCGAAATCGAGGAGTAATTGCGAGAGTTATTGGCCGTGAGAAAGCCGCCCGCAAACCAGTGCGGGCCTATTTGGTAAGAAACATTGCTGCGAACATCGTAGTTGGGGCCGACGCTGGTCTTTGCCGGCAGCATGGGGTTGTTCATGCTTGTTTCAAGCGCCTTATCCGCCGCCAGCGGCCACAGCGGCGTAAGCGTTTCCTGGAAGGCCTGCACGCCCAGGCTGCCGAGAATGTTGTAATGCCAGCGCGTATTGTAGTGGCCGGCCCACGTGAAGGGTACGTTGGCCAGGAAGTAAGCCTGGGGGCTGAAATAGCCGCCCATTCCGTGCGTAAACACGTCTTCGTTGTGGGTGTAGTGCATGCCGAAGAAGTTGATGCCGATGCTGAGGTTGCCGTATTCGGGCATCGTTTTCAGGCGCCAGTAAGCGCCCCCCGAACCATCGACTCGGGCATTTTTCTCGACGGTATACCCGGTGAGGTATTGGCCACCGGCCCCCAGATAGAAGCCCGACTCGGCATCGCCATGCGCATATTGCACCTGCCCCTGGTTCGCCGTAACTCCGCCCCAGATCTGTCCCTCGGTGCCGAGTGAATTCCCGCTTGGATCGCGCAGCCCGGCATAGGACAGCTGTGTGTCGCGAACCGGATCGCGGCTGAAGTTCAAGGTTACGGGCCCGTTCCCCGGCTTCCAGTACGCGCGCCCCGTGAACGTGGAGACGAGGAAACCGGCCGGCGAATATCCCCCGGCAAGGCCGAAGTGCGGAAAGATCAGTTGCAACTCGCCGCCAATGCCTACTGCGTTCTGCTGTGCCGGCGGTGTTGTCGCCGTACTCGTCAATGTGCCGATCGGCTGCGGAATTTGCACCAGCGAAGAACCGGCAGTGGTCGACTCCTGCACCGTGATCACGCTTGTGCCGTCGGCTTGTCCCGAATCCAGAAAAACCGGCTTGGCAACGAGGGAAAGCCTGGCGTTGTAGCCCAGAGGCACGGAGATTTCAAAAGGCGCTTCGAGCGCGGAAAGATGGTCGTAGCCGAGGCTGCCCGATCGATAGTTGATCAGCCCGATTCCCGCGATCCATGGGCTGTAGCTTGACTCAATCGATCGGAGTTGCATCTCCGCTTCGTCGCGCGGGTTCACCGGATTCGATTGGCGCTGCATGCGCACCCAAGGCCCGCGCAGTGGCGGCAGATCGCGCTGTTGCAGTTCCTGGTCGCTCAGTCCGGTCTCGGTCGTCGGCGCAGTGGCGGGCACAGGCACATCGGCGGGCACTTGGGGCTGCTGGCCTGCGCTCGGCTGCGACTGGGGCACCTGGTCCAGCGTGGGCACGCCCGCGGGAACCCCTGACGGCTTGGGCTTCGGTTTCTTGTGCGCCGCAGGTTTTTTTGCCGCAGCGCATGGAACCGTCTCTATGCACTCGGCAGCCGGGGGTTTTGCCAGCGTTATTTGCGGCGGTGCCGGTGTGGACTGCTGTGGCTGAAGTGCGGGTTGCTGCGCCGATGTCCCCTGCTGCTGTTTGGGCGCGGAATACGCACCGGTTGCCGCCTCCTGAGCCGATGGCGTGTATTGCGTCGGATTCAATTGGCTGATCGTCGTTTGTCCAGATCGAATGCTCGGCATCGCGCCTACTGGACTATTGGGCAAAGTGTGAATCGCCGCTGCCGAACCCTGCGTCAACTGGCCATCCGTCTGGTCGGCAAAAAGCGCCTGTGCCTGCGCAGCAACGGGATTCATGGGCTGAGACGAAATGCGCAGCNNGCATTCTGCTGGCGTCCACTGCCGGGTTCCGCCCCGGTCGACGCCACGGTCTCTTCCGAAGGCGGCAGGTTCATCTTTCCCATATAGGGCGCCAGGTTCGGGGATGTCTTGCCGGCTCCGGGAGACGATTTCGAGGCCGTGCCGGTATGAGCAGAATTCGTGGGAGAACCAGAAAGTGCTGGATGAATCTGCGCTTCGTGTTTCGCGCTCTGTTCCACCAGGACCGGCTGGCTCGGCGGTTTGGTCAATGCAGAACTCTGCGGAATGGGAGCCGGCTGTGCTACAGCCGCAATTCCCTGCCCGGCCGCTGCACCTCCCGGCACCGGCAGAGCGTTTCCCGTCCCGTTCGGTGCGGCCAGATTCAATTCGCCCGGAAAAGGCAATGGCAGCGACGATGGCGCCTGCGTCCAGCGGCCCGGCTGAGCCTGCGATTGCGGTAAAGGCGCCGGAGCCTGCGTGCTTTCCGGCGTGTGGCTGACCGAGCGGTTCGGACCGTACGCAGGAAGCGGCGGCAAAGTTGTAGCTTTCTCGTCGCCGTGCGGATCCAGCAGCTTCTTCATATCGCTGGGCGCGGGATTCGCATACGAACCTGGAGGAACGAGTCCCTGATTGAGTTTTGCCGCCGCGGCTCCTGGGGGCAAGGCAGCGAGCGACGCGCGCCAGAAGTCCGCGGCCCGCGTCGTATTCCCGCGTGCCTGCTCGAAGCGGGCAGCGAGCGCAAGAATCTGCGGATCGTTGGGGAATCGAGCCAAAGCGAGGCGCAGCCACGCCTCAGCCTGCGCCATGTCAGTCGCACCGAGGGCGGCATTGACGGCGCCTTGAAAATCACCTGCCGTCGCGTTTTGCATGGGAATGGTCTTGAAAAGCGCCAACGCATCTTCAGGGCGACCCGTCTTCGCATAGGCCCCCGCCACCGCGCTGCGGATCGTCATATTGTCCGGATAATTTTCTGATGCGGCCTGCAACAACTGGATGCCGCGCACCACGGAGCCGCCTTCGATGAGCGCCTCGGCACGGCGCACAGCATAGTTCGCCCAGATCGTTTGCACCTGGTCACGCTGCGGGGCGGTCAGGTCCGCGCGTGCGTCCAGCCGCTGCAAAACGGGATACAGCGCACGATCGTCGCCCGCGTTGTACAGCATCCATGCGTACTGAACCTCTGTTCCCGCCGGCATCACCGCGCGGTGCAACAGGTAAAAGCCCTGCACGCGATTCACATATTCGCTTGCCTGCGCCGTATCTCCCACCGCGAGATACAGGTTCGCCTCGCCCTGCTCGAATTCGACATCGGCCTCAAGCTGCGCGCGCACATCAGGCGGAATCTTCGCCAGCTCCTGCAATGCCTCAACATTGCGATTGCTGGCCATCAGCGAAAAAATCAGGCCCTTCCACGCATCGGAAGCCTGCGAGTGCGGAGCGTCGATGGAGAGCCCAGCCGCTGCGGGCGTCGATTGACCCCCCGGCTGTGCTGAAGCCTGGCCCAGCGTGGGCATGGATTGACGTGCCGCAATCGCGCTGGACTGCGCCGCCAGGATGTGGCTCTTCCGAAGCGCGACACTTGCAGGGGCCAGCGACGCCGTTCTGAAGTAACCGTAATCCGCGAAAGATCGATGCAGCCGCGCCCGCCAGTTCACCTGCAAGGTCGCAAACACCAGCCCGGGACGGACCAGGCTCGAACTATTACCCTCTGCACCGCGCCGTAAAGGCCGATGCCAGGCCTGCGGCACATACACCGGCGTCGACTGCTGCGGCGCCTGTGTGCTCGAGGATGGGCTTAGTTGCGGCAAGTCAAGCTCCGGCGAAGGGTCCGGATGCTGTTCTGCCGGTGCCTGCGCAGCCTGGCGACGCGGCGCAATCACCACAGGAGCCGAGCCGTTATAAGGATCGGCGCCGTATGCGGGCAAAGGTGGAATTTTGGCTGTCTTCGCAAACGGCTCGTAGTCCGGATCGAGCAGATGCTGCAAATCGGCCGCAGTCACAACGCGGCGCGCGCGCGTGTCCTGATCGGGATAGACGAGTACATGCGCCAGCTTCTCTGCCGGCGAAGCCGAAGGCATGGCCGCAAGCGAGGCGCGATAAAAATCGGCTGCGCGCTGGTTGTCGCCGCGAGCCTGCTCATAACGTGCAGCCAGCGTAAGAATCGATGGGTCACGCGGAAAGCGCTCAAGCGCCTGGCGCAGCCATTGCTCAGCCTGGCCCTTGTCGTTTGCCGCGAGAGCAGCGCCAATGGCTCCCTGAAAATCGCCGGCAGATGCATCCTGCATGGGGATGACTTTGTAAAGATTCAGGGATTCTTTCGAGCGGCCCACCTGCGAGTATCCACCTGCCACGGCTTTGCGCACGGCAATGTTGTTGGGGAATGCCTGCGACGCGGCATCGAGAATATCGATCGCGCGCTGACCGTAGCCATTCTCCATGGCGGCGGAAGCCCGGCGCACGCTCCAGTTGGCCCAGATATCTTCAATCGTCTCGCGCTGCGCAACGGTCAAGTCGGCCCGTGAACCTAGCCGCATCAGCGCCGGATAAAGTTGGCGGTCGTTTTTCGTATTGAACAGCAGCCATGCGTTCTGGATCTCAATCGTCGCCGGCTCCGGAGTGCGCAGCCGCGCGTAGTGCGCCTGCACGCGGTTCATATAGTCAATGGCGTGCGGATAGTCGCCAGCGGCCGCGTAGAGGCTGGCCTCGGACTGCTCGAATTCAATGTCTGCATCGAGTTTGTTGCGCACGGCGGCGGGAATCGCCGCAATTTCCTCGATCGCCTCATTGTCCCGATGCGTAACCTGTAAGGCCGCAATCAGACCGCGCCACGCATCCACGCGATCTGGATACGCGGCCAGAACCTGGTGATACATCCCGTATGCCTGGTCCGTTTCGTTGCGCTGCAGGTAAACTGCCGCCAATTGCAACTCGAGCGCTACGCTCGGTTGTCCGCCCGCCGCGGTCTGCAGCTTCGCCGACCGCTCAAGCAAACCCTGCGCTACTTCAAGCTGATTTGCCTGTTGATACATCGCCCCCAGCATCGACAGAAAACCCGCATCGCCGAGTGCGGACTCGTACGTCGCGGGAGGCATTTTCTGCACATCCTGGATCGCCTCTATATCCTGACCCAGTTCGTGGTGCGCACTCACAATGCCCATCCACGCTGAGAGATTCGCCGGATCGTCAGTAAGCATCTGCGTGTAGAGATTGATCGCCTGATCGTAGTGCTTGGCTTCTGTCAGCAGCCCCGCATACTGCAGCTTGGTGCCCGCCTTGAGCGTCGCTCCATTGTCGGGAAACGGTAGTGCCATGGCTTGTGCCAGCACGCGTTGCGCGTCCGCGGGCCTATTCTCGTTGGTGTAAAGGGTCGCCAGCGCCTGAAGATATTCAAGATCTTTTGTGAGAGCGATCTTCACCGCTGCTGGAAATCGAGCCTCCGCCGCAAGCGCCTTCTGGTCCTGGTGGTCGCGCGCATAGGCAAGGAAAAGACCGCGCCAGCCATCGACCGATCCCGGACGTATCTTGGTCAACTGATCGAAGTATCCGGCCGCCGCAGTGTACTGCTGCTGCTTGGTCAGCAATCCGGCAATCCCCGTGATTGCCTCTGNNCCCATCGTGTACCAGAAGCGCGAAGTTGCCAACCCATCTTCAACGCTCCGAGCCTTGTAGCCATTCGATTCGGCCTGCGCCAGAAAACTGATGGCCCCGGCAAAGTTGTTCTGCTGCATGCGCAAAAANNCTGGGGTGCGCGCAATGCCCGAGTTCATCTGCGCAATCTTGCCTTCGTCTTCCTTCAAACGGTTGGCAAGATCCGTGTCCTGCGGGTGTTCCTTCAGGTATTCGCGCAGTTCGGCAGCGGATGCAGGATTATCTGAGTCCCACACCAGCGCCTGACGCAGTGCAGCCTGCGCCCCCGTTTCTTTCACATGCTCCCGGAGTATGCGAATGCCTTCAGCGCGGGATTTCTGCTCATACGTGAGCATGATGCCCAACTCCACTGCGAATCGCGGGTCACCGGGATTGCGTTCGGACAATGCGCGCATGCCGGCGAGCGCATCAGGCTTGCCGTTCGCCGTGCCGTAAAGTGTCTGATAGTAGGCCAACGCCACATCGCCGTCGGGGGGATGATCGCCATAAAGCTGCTTGTAGATGCGCATGGCATCGTCGACTTTGCCCTGGCGCGCAAGGTCGCCCGCCTGGCGAAGCTTGGCATTCTCGTCGTGCGTACTCGCCAGTCCTTCGATTTTTGAAATGTTCGGATCGCTCGGATTCGCTTTGCGCAGGCGATCCAACGCTTCCGGAGCTTTGTCGGAACCAACGAGTTTCAGATCGCGCGCGAGTCCAGCCAACGCTTCCGGATTGTTGGGATCGGAAAGCAGAATCTGCTGCCACAGCTGGATGGCCATGTCGGGACGCCCGCGTGCTTCAAGGGCGTGCCCTTTTTCGACAAGGATGGCGCGCGTGTTCTCGGCCGACGAGGTTACCGGCTTGTGTGCTGTTGTTTGGGCGAGGCTAAGCTGGAGCGCCAAAAACAGGCAGCCCGCTACCTTCGTCCCCTTACCCAGCACACGGCTTTCCACGCTCATCAGCGCTTCCATTGTACGGTCAGTTCCCCGCTTGGCCCAAACCGAAATCTATCATCTAAATAGCCGGTGGAAAACAGGGCGAGATTCTGATCGTAGTAAGCCAAATCTTTTCCGTAGAGACCCGTCACGGAGTCGCGCATTTTGCTCATGCGTACCGTTTGCTGAGCCGATGCGCGTTGAAGGTCGGGAAAGGCGTGTAGATAGGGCAGCACGGCCGCCGAGAATCCAACCGGACCATCCTGCGGAAGCGGGAAGCCTTGATCGCTCACGCGCTCCGGCGGTGCATCGTGAGCGGAGAGGTAAGCACTCATGCCGGGAATCGCACTCAACACCTCTGCGCGCAGCGTGCCACCCGAGTCCATCATGCCCGCCCACAAGTACACGCGAATCGCATCGTAGCTCCCACCCGGCGTGTTGCTGTCCTGATTGCCGGTGGTGATGCCGCCCGACGGATAGAACCCATCGGAGGGAATGTAGTTCAGCCAGTCCATTGCAAAGCCGTGCCGCGCGCTTCCTTCCAAAAGACGCGGAACTCCCTGTGCAATTTGCTGCCACGGACCCGATGGGTCAACTTTGCCCAGGCGCTCAAAGACAAACACCGGCATGTAGCTCGGGTTGAGCGTCCACGTCTGGCCATGCTGCCATCCGACCGGTCCCGGCATCAGCACTGGGCCAAATCCGGGCAGGTTCGTCACTTCGACCTTGGCGATCTGCGCCATCATGCGGCGGCCGATCTCCGTATCGTTGGGGACATTCCACAAGCGGCCCGCTTCCAGAAGCGTGTAGGCCATCCAGACATCGGCGTCCGCTGCCGGATTGGGATCGAGCGTCTTCCATTTTCCGTCTTTCGCACGGCCCCAAAGCCACGCGGGAAGATGTTTTCCCAGGTCATTATTGGCCAGATTGGCCTGCGTCCAGCTCAGCAGATGGTCGAAAGTCGCGCGATCATTGTCAGCCAATGCGAAGAACATCGCATAGGCCTGCCCTTCTGAAGTGGTGCGGTCGCCACTCGTATGGTCAATGACGCGCCCCTGGGCGTCGATGAAATGCGCCACGTAGGCATCCCAGAGCGACCACGCGCCTTGCTTGCATCCGCCCGCGGGGCAAAGCGCCAAGCAAAGCAACAGCAGAAGCCAGTGCTTGCACGGCCGGATTGTCCGTTGGACCATTGCTGATTCTCCAGTGGTCAGTGATCAGTGGCTAGTGGTCACCGGTTCTCGATCAGGGTTCAGAGATCCGGGATCGATCAATGCGGCAAGACAGATCTCTATTATCCCTGTTCCTTCTTTTCTGGTTTCTGATTTCTCGCCCTTCGATCACGGCTCGCCACTACCTGATCAATGACCCTTGATCTTTGATCTCTGATCACCACCACGGACCACTGCTTGTCTCACTCTTCAATCATTCTCAGTCGAGCGCGAGCTTTGCTGCGCAGCCATTGGCGTGTCCAGATGGCCAGCAGAAACGCCAGGATCATCACCACGACCGCGGCCAGCCACGGAACTTCCATGAACCAGAGCGTCAGCCGCGTCCACCAAGGGAGTACGCCCACGTGATAAATGTCCGAACCGACGCGGAACGACTGGAACTGCGCCGCGTGCAACACCGAAACTGAACCGCCGATGTCGCTCGACTGCTGCACTTTGATGAAAGTGGCCATGAACGGCTCGAACGAAGCCGCATCCTTCAGATGGATCGCGACGATGCTGCGGTCGCCCCCCGATCCGTAGGGCGACTTGATGCCTTCAATTACCGTGTCGGGCGTGCCGCTGGCCGTCAAGTCTCCGCTATCGGTATGCTCACCCGATTGCACCTTCCACCATGCCTTGTGCAGTGGTGCGAAAAAACCTTGCGTGTCGTGAATCTGAATCTGTCCACTGCGCAAGGCCACGGGCAGATTGTTATTCAGCTTGTCGAATGCCGGCTGATCGTCGCCTGTACCGATAATCAGAAAATCGGTGTGTGCCCCGTCCTGCAAGGCATCTGCGCCAGCCACGGTCACACGCAATGTCGGGAATCCCGTTTGACGGCTGAAGTGGCCCATCAAGGTGACGAAGGTCTCTATCTCCTGCTCGGTCGGTGCACCGGGCAGCACTACTGTCGTCTCCGCCAGGTCGGCCAGCCGCGTGAATGGGAAACCCGCATTGGCAAAGGTCTCCAGGTTCGGAAGCGGCGCGTAGTGCGGATATCCGCGCAGATCGAGGTACGTGTCGCGCAAGATCGCGGCCTGCATATTGATCGGCGTCGTGTCCTGGCATCCGCCCTTCTTGAGCAGCTGGAAAGTGAAGTCAAAGGAAAGCGAGTTCGAGAACGGACGCAGGTTCACCACTGGAACCGGAACATCGACCTGCATCTTGCGCGAAGCTTCCTGACCCGGAATCAGCGGCACCGATCCAAGAAATGCATTGTTGATGCGCACCTGCATGCTCGAAATCGGCCCGATGGGTATGGAATTGTAGCGATACGCCAGCCGTAGCGTGGAGTTCGGCCGCTCCGAGTAGAAGATGTCCGGCGGAATGCGGAAGTACACATTCAACGGCGCCGAGCCATCGCCCTGCAACTGGTCCGTCGTCGCGTAATCCCATAGGGCAATAGTCTGGTCGGTACGCGCCCAGCGCGGCGCGCCGTCCGGCTGCTGTTTGTTCGGAAGCCGGAAATTATCAATCGCCGACTGTGCCCCGTTGAGCATGTCGCTATGCAGGCCCACGGCCTGCGCGGCAATCAGCGCCTGATCCGCGTTCGAGCCTGCGATCACCAGCACTTTGCTGTACGGGTCGTTGGGGTTAGTGCGCATGGCCACCGTCGCTGCGCTCACTTCCGGCAAGTTCAGACCCGGGGGCAGATTGGCCGACCCATCGGAGATGACGATTGCGTTGCCTTGCGGAATCTGTCCGATGTGTACCGGAAAACGCACAGGCCGATTCTCTGATATCAGCCCGAAGTAGCTTGAAATCACGCCCGCTGCCTGGATGGCCTTGTAACTCGGCGCCGAGGCAAAGACGATGGGAATACTCAGCGGCTGTATCACCGCCGGATCGAGGAACGGCATCGGCAACTGCTTCAAATCGTCGGCCAGCGGCAACAAGTCGCCCTGAATGTCGAGAAACGTGCTGCGATGCACGCGCGCCCAAAGCGTCGTGTTGGCCGGGTCTTCGCAAACCATTGTGTAGTGGCCGATGAACTCGATGGTCAGGTTGTTGTTGTGGACCAGCAGTTCGGGGGGAATTGTGAATTCTGCCTCGGCGTCACGCGCGTCGGAGCCGCCCAACTGGCCCGGCGTCGGCTGCACCGTGGCAAACAGCGTCCCGTTCATCAGCAGCTTGATATGGCTCAACTGCGGCAGCAGGCTGGGCGAAAAAGCGTAATAGACGTGAATCTTCGCGGTGCGCACCACGTGCGTCTGCGGCAGCGTGAAGTAAATTTCGTGCCGGCTGTCGATCCCGCGTAGATCGATCTGCGGCGAACCGGCGTCGTTGAGTGAGAACGTGTCGCGATACTGCCCTGGAGGAACAGGTGCGTTTCGTGCTGCTGCGGCAGCGCCTGTAACAGCATCCAGATCGCGTTCCTGCCCCGCTCCTGTTCCAGGTCCTGCACCCGGCTCCGTCGGAGTTGCACCGGCTTGTGCACCGGCTGGTCCTTGCGCCTTCGCTATATGGCTAAAACCTGCAAGAACCGCGGCGAACATAAAAATCAGTGCGGGCCGCGCCACCGTCAGGGCCCTCGGCTTCTTCTTCTTCCGTCCTTCGCTCCCAAACAGGCTTTGAAACGTCTGCTTCAAGCCCATCATGGAGATTGAAAAGATGCGCCCAAGACTGCGGCCAATGTCGTCCGACTCGCGCGACTCACCCCATCCCAGCCACGAATCCGCGCGTGAGTAAAGAACCATGGTCAGCACTTCCTGTTCGGCAATCGTCAAGGGCTGGAAGCGCAGACGCAGAACCGAACCCTCCGCCGAAACAACTGTCGCCGGAAGCTCCGTATTCACCGACGGCAGTGGGAAGATCAGGTGCACAGAGGTCTGCGGTGCGAATTCGTGCGTCTCGGCAAATCGAATGCTGGTGCCGCCCGACGACATATCGATCGTTTCGCCGGCAATCAGCTGGCCATCCGAAGTTCGCGCCACCACAGGCGTCGTGATGCGGATGCGCACAGTTGTCCGTAGCTGCTTCATCTCTCGCGCTACAGCCGTGCACACGCCCAGAACGACAATATTGAAGAAGCACCAGATCGCGTTCATGATCACGGTGCCGGGTCTGTCGCGATCCCAGATAAAAAAGCGCGGAATGGCGATCAGAAGCCCCAGCATATTGAAGCAGAGCATGATGAGAAACGGCTGCGCAATGCGCGTGTCGAAAAATGTCCGCTTCACCACACCGCCCTTGGCCGTCACGTTGAATTTGCCCAGCTTCGGATTCACGAGAGCCATCATGGTTGGCAGCAAAATGTACGGCGACAAAACCGTCTCGTAGATTTCATTCCAGAACGAGTGCCTGTGTTCGCCCTGAATGCGCGAGTTGGTCAGGTTTGAAAGCGTAAGGTGCGGCAACGCATAAGCCAGAATCGCCGCCCAGTAGCCGGGAACGTTGGTGTGGTTCAGAAGCAGATAGATCAATGGCGCAGAAAGAAAGATCAGACGCGGCACCGCGTACAGAAAGTGGCTCATCGCGTTGAAATAGCACAGCCGCTGCGGCCACTTCAGGCCCGGCGCAAACAGCGGATTATCGGTACGCAGAATCTGGATCATGCCGCGCGCCCAGCGAATACGTTGTCCAACGTGCGCCGAGAGCCGCTCCGTCGCCAACCCCGCCGCCTGCGGAATATTGATATATGCCGTGCCCCAACCGTTCATCTGCATGCGCAGCGAGGTGTGGGCGTCTTCAGTAACCGTTTCCACGGCGATGCCGCCAATCTCGTCGAGTGCCGTGCGCCGCAACACCGCGCACGATCCGCAGAAGAACGTCGCGTTCCAGAAATCGTTCCCATCTTGCACAATGCCGTAAAACAGCTCACCTTCATTGGGAATGATGCGGAACTGTCCCAGGTTGCGCTCAAACGGATCGGGCGAATAGAAATGGTGCGGGGTCTGGAGCATCGCCAGCTTGGGATCGCGCAACATCCACCCGATCGTCATCTGCAGAAAACTGCGCGTCGGCACGTGATCGCAGTCGAAAATCGTCACGAACGGCGAGGTCATGCTCTTCAGCGCCGTATTGATGTTGCCCGCCTTTGCATGGAAGTTGTCGGGGCGGATCTTATAGCCGCAGCCGGCCTCGAACGCAAACTGCTCAAATTCTTTGCGCCGGCCGTCGTCGAGAATATAGACGTGGAGCTTGTCGGCGGGCCAATCCATGTTTAGAGCGCCCAAAGTGGTGTAGCGCACCACATCGAGAGGCTCATTATAGGTGGGAATAAGAACATCGACGTGCGGCCACTCCTGCTCAGCCTCAGGCAGAGAGACAGGCGCGCGGCGCAACGGCCAGATGGTTTGAAAATAGCCTAGAAAGAGAATGAAGAAAGCGTAGGTTTCGGCCACCACCAGGCTCATGATGAAGAATGCGTCGAGCGCGCCCCAGTGGTTCGCCGGATCCTGAAAGTACCGCACCGTCATTGTCAACCGCCAATATCCGTAGCGGAAGGTGCAGAACATCGACATCACCATGAGCGAGAGCGTGATGAGATAGGAGTCGGAGCTGCGCGCCAGCGCCATGGCCATCAGCAACGTCAGCAGGCCGCACACCGCCTGCTGCGGCCAGGTAAGCGGCAGCACGGCAAGAAAGTAGAATGTCACCGCCGCCGCAAGCAGAAATGCCAGGCGCAGGAACTTGGTGACGATGTTTTCTCCGGCGCCTATATCCTGCCAGAGATCCGAAACAGTCATCGTTCACTCCAACGAACTCCGCGATAGCTGGTCGTGGCCGGCGCCGAAAGGCTCTTCACCCATCCGGCGAGTGTGGAAAAGTCCTCAGCCAGCGGCGATCCCGGAGCGTAATCGATTACCGTCATGCCTTCCGCAAGAGCCTCGCTCAATGCGGGGGTGCGGCGCAGTGCAAACGGAAGCAGACGATCAGCCAACTGCTCGCGCAGAACTTCCCGCACATCCAGGTGCAGCGGAAGAGATGCGTCAAATTGATTCAGCACATAGAACGGCATCGATGCCTTGCCCGTCGGATTGCTGTTGTGCTCGAAGAAAGCATCGATCGAGCTCACGCTGACCACCGAATTCATGTCCGGGATCAGTGGGACAATCACCAGTGGCGACATGCGCAGTATGCGGCGCGTTGTCGATCCTGATGCAGTTGCCAGGTCGACAAGCACGCGGCTCATGCCGCGCGAAAACTTGCCGATCTCGCCGCTCAGGCTTTCCTGGCCGGCTGTTTCTGAATCAACCCCTTCCGGGTCGATCGTGACCATCTGAATCGGTGCGTCGTTGCTGAGCCCCGGAGGGTTAAAGGTTCGCAATGTTCCCGGNNGTTTTGCCCACGCCGCCGGCCAGCGAAAAGACAGCCGTCGCAGGCGGACGCGCAACGATGGGCGGTGGAATTGGCTCAACTGGCGCGGGCGTTCCTTCAAAAATTCCGCGCAACGCATACCAGCGCGAAGTGAGCCGATCTCGCGAGCCCTGCAGCGTGTCGTCGGGCGTCCCGGGCAGTGAAGGCGCGGGAGCCGCAGACGATGCGGACGCCGGCGCCGTTGCAGCAGGCTGTTGATAATCTACCTTGGCCGATGCTTCGGGACGATCCCCATTTGAAAGCCACGCCGGTCGGCTTGCGGGCTCCTGTGCATCGGGCTCAGCCCATGGTGTGTGTGCCGGCATGGAAGTCTCCTCTCGCGGTGTCGCGAATTGTGATTCTTTCGGTGAAGGTGCAATTCCCGGGAACGGGCCGTAGCCCGCGTATTCCCTGCCACGTTGCGATGAAACCTGCCCCGTCGCTGTAGTTGCAGATGTGCCGGCAGGAAACGCGCCGGGATGCGGCTGTTGCCAGATCGGATGTTGTGCCTCTTGCTCGGCCGCGCGCTTCTGAGCTTCTTCCGCCGCTTGCGCCGAAGCCAGTTCGGCGGCGTGCTGCGCCACCTGTTGCGCTTCTGTTTCCCGCGCCCGCTCTGCCGCCGCATGGGCTTCGCGTTCCGCGGCTTCCTGTGCCTGGCGCTCGGCTTCTTTCTGCGACTCTGCCCTGGCCGATTCTTCGCTTGCCTGCAATGCGGCTTGGTGCGCGGCCTTTTCCGCCGCCAGATGCGCCGCATATTCCGCCGCGCGCCGCGCTTCTTCTTGCGCCCGTTCCAATTCCTCATGCGCATGTTGGGCGGCCACGCGCGCTTTTTCAGCTGCTTCCTTCGCAGCCTGTTCGGCGGCAGCCTCCGTAGTCCAATCCGGAGCAGCGGCGGAATGGGCTTCCGCGGCGCCTGCACCGGTTTCGTGCCCAAAACTATCCGGTATGGGCGAAATCATGGGCACCCCCTCCAGAACAGCTGGGCCCGTCGATTCAAAAATAGGTTCGTTTGCCGGCTCATCCCAATGCTCAGCAATCGGCTGTGCCGCGGGAATCTCGTCGTTGGGCGGCAAAACAAGCGCAGGTCCAACCGGCTGCGATTCCTCGTGCGCGTCCTGAGCGCGGCGTTGGTCTTCTTCAAGTGCCTGCTCGGCTCTCAGGCGCGTATTTTCGCGGGTTTGCGCGCGCGCTGCCGAAAAATCCCGGTATTTCGCTCCGTGCAGATTGGCCCACGAATACAGTGTCGCCACATCTTCGGGAGTTGAATTCGGCTCGTTGAGCGGATTCAGATCGGTCATGGATCCTTTTTCAACCTCATTGCTGCCAGAAGCGCTTCCTGAATGCCCCGATCCCTGAGCCCGGCCGCTGTCTCCGCGAGCCGGTGCAAGACACCTCGGAATGGAAGTCCTCTTGTCCAGAATCCTAGTCCGCCGCCTGTTGTCGGAACAATAACACTTGGAACGCCGGGCCTATACCACTTTCCCGTCATGGGAATCTGTTGAAAGCCATTCATTTTCCTCGCGATGCGAGTGCCTGAATGCCCGCGAACACACATGGATAGGCGTGCCACCATCGTAGCAGCGAACCACTTCCCCAAACTGAGGAGAATCGGTTTGGTCTGGACCTGCATTTACCATCTTGATACGTCTTCCGGAGAGAGATCGCTTTTTCGGTTGCATTCAAAGCCGCCTCCATTGAAGCACGGCGCGGCCATCCGGTTCCAGCCACCTCCAACCGCTCGATTCATCCCTCTTCTGTGGTAGTTTTGAAACAGCGGCCTGAACGAGCTCGTAGCTCAGTTGGTAGAGCAACGCCCTTTTAAGGCGTGGGTCCTGGGTTCGAGCCCCAGCGAGCTCACCACACCGTTTGACAACCCTTTTTTCGTTGGGGTTTTCACGTGGGTCGGTCTCCTTCTGGTCTTGGTGCAACGTCTGAAAAAGAGCTCCCTTTTTGGGTGGCTCCCGCTCCTCCTTCCACCCCTCTACCGGTGTGGCAAGAAATAGCGCGTCAAACGGGTCTGACTCCGTATCAGGCTCTTCGGGCGTACCTGTCGGCGGTCGATAAACTTCGGAAAATCCATTCCCTCAAAAACTATGCAGAAACTGGCCTCGGTCACTCCGACATGGGGCCGTTCTGCGTCCGGCGTCCGATCCTTCGCGAATCGGAATGAGGCGATCTTATGGCTATAGCTCATCTTTGTAAACATCCGGGGTGTCGCCGGGAAGTGACGGAAGATCACTTTCTGTGTAACTCCCACGGGGCAAAGTTGCCCAAACGAATCCAGCGGGAAGTGATGACGCGGGCGAACGGCTGGCGCAATCGGCGTGCGGCTACGGAATTTCTGAGGACCTATCAACGGGCGGTCGGAATCCTTCGCGGCGGTGTCCTATGAACCGGCGCAGGGCGATGTATGGCGAGATGATGCAGGCATCGGGGCAGGTCGCCGAATTTCTTTTTGCCGTGGCGACTCGGGATTTCGAAAAGCTGAACGAAGAGGCGCTCGACGCGTGGGTCGCTGTACAAGAGACGGTCGGCCTATTTGTCGATAGGCGTTCGCTCGCTCTCGGTTACCTGGAGCGGCACCTTTCCTGATCGGTTGCGCGGATGCCCATCGACTCGCGCACAACTGCTATTTCCAAAGTTCCTCTCGCCTATTGCCTGGGCGATTGCTCATCACTCGATTTACAGGGCACTCGAAAATGAAACGGGGCGCTCCTTCTTCACTCGGTCGCAGGACTTGTTCCGCTACATCACTATCGCGTGGGACGAGGAACATTTCCTCAAGCAATTTGAGATTGTGGACGACTGCCCAAACACTCCCGCTCCTTTACCTGATTCAAAGCGAAAGGTTGTCGATCATGCGTAGCGTCAACAAAGTTACTCTCTCGGTCACGTCGGCCAGAAGCCCAATATCATCCTCTCAAGCGGCGGGAACCTGATTGCGAATCTCTCGCTGGCAACCTCCTACACTCTGCCCGCAAAAGACGGGCACGAGGCGCAGCAGGTCACGGAATGGCATCGGCTCGTGTGCTTCAAGCGGCTGGCCGAAGTGGTCCGCGATTACGTCACAAAAGGCGCGGCTCTTTATGTCGAGGGCCAGTTACAAACGCGCTCCTGGGACAAGGACGGCGAGAAGCGGTATTCGACTGAGATTGTGGTGCGGGAATTGTCTATGCTAGGCGGCAAACCTGGGACGGGGTCGGCGGCAGCGGCCCCGCTCTCCGGGATCGCAGCGGAAGAACAGGCGGCGCGGGTCAATGCTGAAATCTCGGACGATGATATTCCGTTTTGACGGTCGGCCGTGCGCCTTAGCTCACCCAATCCCTACTTCGCAAGGAGCCCCTTTGTTGAACCCAAGACTGAAAAGGTGGCAAGGAAACCGGATCGACCATCGCTGGGAAGAACCACCACAGCCACAGTAGGCAGCCGCCCGAGGTTTCTCTTCCTTTTCTGGCCTTCCCCTCCGCTTCTATTCCTCAGCGTGATCGCCTGTCTGTTCTCGAAAACCTCGTGTAGGGCTGCCTCAATGTCGGGGTAGTCCTTCTCGACCGCCCTTAGTCGGGTAACCAACAAGCCGATGACAAAATGTTCGTGTTTCCGCTTTGGAAGGTCCGCATATGCGCTTAGCTTATTGGTAGGATTTCGGTGGCTCTTTCCGTAATCGCAAAAAAGGCTACTTACCCCCTTGTCACTTTTAAGGAAAACCGACAACGCCTTAGGTCTTTTGCTGCGGTCGGACCTCTTGGCCTCCAGGTAGAAGCTGAATCGTGTCCCGGCGTGCTTGGGATCGGGAAAAGAAGCCCACAGATCGCATCTCCCCGCGTTGTCAATTCTTGGGACTCGACCTTCTTCAACCACCAGAGAGCCCGTGATGCCCTGGATAATCGCGGCGGCAAGTGAGCTGACCGTTGCTCTCTCAGTGCCTTTCCAGGGAAATTCCGCATTCTCAAATAGCTTGGTTGTTTCATTGACGAACTTCTGCAAGTAGTTCACCCAGGCATTGCAAACCATCTCCAAGCAGGACTGGATGGTCGAGGGATCGACGAAATGGGAGAGATACCCCGGATCGACAGGGGCAACTGATTTAAAGGGGGGCGAATGGTAGAGTTTCAAAATAAACCACCTTATTTCTTTCGCAGGCCCCCGCATTCGGATAACAGGCCTGGGGTAAATGAAGTATCTGTGAAGTAGGCGTAATGCCCCGTTCCGAATGCGTCTTTGAATTCCACGACCAGACTGTTCGCCTCATC
Source organism: Acidobacteriaceae bacterium (assembly GCA_003164635.1). Classification (GTDB taxonomy): domain Bacteria; phylum Acidobacteriota; class Terriglobia; order Terriglobales; family Acidobacteriaceae; genus Telmatobacter. The sequence continues at coordinate 19,408 of PLTV01000396.1, forward strand.
TATACCTTGCAGTTCTCTCCTGTCTCGGACCTCCGCGGTTGTCCTGTCCTCGGTCAGCGGGAGATCGTCCGCCTTCAGTCTGTTACCCATTCGCATGGTCACCGGCGTGGTTCGGTAGGCACTAGACGCAAGTCTCATCCCAGGGGCCAGCCACGCCGATTTAAACTTGCCTCCGGAGCATATAACTGCTAGGTTCACCGAGCCTATGGCCCCTTCGTCCACCTTCCCTTTCAGCTTGAAGACGACGCTCCTCACATCGGTCATCGGGTTCACGGAGGAGCTTGTCTCCCAGTGGTCTGCCGGGGCATGTGGGCTGGGTTCTTGAGAAGGCAATGCAGTGAGAGTCAAGGCTGCGGAACTCATCAGAATGAGAGCTGCGAATCTGCGGGCGTTCATGATCGGTAATCCTCGCTTCTTCGGGTCTACGCTTTCAACTTCGGCCATCGGTTGTAGCCGATCGTGGGATCGTTGGAACGGAACTCCATGATAAATTCGACTTCTTTCCGCCTCACCACAGCGTCTTCGGCATCCTCAGATTCCCATAGAATCTCGCGGGTGATGGTAAAGTTGCGCCGTTGTTCGGACGTATAGTCTGCCTCTAATCTCTTGGCGTCTGGGGACCCGAAATAGCGAAACGTTCCGGTTAAGTCCATGCCAACGTAAATCTTCCCGTTAGGGTAAGTGACTTTATAAATCCATTTCATGGCCCATCTATACTACCAAAGGTTTCAACGCAGATTTAATACACTTCCGGGCTGGGGGGGGGGGCGGCTCCCCATGCATATGATTCCCAATCTTCCTTCTCAAAAAGAGGCGGGTTTCTGCATAGCATTTCTCAATATTCCTATTAATTTTGCGGGCGTCCCAGGTATATAACTCCCGATTTTTGTTCTTTTCCGTGTTATTTGTTTTTTGCATGGCGACGAAGAGGGCTGCAAAGAAAAAGGCCAAGGGGCGCAAGCGTAACTTTGGCGACGGGTACGCCTTCGAATTTCACGGCTCCTTTACCTCGAAGGCGAAGGCGCAGAAGAAGGCTCGGGACGTGGGCGGGTAGCCGGGACGAAACTAGGTGGGGTGCAGCCAGCGAGACAGCGGTTCAGCGTAGCAGCCGGGATCGAGAGCCCGGCGACTATTTGAACAGCGATTCGATAGTCGGATGCCCAGGAATTTGTTGCTCTGAATTTCACTTGTCATGTGGACAGAAGAAGTGGCAGAATGGCCCGTCCCCTCACGGAGGTTCCATGCGACTCGATCAATGTAAAAGTCTTCTGACCACGTGCTATGTCGTTCTGATCCTAACTGCCTCTCAGAACGTATCGGCCTCAACGCTCTGTGTTAACCACGCCGGCACGGGCGGCTGCTATTCGAAGATCCAAACGGCGGTGAACAACGCCGCCTCTGGCGACGTGATCAATGTTGCGCCTGGCGCCTACAAGGAAGACGTCGTGATTGGTATGCCGCTTTCGCTGATCGGGGCGGGCGCGGGATTGTCGGTGATCGATGCGACCGGGCTGGCCAACGGCATCTATTTAGACGGATTCGACCACCCGGGCCTGAACAGCGTGACGGTGGCCGGATTCTCGGTCAAGAACGCAATGTTTGAAGCGATCCTCGTAGTCAGCGCGACGAATGTGACGATTCGCAACAATACGCTGACCGACAACGACAAATTCGGACCGATATTCAACCCCGCGGGGGGAGCCTGCGCCGGTCAACCCGCCTTTGAGACAGACGAGTCCGGCGATTGCGGAGGCGCGCTGCATCTGATTGGTACGCTGAGCTCGGTGGTGACCCATAACACGATGACTGGCAACGCGGACGGCATCCTGCTGAGCGACGAGACCGGCCTGACGGGCGGTAACCTGATCAGCCACAACGTCGTGAAGGACAACCCCCTGGACTGCGGCATTGTCCTGGCGTCGCATCCGCCGGTGGGCTCGACCCCGCCGCACTACGCGCAGCACTTCGGGATCGTCTCCAATACCGTGACCGAAAACGTCTCGGAAAACAATGGCGTAAAAGTCGGTGGCGCGGGAGTAGGTTTGTTCTCCGATGGCAACGGCCCGGGCATCGTATCTGCGAACGTCGTGATTCACAATACCCTGATCGGAAACGGCATTGGGGGGGTGTCGCTCCATTCGCATGTCGGACCGGCCTTTGGCGCCCCTGCCGACGTTATGGACGGCAACATGATCCTTGAGAATTACATTGCCGGAAACCTGGCCGACACGGACGACACCGCAACGCCGGGGCGGGTTGGAATCAACATCAACAGCGGAGGCGGAGGCTCTCCTATTTGGGGAACTGTGATTTCGCAGAATGACATTCGCGATGAGGATGTGGACGTGGCTGTCAATACGCCGGGCGTGGTCGAGGTTCATCTCAACGACCTTCGCGGCGACAAAATCGGAGTGGCCAACGTGTGCGCCTTCGACAAAGCATCGTGCACCGGGGGCATTGACGCCACGCAGAACTATTGGGGCTGCGCCGCAGGCCCGGGCGGAAAGGGATGCTCTACAGCCAGCGGCACCAGCCTTACATTCTGGCCGTGGGTTTCGACTTCGGTTGCCGATGATGACGATAGCGGTGCGGGCGACCTGGATTGACCCTTTAGCCACCGCGCCGCTCTTGGCGAGTGCATTCAATAAACAGGCCTCCGATCTCTCGGAGGCCTGTCTCGTTCGGCATCAAGTCCGCAGCGAACACTGAGGCGGGTGGACGCTCCCCACATGCTGTGCAGCAGGCGCTCGGCACCTGCGATGCGGCAGAAGCTCGTTTGTCGCTCGCGCAAGATTCGTGCTTTCCCACCCATGAATCAAAGAACGATTCATGGATGGGGCACCCTCAGCTAGGTGGTGCGTGGCCAGAAATGCACTTCGCTCGCGCCGCGCAGCCGCTCGGCCGCCGCTTCAGGCGTGATATCCCGCTGCGGCATCCCCAACATTTCAAAACCCACCATGAACTTGCGCACCGTGGCCGAGCGAAGCAGCGGCGGATAAAAGTGCGCATGAAAATGCCATTCCGGATGCGCCTTGTTGTCCGTGGGCTCCTGGTGAAAGCCCATTGTGTACGGGAAACTCGTCTCAAACAGGTTGTCGAACCGCGTGGTCAGACGCTTCAGCACATCGGCCAACCCGTCTCGCTCGCCGCTCGTGAAGGCCGGCATCGCGCCCACGTGCCGCTTGCTCAAAAGCAGCACCTCAAACGGCCACACCGCCCACCACGGCACCAGCGCGACGAAATGCTCGTTTTCAAACACGATCCGCCCTTCCGCGCCGGCGACCGCTTTCTCTGTCGCCAGATACTCACAGAGCAGGCAGCAGCCGGTCAGCGCAAGATGTTCGCGCTGCGCTTTTGTTTCTGCTGCCGCTTCGTCAGGCAAGAATTCCGTAGACCAGATCTGTCCATGCGGGTGCGGATTGCTCGCTCCCATCATCGCGCCACGGTTCTCGAAGATCTGCACGTACTCAATCCAGTCCATGCGGCCCAGTTCTTCGTACTCCCGCGCCCACGCGTCCACCACGGGCCGAATCTCTTCGCGCGTCATGCGCGCCAGCGTCAGCGAGTGGTCGGGATGATAGCAAAGCACCTTGCACAGCCCGCGCGCCGGCTCTGCCTTCAACAGCGGCGCCTCCGTCTCCATCGGCACAGGAGTCTCTGGCAGCAAGGCAGCGTAATCGTTTACAAACGCAAATACGCTTCCATACGCAGGGTTCGTTGCCCCGCCTGCCCTCTCGTTGCCCGGGCACAAATAGCACTGCGGATCGTAGGCCGCCGCAGAAGGCGTCATCTTCTGCGCCACTTCTCCTTGCCAGGGCCGCTGTGTGCGATGCGGCGACACCAACACCCACGACTGCCTTAGTGGATTCCAACGCCGATGCGGCGACTGATGCTTCGCGTCCATGCTCGCTCCCGCACCCATTCTATGCGGGCCGCCCGCGTGGGCGTTCCGGCATCTACGCAATTTCACGTTTACCGGCGTTCTACGCCTCTTCCGGTTGCAGATCGAACGCCGGCCGCAAAGTCGCATCCATGTAAAACGGCACCGACGTGTGCTCATGCACGATCTTCCAGCCGTCGCGCCTCCGCTCCAGGCACAACGTCTCCCGCATCCAGAAGCGCACCGATCCTTCCGGTCCCTTCTTCGTCCCGCTCATCTGCAGATACCCATGGCAAATCGCCATGTCGCCGCTGACCTTGACCTGCATATCCCTGGCCAGGATCGTCACCGCCGTTGACCACGACTCGAACCACGCCTTCTTCTCTTCCAGATCCACTCCATGGTGAATGAGCGGCGGCGCCAGGTTGAAAATCGCCGCATCCTCGGCAAACTGCGCGGCGAACAAGACCGCGTCCTTCTCGCGGTGCGCACGGCTCAACGTTTCAACGACGGCGAGGATCGCTGCCTCATCCGTGGAGACGGGGACGTCCAAAGTTGCTGTTGCCATGGGGAATCCTCCTTGGGTTGCATACGAAATTCCTGATTGAGAAAGCACCTCGTGCAGTTTTGCGGCAAAACCTTCGGCATCGTCGTTGTACCCGCCGTGCCCGCCCGGAAACACAACCGGCTCAACCCCCAGCCGTTCGGCCAGCGCCACGGCGGTGCGATACGGCATTGTCCCCGCCGAGACCTCGCCCACGCCCACGACAACGCGCGTCGCGCTCTTCCCCAGCGCGGAAACATCCGGGACATACGAGCCAATCGGCTTCATGCCATGTTTGATGAAAAACTCCGCATTGCCCTTGGTGCGCGCGAAAGCCTCCGCAAGCTCCGGCGATGGAGGCGTCTTGCGTTCCGCACCGCGACCTGGCCCCAACCCCGCGCCCTCCGCAAACTTCTGCATCGCCGCGCCCACCCCTGCCGCGCGGTAAGTTTCCTGGACTACATTGAGAAACTTGTCATCCTCGCCCGTCTCCCGCAGCAGACGCATGCAGGGCGGCTCATGCGCCACCAGCGTCTTCACACGGCCCGGATAGCGCGCCACCAGGTTCAACCCGATCTGCCCACCGCCGCTGCTTCCCAGCACGAAAGCCGGCTCGTCTCCGAAAAAAGCCAGCAGCGCGGCCGCATCGTCCCCGTGGACATCCATCTCCTGGTCTTGGGGTTCGCCTTCCACCACGCTGCGCGAGTTGCCACGCGGATCGTACCGCACCGCCGTGAATCGGTCCGCCAATAGCGGCGCAATCCCCGAAAAAATGCCCGCATCCGTCGGCCCACCCGGAATCATCAATAGCACCGGGCCCGCGCCCTGAATCTCGTAGTAGATCTGCGCCCCCGGCACTTTCAGAAGCGAGGATCGAATTGACTGCGTGTTCGTCAAAACTAAATCTCCCTTCGAACCCCGGATCGCCGCGCGCATCCACGACGCACCCTTCTTCTCATCCCCGGTTAGCGTTTGCTCACTAACTCGACTTCGGATCCTCGCCGGTGCCCTATTCGCTCGCTCTCACTCGGTGGGAATCAGAATCTCCGTCACGCACTTCTCCGGTGGCGTGCTCATGGGGTCGTTCACGTAGTTCTCGATGGCCCAGTCGCTGCGCACCATCTTCCCGCTTTTGCCCACAATCTCCCACGCGCGCCCCGAGGCCGCCGGCAGATCCGAGTAAGGACCAGTCAGCACAAACTTGCTGTACCGCCCGCCGGCAAACTTCTCGTAAGCCAATCCTTGCGGCAGCTTCATTGGCTCCGCCGCCAGCGCAAACCCCGCGCGATACGTGTTCGGATCCATGCGGTACAGGCTCACGCCGCTCGTAATCTGGTTGTGCTCCTTCAGCAGCGGAGAAAGGCTGTGCAGCGTCTGCCATGCCTCCGGCGCAATCTTCATAAACGGCCCCGTCTTCTCAACAAACACGTAGTGCATGGGCGCGAAATCCACGATCTCGGGCTCTTCCGTCAGGTTCATCCTCTTCTCCTCTTGCCAGTCTGTTGTTTCCGAAATCTCACACGTCAACTCACGCTTTGTACTCGCGCGCTGCACAAATCCTCAATGCGGATGCGACTCCGCCGCGCTGCCATCCGACCAGTGTCCCACGGGCACCATGAAAATTGTCTCCGGCTCCGGCCCCTGCGCATGATCCGAATCCAAAACTACCGGAGAGCCCTCGAGATTCGCGCCCCAACTAGCAGCCTCCGTGCTGGGCACATGAAACATCAGGTGCGGATGCCAGTGCCCCACGCCATCGCCCAGGTATCCGTCTTTCGACAGCATGAACGACATCGCGCCCGCTTCCGGCTTCAGCAACTTCCCTTCCGCAACTTCCGCTTTCACCTTCGTTATCATTTCCGTCTTCGTCAGCCCGCTCAGCACCAGCTTCGTTCTCTCCAGTGTGTAGGGCAAAATCGATCGCACCGCCGCCGCGTTATAGCAAATCGGTCCACGCATTTTTGGGTTCCAGAACTGCTCGCTGTCAGTGGGCGACATCCACGACCGCTCCACAATACACGTGAAGCCGTTCTTACCCTCCACCGCCGTCGCGTAGCCATCCTTTTTGAGCACCACAACCGTCGCGTCTTTCGCGAGCTCGGGTGGCGCAGCGCTCTTAGCCAACGCAATCTCGGCGTCGCGATCTGCCATCAGGTATTCGTTCAGCGGCGCCATCGCTGCGTAAGATCCCGCAGCTTGCTGCGCCTGCGCCAGAACAGCCACGCCTTGCTCCGTCGCAAACAGCATAGCGGCAAACATCATTCCCGTGATCAACTTCATGGTCATACTCCCTCCATTTTGTCTCTCGGATTTTTTCACCGCTCAACGTGCGCGGTGCGGACTCGGCTGGGGTCGAAACAGCAGCTCCACGTACCGGTGCAAGTGGTCGAGACAGTCTTCCGCGACCGCGACCCCATGCTGCGCTTTCGCCAGAATGAATGCTCCTTGAATCGACGCCTGCACATAGAGCGCCAGGCTTTCGGCCGTCCAGTCCGCCGTGATCCCACGCTGGGCCATCGCCTCGGCAATCATCGGCGTCAGCGTGGCCGCATGCGTGGTGATGCTGCGGTTACAAGCCTCACGCAGCGCCGGGTGCGTGTCGTATACCTCCTGCACCATGGTGCCCACCAGGCAGGTGTAGTCTGGCAACTCTCCCTGTAGCAACCCCTTGCGGAAGTCGATGTAGGACAGCAGCCGGTCCAGCGGATCCGCTTCCTTTTGATACCTAGCGCTCGCAAACAGCGCTCCCGTGCCCTCGATCCAAAACTCGGCCGCCGCCAGCGCCAGGTCTTCCTTGCTGCTGAAGTGGTGAAAGAAGCTTCCCTTCGTAAGCCCCGCAGCCTCGCAGATGTCCTCGACCCGCGTCGCCGAATATCCCTTGGCGCGGATCACCTGCAGCGCGGCCTCCAGCAGCCGCGTCTTCGATTCATGCCGGGTTTCGATCGCTGTCGCCATACCAATTGGTACGAAGCATACCGATCAGTCGGTATGCTGTCAACAGACTCGCTGCGATTCTTGTGGAAAACCACAGACTGGGTGCCCAGGTCTGGATTTTCAGACCTGGGAGAGCACGAACCCCGTGCGAGTGAAAAGCGAGTGTCTGACGCCCCGCAGGTGCCGAGCGTCTGCTCCACCGCAGGTGGTCGGAACTTCCATCACTTCTCCCGCGTATTCTCCTTCGTCCGCGAAAGGCACACCCATGCGTCCCAGCCTCGCCCTGCTCTCCACGTTGCTTCTGCTTCCCGTCTCGGCTCGTGCGCTCAGCAAGGTCGAGGTCGACGATCTCGCCCACCATCCGCTGGTTGCCGACTTCCCTTCCGGCGGCGAACTGGCTCTGCACCTGCGCTCCGGCGAAATTCACATCGTGGGCACCGATGCCAACAAGGTGTCGGTCCACGTTGGCGGCCGGCGCGGAGAGGACTCCACAGATATGCGCGCCCGCTTTGAAAGCTCCGGTAACCAAGGGTCGCTGCGCGTCGCTGGCGGTCCTAACAACGAAGTCACAATCACTGTCGAAATTCCGCGCCGCGCCAGCCTGCACCTGCGCGTCTTCGCCGGCGAAGTCAACGTTACCGATATTGTGGGCGACAAGGACATCGAACTCAGCGCAGGCGACTTGAAAGTGGACGTGGGCAACCCCGCCGACTACGCGCATGTGGCCGCTTCGGTCACCACCGGCGATCTCAACGCGAGCCCGTTCGGCGAACAGCGCGATGGGCTCTTCCGCTCCTTCGAGAAGTCCGGCAACGGCAAGTACCGGCTCGCCGCCCACGTCGGCGCCGGGGACCTGATCCTCCGATAGCAAGCGCTCAAGAGCCGCAATCGTTACTGCCGGTCGAAGACCAAAACATTCGCTTTGTCGCGGCCGGTAAAGTGCACCGTCATCGTCAAAGTCTTCGCGTCGGCCGACAGCCCAACATCCTCCGTGGCATATGCCTTCTCTTTGTATTTATCGGTGATCACCACATTGTGCTCGTCCACGCGCTGAGCCGACGCGGAAGCACCCTGACCATTCGCCCCCTCCATGGGATAGTCCTTGCCGTCGAACTTTACATTTTTCGTCTGCTTCTCGCCGGGATTCACGAAGGAGAGACCTTCGCCTTCAAATGCCTTCACCTCCATCGAAACGGGTGAATTGTTTGTCTCCTTGATGCTTTGCCAGTCTGCCGCGAAGCCTGACCCTCCGCCTACGCGCTGGTAAACGTAATCCAGGCTGATGGTCGAATTGTCCTGCGCAAACTCGCGGTAATAATCGGTGAGGGTGTTGCCATCGCTTGAGAGCTTCCACGTCCCTCTCAGCATGATCCGGCCGTCCTTTTTGCGCACAACAATCCAGGTATCCGGCGCCTCCGCCTTGGCTGACAGCAGGGTCCCGTAGAGACCCGGCTGGTCGGTTCCGTCCGCCACGATGGTCTCCGCGCCGCCGCCAAAATTGAAGATGTACTTGTTGCCGCCCACACTCTGCACTTTCATTTCATCTGGTGTTCTGCTTCGCGAAGAGTCGAGCTTCCACTGGCCGATGAAAGGGCTTTGCGCCACAGATGCTATGCCCGTTGCGAGACAAACCGCCTGCACAATTTTGAGAATTCGAATCAACACATGCGCCTCCATGGTTCTCATCGGAAGCACGCCGATTGCCGTCTTGCGAACGGTGCTTATCCGTCGGCTCGTCCGGGGAATTCGACGTTTTAACGTTGAATTGTTCCGCCTTGCAACATCGGGCGTTGAAGAACATGAGCTGTCGACACCTTCAGGGTTGCCGAGACTTTGTCCGAAATTGAGAAAGACATCCCGAAATCGAACACCGCCGACCCAGGATTTCTGGGTGCCCCATCCTTGCGCGTTTTCGGCCCAAGGGTGGAAAAGCACGAACATTCGCACCCACATTGAGTGGCTGAAATTTGGGCGCCCCAGGTCCGGGGACCCTGNNCGCCTGCCGCACCGCAGGTGCCTCCCAAACGGGTCATTTTCGGCTTAAGTCACTCGTGCGTTGGCACTTAACCCCTCCGCAAATCGTTGCACAGGATTTCATGGCTTTGGCGCACAATCCTCTTAGATCAGATTTCAGAACCAAAGGACGTCGAGCTCGTTCCCGTAACTCCTTTGCTGTCTAGAATCTGCAAA
>PLTV01000396.1:29027-36085 GCA_003164635.1 Acidobacteriaceae bacterium
CACTCGGATTTGGAGACCGGGGCAAGCACGAACCTCATGCGAGCGATGAGCGAGCGTCTGCCCCACCGCAGGTGGCTAGGCCGTTGGTTTGTCCGGCGCGGGCATGGAGGCCAGGAACCGCCGCGCGAACTCCTCGGCGTACTCCTCGGTCAACTGCCGGACACGCTTCGGGTCGTCCGAGCGCACGATCAACCCGGCGTGGTGATGCTTCTTCATGCGGTGCACAATCTCGGGCGCGTCGAAGCCCGACGTGTCTGGATCGGCCGTCTGCGCCAGGCACAAAACGCTGCCCGCGTAGCTTGTCTGCGGAGTTGGCGGGACGTAGGCCTCCTCGCGCAGGCTTGCTACCTCAATGCGTGCCCACTCACGCCACAGGTTGACGCCGGTTGCGGCCTCAACCAGGTCGGAGATGAACGCTCCGCCGACGCGCGCCGCAATTTCGAGGAAGTAGAAGCGACCATCGGCATGCGCCTTGATGTACTCGCCGTGGGTGACGCCCCGCGCCATGCCCAGCGACGGCGCGAGATGAGCGTTCAGCGCGGTCAGGTCTTTCCAGTCGCTGCTGTTTCTGTCCACGGTACGGGTGGTAAAGACGCCGCCTTCGTGCATCACCTGCATGGGCGGCTTGCCGTATTGGTGCACCACCGCGAACACCACCTGACCTTCGCTCACGATGGAGTCCACATGGAAGATGTCGCCGGGCACAAACTGCTCCATCAGGAAGCGGCTCTGGCGGTCGCCCAGATCGTCGAGCGCGCGCCACAGTTGTTCCGGCTCGTGGATCATGCGGATACCCAGCGCGGAAGCTTCCGAACGCGGCTTCAAAAGCCAGGGCGCCGGCACATGTTCCATATAGAGGCGCAGTTCATCGTAGTTGAGCACGCGGCAGAACTGCGGAACCAGTATGCCGGAATCCTGCGCGCCGATGCGCATGGCCAGCTTGTCGCGATAGTAGGCCGACGCGGTGACGCCCATGCCGCGAATGCGCATGTGCTCGCGAACCTGGGCTGCATGCTCGAGATCGAACTCGTCGAGGGCAACGATGCGGTCGAAACGCCGGCCGCGCGCCATGTAGGAAACGGTGTTGAGAATCTGCTCGATGGACAGATCGGGAGGCATGGTGACGATTTCTTCCAGGGCCTCACGCGGCCATGGCGCGTCGCGCAGCTTGTCGACGGTGAGCAGTGTGGGCTTGACCCCCATCTCGGCGCACTGGCGCAGGAAGTCCTGCCCTTTTTCGTAGCTTGCGATGCAGAGAAACCGCTCCGTAGCGTCAATCATCGAAAACCTCACAGGAACCAGGGATCAGTTGTCAGTAGGCAGTTGGCAGAGTTTGCATTTTCTGTTTCCTATTCCCTTAGTCCCGAGTTCCCTGTTCCCTGGTTCCCTGTTTCCCTAGTCCCTTCGTCCCTCTTCGTTCTACCATAGACGCTGCATGCGGCTCATGACTTTGAACATGTTCACTGCTTCCCAGATTGTTGCGCTGCACGACCAATCCACCGAGCGCTGGCACCAGGACCCTGGCTGGCTTGGGCCCGAGGATCAGACTGCGTGGCTGCGGCTCGTCCTCTTCCAGCATCGCGCCAACTTCGACCTTTGGCATGTTGAAGACGAAGCGCGCACCCCCGAAGCCACCGATGCGCAGATCGCCGGCGTGAAGCGCCGTGTGGACGAGACCAACCAGCGCCGCAACGATCTGGCTGAAGAGCTGGACCGCACATTGCTGGAACGGCTGGCTACGCGCGGTCTGCCCAACGCCGAAGCGCCGCTCCACTCCGAGTCGCCGGGGCTGATCGTCGATCGGCTGTCGATATTGGCGCTGAAGATTTACCACACGCGGCAGGAGACTCTGCGCACGGAAGCGCCGGAAGGCCACGCAGAGCGCAATATCGAGCGCCTGGGTGTTCTCGAAGAACAACGGGCGGATCTGGCGGCCTGCCTCGATGCGTTATGGCAACAGACGCTGGCTGGGGCCAAGCGCTTTAAACTCTATCGCCAGTTGAAGATGTACAACGACCCATCGCTGAACCCCGCCGTCTACCAAAAACTCGCGCGGGAATAGAGCGAGGCCGGTTTCGGCTTTCGGGCTACCCATTGACGTTCCGCGGGGTTATGCGTATAAAGATGGCCTGAGCAGCGTTATTCCCTGAGACGAATCTGCCACCGGTAAAGGACGGGGCGGATCTGTGCAAAGGGGCGTAAGCGCTCAGGGAAAAAACTCATGATGCAAGAGGCCCGATCTGTGGCGCACGATCGCAAAAAGGAACACTCGTCCGCAAAGCCGGGCGGCCATTCACCGAGCACAGGACCGGCATTTCAGCAGTACCTGGGCGCAATGCAACTGCTGCAGCAGGGCAAGTTCGAGAAAGCCATGGCGGCATTTGAGAAGCTGCTGCTTACGGCGCCGCTGGAACTGCGCGATCGTTGCCGCGTGTATGTGAGCACCTGCCAGCGGCAGCTGCAGAACAGCAAGCTCAGCTTCCAGACTCCCGAAGAGCATTACGACTACGCAATCTCCAAGCTGAACACCGGCTATTACGAGGAGGCGCGCGAGCAGTTCGAGGGCATTCTCAACGGGCACCCGGCCGCGGACTACGCGTTCTATGGCATGGCGCTGCTGAATGCCATAACGGGGCGGGCGCAGGATTGCCTTGACAATCTGGCGCGGGCGATCGAACTCAATCCCAAAAACCGGCTCCAGGCACGCTCGGATAACGACTTCCAGAGCATGGTCGACGATCCGCGCTTCACCGAACTGCTTTATCCGGAAATTCCATAAGGCTGAAGTTTTGAACCTTTCGTTCCCCGAAGACGGAACCGGGACGCAGCGGGCGCAGGATCTCCCGGAAAACTCAGGGACCCCAGATAATCCACCCGCCGCCGCGCCGATGCGCGTCGTCGCCATTGGCGGCGGCACGGGCCTTTCAACGCTGCTGCGCGGATTGCGTGAGCACGTTGCTGTCGCCGGATCCAATCCGCGCGTCGGGCTTATCTCCGACCTTGCTGCCGTGGTCACCGTAACTGACGATGGCGGATCTTCTGGTCGGCTGCGCAAGGGTTTCAAGATGCTGCCGCCCGGCGACCTGCGCAACTGCATGGTGGCACTGAGCGAAGAAGAAGACCTTCTGGCGAAACTGTTTGCCCATCGCTTTCGCGGCGGCGAGGCGCTCAAAGGGCATAACTTCGGCAATCTGTTTGTCGCGGCTCTCACTGAGATCACGGGTGACTTCGCGCACGCCATCCAACTGGCCTCGAAGATTCTTGCCATTCGCGGCTGCATCTATCCTGTGACCACGGCCAATGCCACGCTGGTTGCACGCATGGACGACGGCTCCATTGTGCGCGGCGAAACAAACATCACCGCCAGCCGAAGCCGCATTGTCGAACTCATGCTCGATCCGCCGAATGCCGCGCCGTTGCAGGAGACGCTGGACGCGATTGAACGCGCCAACCTGATCACGGTCGGCCCGGGCTCGCTGTACACTTCCCTGATCACCAACCTGCTCGTCGATGGAATTCCCGCGGCGCTCGCGCGGGCCCGCGGCATTCGCGTGTTCATCTGCAACCTGATGACACAGGCGAACGAGAGCCTGGGGCTAACGGCATCAGAGCACATCGAGCGGATCTACGAGCATACGCGGGCTCCGATTTTCGATTGCGCACTCATCAATACGGGAACCTTTTCCGATGAGACCCTGGCGCGGTATGCGGCCGAAGGCGCGTCCCCGATTATTCCCGACGTGGAGCGTGTGGAGAAGCTTGGAGTGCGCTGCATCGTGGGGGACTTTGCCAGCGAAGAGAGTCTCGTTCGCCACGCACCCGGCCGCGTCACCGGCGCATTGCTGGCCCTGGGCCGCACCGGCGCGAGCCTTCGAGGCTGAATAATCGCTATTGAATTCGGACAAGGCACAGTTAGCCTTCGACTGTTCTTTTCAATTGCCCGCAGGCGGCATAGATGTCGCGCCCACGCGGTCTGCGCAGATAAACAGGCACGCCGGCCCTCGCAAGGGCGGCACGAAAGGCGTCCACCGCTCCTTCGCGTGGCATCTCGTAGTGGATACCCGGCCCGGGATTCCAGGCAATCAGATTGACTTTGACCGGTAAGCCTGTCCGTCGCGCTAACCGCGCCACTTCGCGCGCGTGTTCCGGCTTGTCGGTCACCCCGCCCAAAAGCACATACTCAAACGTGACCCGTTCACGCGGGCGCAGCTTTACCCCCCGCACCGCATCGATCACCGCTTCGATATTCCACTTGCGGTTGATGGGCATTATCTCCGCACGGATCGCATCGTTGGGCGCGTTCAGGCTGATGGCGAGCTTGGGGCGCACGTCGGCCGGCTCCTCGGCAAAGCGCTCAATGCCTGGGACGATTCCGGAGGTCGACACGGTCATTCGCTGCGGGCTCAGCCCGGCTTCGCGCACCAGCAGCCCGACGGCGCCCATGAAGTTGTCGTAGTTCAGGAAAGGCTCGCCCATGCCCATGAAAACCAGGTTGACACGGTCGCGTCCAACCTCAATTCCCTGGCGGTCAAGCACCGCGATAACCTGCCCGGTGATTTCGCCGGCGCTGAGATTCCGCTGCAGGCCGAGTTTGGCAGTGAGGCAAAACTTGCAGTTAACGGCGCAGCCCACCTGGCTGGAAACGCAAATTGTGGCCCGACGCCAGTTCTTTGCGGCTGCACCAGTTTGGCCGCCGGCGGCCTCAAAGGAGTCGGTGCCGTCGCCGGCTTCGCCTTCGTCGCCCTCGGGCATCCAGACGGTTTCAACCGTTTCAGCAGAGGTGGCGCCACTTCTGCACTCGATGAGATAACGCTCCGTTCCATCGACGGACTGAAAAACCTGAACAATTTCCGGCCGACCGACTTCCCAGCCTTGCTTGGCCAGCTTCTGGCGCAGAACGAGTGGTAGGGTCGTGACCTCGTCCAATGTCGCAACGCGTTGACGATACAACGCTTCTGCCAACTGCTTGCCGCGCCAAGCAGGCTCCCCCAGTTCCACCATCCGCGCCGCCAGGGCCTCAAAATCGAGCCCAAAGAGAGGCCGCTTGGACGGGCCGGTCTCCGGTGCGGATACTTTCGCCAGCTTGGCTGCATCGAAGTGAACGAGTTGGCTTGAATCGACAGACATGGCTCAACTCAGCATAGTGCATGGAAATTTTTCGGTCCGGAGGCGCTTCGGGAGCCCCATCCGGACCGAAACTTTATATCTTCGACTGCGGATTTCCGTCCAAGCATTGTTGGCGTCCCCTTTGCCCTACAATCGAAGTCAACCAGAATGATGACAAAAACCGAGCGAAACCTTCGCCGTACCGTATTGCCGAACGGCTTAATCGTGCTGACTGAGCGCATGGAGCATCTGCACTCGGTGGCTATGGGTGTCTGGATCAAGTCCGGCTCCCGCTGTGAACCGGCCGAGACCAACGGCATCTCCCACTTCGTCGAACACATGCTTTTCAAGGGAACTCGTTCCCGCACGGCGCAGAACATTGCCCGCGAAATGGATTCGATCGGCGGCAACCTCGACGCGTTTACCGGCAAAGAAACCATCTGCTTCAACGTCAAATCCCTCTCCGACCACGTCCCCATCGCCCTCGACGTCCTCAGTGACCTGGTCCTGAACCCGGTCTTTGCCGCGCCTGACATCGAGCGCGAGCGGGGCGTCATTCTGGAAGAGATCAAAATCGACGAAGATAACCCCGATGTCCTGGTCCACGAGCTCTTCACGCAAAGCTTCTGGAAAGACCACCCCCTTGGCTGGCCCATCCTCGGCACCACCAAAACCGTGGCCGGCCTCGACCAGAAAAGCCTGTTCGACTACCACAACGACCGCTTCCACGGCGGCAACATGGTCTTCTCCGCCGCCGGCAACCTCGACCACGATCAATTCGTCGAAGCTATCACCGGCAAGTTCTCCGGCTTGGCCGGCGGAGCCACACTCCATGAGCTCCCCGCCCCCGAGGCCACCGCGCGCATCGTTCTGCGCAACAAGAAGTCACTGGAGCAGGTCCAGATCTGTCTCGGCGTCCCCGCTCCCCCCATCACCGACGAAAACCGCTACGCCACGCTCATCCTGAATACCGTATTGGGCGGCGGAATGAGCTCGCGCCTCTTCCAGACCATCCGCGANNCGCCGGCACTTCCGCAAGCAAGGCCATCGAAGTCGTCGACCTGATTCTTGCTGAGTTCCAAAAACTCAAGCAGGAATTGCTGAGCGCGGAAGAATTGACCCGCGCCAAGGACCAGGTGAAAGGAAACATTCTGCTCGGCCTGGAAAGCTCCAGCGCCCGCATGGCCAACCTAGCCCGCCAGGAAATGTACTTCCAGCAATTCTTCAGCGTGGACGAAGTCATTGCCCGCATCGACGAGGTGGAAGCCGCGCAGGTCCAGGCCATGGCCCAGCGCCTTTTCGACCCCGACCGCATCGCTGTAACCCTCCTCGGCCGCCTGGACGGCGTAAAACTCAAGCGCGACCGGCTGGTGTGTTAGAAGCAGTGATTAGTGATTAGTGAATAGTGGTTAGCACCCGAATGAGCAATAGGCTCTTTCTGGTCGCTAGGTGCACTTTGTCTACCGATTCTCGAATGCAGGTCGCGGCGGCAAACCGTCACTAACCACTAATCACTAACCACTGCTTTTCCGAGCGTCTCATTTCCCTTCCGCGTCTGTACGTTGTAGCATTTTGTCGGAAGGGGTTGCTCATCTTCCGGCTCACTCCGCGAGGCATTGGAATCCTATGAAATTGAATTTCTCGTTTTGCCGAGGCGCATTGCGGCTCTCTTTGAACAAGGTCGACGCAAAAAGCCGTCGAACGACGCTGCCTAACGGCTTCACGCTGATGGAATTGCTCATCGTCATGGCCATCATCGCAATTCTCATGTTGATCGCGATTCCCACCGTCGGCAGCTTGACGAAAAAAGCCAACGACCTGTCGGCGGTCCAGTCCATTCACGCCATCCAACAGGCGGAAATTCAATACTCCTCCAGCTATCCGTCCAACGGGTTCGCCTGCACGCTCCCTGCCCTTGGCGGAGATCCCAACACCGGCGCTCCCTCGGCAAC
>PLTV01000396.1:36152-36296 GCA_003164635.1 Acidobacteriaceae bacterium
GGCGCCATCAAATTTGACCCGGCAGGCACCACCAACTGCACCCAGCCCCTGGGCCAATGAGCGCGGGCTCATTCCTCCGGAGCTTAGGTCTCCTGGTCGCCGTTCTATCGATTTCTACCGGCCTCAGATCTCAAGAACGTTCGC
>PLTV01000208.1 GCA_003164635.1 Acidobacteriaceae bacterium
ATAGCCCTTGATCGCGTTGAACAATCCGCCAGCCGATTTCGGGCTCACCTTCTCGATTGGGTTCGCACCCGTAGGCTGAAAGCAACACTCTCATGCAATCTCCGTCTAACCTGTTGCGCAAAGCAAAGCATAGAGCTCCACGGCGCACGATTCGGGTCTGCTCTCGGGACGCCGGCATTCAGACCCATGCATTCTGCGATCAAGCCCCTTTGGCAAACATGTTCTCTTGGAATTCCGACTCCGGGCTCCTGCCTCACAACACGTTGGCAAGATACCAGTCATAGGCTTGTTTCAGGCCGGCCTCGAAGCCCGTGGTTGCGGACCAACCCAGAGCGCCCAGCCTGCCCACGTCCATCACCTTCCGCGGCGTACCGTCCGGCTTCGATGTGTTGAACGTAAACGTGCCCTTCCACCCTATGACACTCGCGATGCTGTTTGCCAACTCGAGGATTGTCATGTCCACCCCCGTGCCCACATTCAGAAACTGCTCACCTGAATAATTCTTCATTACGAACACGCACGCATCGGCGAGGTCTTCGGTGAAAAGAAATTCGCGCTTCGGACGGCCACTGCCCCAAAGTTCAACCGTACGGCTGTCGGAAGCCTTGGCCGTGTGGATCTTCATGATGAGTGCAGCCACAACGTGACCGGCCGCAGCATCGTATCGATCGCCCGGGCCATAGAGATTTGTGGGCATCGCCGAAATGAAGTCGCATCCATATTGGCGCCGATATGCCTGACACAACTTGATGCCGGCGATCTTGGCAATGGCATACCATTCGTTTGTGGGTTCGAGCGGACCCGTGAGAAGAGCCTCCTCCCGCATCGGCTGCTCCGCCATACGCGGATAGATGCAGGATGAGCCGAGAAACAAAAGCTTCTTCACTCCAGTCTGCCACGCGGCATGGATGACATTGGTTTCAATCACCAGGTTCTGATACAGAAAATCCACCGGACGGGTGGAGTTGGCAAGAATTCCGCCAACCGTCGCAGCGGCCAGAAACACTGCATCGATCTTGCTGTCGCCCATCCATGCAGCCACTTGCGCCTGAGACAACAGATCGAGTTCGGCGCGCGTCGCGGTCAGCACCTCGCACTGCTCACTGGCCAGCCGTCTCGCAATAGCCGCTCCCGCCATGCCGCGATGACCTGCAACCCAGATCCGCTTGCCTGTCAATGGAAACTCAGTCATGGCCGCCATCCCGTGTGCGCGACTCTTTCGCGATCGTCTCTAGATCCGACTCGACCATCTCCGCAACCAGTTCATGGAACTTCACGGTATGCTTCCACCCCAGCACGCGTTGGGCCTTGGAGGGATCGCCAAGAAGAAGACCGACTTCGGTGGGCCTGAAGTAGACGCTGTCAATTCTCACCAGGATCTCGCCGCTGTCCACGTCGCTGCCGATTTCATCCACTCCCTTTCCCTCCCAAACTATCCTGCGCCCAACGTGGGAGAAAGCCAGTTCGATAAACTCGCGCACACTATGCATCTCTCCTGTCGCCAGAACGTAGTCGTCGGGCTTGCCCTGTTGCAGGATGCGCCACATGCCTTCAACATAGTCTCGCGCATGTCCCCAGTCGCGCAGCGAATCGAGGTTGCCGATATACAACGCCTTCTGCAAGCCCAGATGAATGCTGGCGACGGCGCGCGTGATCTTGCGTGTGACAAAGGTTTCACCGCGAATAGGGCTCTCATGATTGAAGAGGATTCCGTTCGAAGCATGCATCCCATACGCTTCGCGGTAGTTCACGGTGATCCAGTAGGCATACAGCTTGGCCACGCCATACGGGCTGCGCGGATAGAATGGCGTTGTCTCCTTCTGCGGAGTTTCCTGGACCTTGCCGTAAAGCTCTGAGGTCGAAGCCTGATAGAAGCGCGTTTTTTCAACCAGGCCCAGAATGCGGATCGCCTCCAGGAGGCGCAGCGTGCCCGTCGCATCGGCGTTGGCTGTATACTCGGGCGTTTCAAAACTAACCTGCACGTGGCTTTGTGCGGCAAGATTATAGATTTCGTCGGGTTGCACTTCCTGGATGACGCGGATCAGATTTGTGGAATCCGTCATGTCTCCATAATGAATGCGAAACCGGTTGCTCTCCTCGTGCGGATCACGGTAGATATGATCGATGCGCGCGGAGTTGAACGACGAAGATCGCCGCTTCACGCCGTGAACAAGATACCCCTTGGCCAGCAGAAGATCGGCAAGATATGCACCGTCCTGTCCCGTAATGCCGGTAATTAATGCTGTTCTTGCCATGCGAGTGGCCTCCTTGAACAAACTTGAATATTCATGTTTTTCCTATCGTCTATGATGACGGATGATTTGATCCCAGACATTTTCATTGAGCCCGTATCGTCCTGCTGCTTTCATGGGTTCTTCATCTGTCTACGATACCCCAGGCCATAGCAACCGGTCAGCAGTTTCCACGTGATCCGCATGGAGTATGCGATGACGCGCTTGAGCGGATAGGTCGCCGGCATGACCTGATTCTTCCAATACCGTGCCCTGACCTTCATGTCTTCACGGATCGTTATCTCGCGGAAGCGCTGGGTCTTTTGTTCCGGGTAAAATCGCATTCTCGACCACTGTCGAGCAACATGGCTGATGGTTCCATGGTCGCTGATCCGCATCCAGAGGTCTGCATCGAAGGCCATTTGAAAGGATGGATCAAGTCCGCCAGCCTTGTCATAAACAGCTCTGCGCCAGTACATCGACATGCCTGGAATGTAATTGTACGTGTGAAGAAAGATGAAACGGCTGAAGGGGATTTCCTTCTGGGGGCGAATCGGCGTTCCGTTTGCGTCAATCCATAGCGTATCGCCATATAATGCATCCGTCTCAGGGTGCCTGGCAAAATACTCGCCCGCCCCTTGCAAAGATCCCGGCTCGAACAGATCGTCGCTATTGAGAAAACAAAGAATGTCGCCTGTTGCGTGCGAAAAGCCCTTGACGATCCCATAGGTCTGCCCGCCATCGGGCTCGCTGCACCAGAACTTTATATGCCCCTCGTATTTGCGAATGATGTCCGGACTTTCATCGCTCGAACCACCGTCGATGACGATCAGTTCCAGATTCGGATAGGCTTGATCGATCACGGAACGCAGCGTGAGACCAAGATACTTAGCCTGATTGAACGATGGAACGATCACACTTATTTTCGGAAGCGGATTCATTGAATGCTTACACCTTGGAGGAAAATTGACCGGGCGCCATTTCTTCGGCACCTACACACGATTTGAGCACATTCGAGATTCCACGAACGGTTGAAATCTCTAGACTGCCTCATCCGGGCGATAGCCTGGAATTCAAGCCGCTTTTACCGGCATCCGCACTCGGCGCC
>PLTV01000388.1:0-1642 GCA_003164635.1 Acidobacteriaceae bacterium
GCCGCCCGCCGAGCCTTTGGTGGTGGTAGCGTCCTCTTTGGCGATGACGAAGACGTTAAGGCGGCAGAGCGGCTGCGTGTCGGAGGCGAAGGCGCCGTCGGATGCGGCGATGAGGATACGGCGGAGTTCTTCAGAGTAGCCGGCGCGGACCTGGACGATGCGGTTGTCGAAGGCGCGTGCGGCGCGATCGGCTCTGAGGATGAGTTCGAGGCGTGCAGCCAGGTCGAGGTCGAAGCCGCCGAGTGGAACGGGGTAGAGATCGGCGACGGGAGCTTCCACGAAACCTTGGACGGTTTGTTTCGCGGGGGCGGAGGCGATGAGTGCGGCGGTGCGGGCGGCGTGGAGCAGGCGTTCGGGACTGAGATTGTCGGTATAGGCGTAGCCGGTGCGCTCGCCGGAGAGAACGCGGATGCCGCAACCGGCACTGTTGCCCTGAGATGCGGATTTGACGATTTGCTCGTCGACGCCGAGAGAGGTGGCGGTGACGGCCTCGAAGTAAAGGTCGGCGTAGTCGCCGCCGGCGGCAAGGGCTTCGCCGAGACAGCGTTCGAGAAGGCGCTCGGTGATGCCGAATTTGTCGAAGAAATAGCGCTTATGGCTCAGGTGGGGAGAAGAGGCCGGAGAACTCATCGTCCTTCCAGTCTACGCCGATCGCGATACCTACTCCGATGGATTTCGGGCATTGAGTGCTGTTGCCGAATCCTCACCCATGCTGGTATGGTTTCCCGGTAAATCGCTTTAGCTGCATTGGAGATCTGTATGGAAATCCGCAGGACTCATATCGCCAAGGGCATTGGCGCGTGTATCCGGTTTTTCGCCTTCGCTCCTTTCCTTTTGATCGCGCTGCCGGTCTGCAATGCGCAGGTTCAGATGCAGGTGACGGATAAGAATTATCTCGACACGCAGGGGTTTAGCGTATTTCTCTACGACAGCACGTACCACCCTGTTTTCGTCGACCAGAAGAATACGGCGATGGAGATGATTTTGCACGGGCAGCGTATCGCCACGAATGGCGATGTGCGCCTGATGCCGACGCCTGAGCAGTGGGACCTGGTTGCGACGCTCAAAGGGCGTCACGCCGATAAAGAGACCAGCCGACTTACTGCAGACCTCGCGTTCCCGACCTTCGATTTGAGTTACACCCTCGAAGTTGCAGCGGAGCCGGGCGGCGTTAAGGTCAGCATCAATCTCGACAAGCCGCTGCCGGAAAAACTGGCCGGACGCGCTGGGTTCAACCTGGAGTTTCTGCCTTCGATCTACATGGGCAAGGCTTACCTGGTGGATGGAAGCAAGGCCGGCATTTTTCCGCGAACGCCGAACGATCCAATGGTGAAGGTGTTGCCGCTGGCGGATGAGCCGAAGAAAGCCTACTACCTCGAGGATTGGGACAAGGCCAAGGGGTACACGCAGCCGTTGCCATTTGCCGAGGGCAAGAGCATCACTCTGGGAATTGACGACGCGTTGGCTCGGATCAATGTGAAGTCNNATCGTGTGGCACATCCGGCCGGATGTGATTCCAAACTGGACGCGGCCACCGATGATCGCGCACAGCCAGGTTGGTTATGCGCCTGGGTTCTCCAAGGTTGCGGTGCTCGAACTGGATCCGAAGTACGACGGGCCGAAGACGGGGAAAGTGCTGCGC
>PLTV01000388.1:1690-12015 GCA_003164635.1 Acidobacteriaceae bacterium
GGCAGGACAGCCTGGACCATCACCTGGCAGAACAGATGGATCACGTTTCGGTGCGCGAAGGGTATCGGATCTGGCACGGCGCTTCGCACCTGGACGATGGGCGCATGGCGCCGGTTGTCGGCGACCAGTTCGATGGCTGGAATCAGGCCACGGCAACAGATGGCAAGTGGAAAGGCGGCGATCACATTCCGGGGATGAACGTGGGCGGCTGGTATGACGCGGGGGACTACGACCTGGAGGAGCCTGCGCAGTTGAGCGTGATTCAGAGCCTGGCTCTGGCGTATCGCGAGTTCAATCTGAAGTACGACGAGCTCACGGTGGATGAGACCACACGCGAAGTTGAGATGCACCGTCCCGATGGCGTGCCGGATACGGTCGANNACGCACCTGGGCGACGGCGCCTCGAAGACAGACGGGCGCATCTACGACCCGAAGCTCGGACCGAACGAGGTGAAGGGCGACTACTCCGGAAGACCGGACGACCGCTGGATTTTCACTTCGAACAACCCGTTCTTCCAGTGGAACGCGATTGCGGCGCTGGCTGCTGCGGCCGATGTGCTGAAAGGCTACGACGACGCACTTGCCAAAGACTGCCTTGCGACCGCGATCAAAGCATGGAACGACGAGAAGGCTCATCCGACACCTATGGGCGGAGCGTTTGGCGGAGGCGCACCCACGGGCGTGCTGGCCGCGTCTCAAGGTTCGGTGGCGAGTCGCAATGGGAGCAAGAGCACGGGCGCTTCGACAAGCCCTGCTCCCGCAAATGCGGTTCCGGCTCCGCCGCCGAATCCTGAGCGCGGTGCGTTCATGGCCAACCTCGACTGGGCCGCGGCTTTGGAGTTGACCATTGCCACCCATGGAGGTGAGCCGTACAAGTCGCGAGTCAAGGAGTTGTTCCCGCAGGTGATCACACCGCAGCAGATGGGCTTCCGGGGGTGGACAGCGGTTCGGGCGTTACCGTATCTGGACGCAAGCGCGAAGGAGCAACTGCATGATGCGGTGAAGACTTACATGGCTGGCCTGGATAAAGAGCTCGACGCCACTCCGTTCGGCGTGCCGCCAAGCGTCGGGACGTGGGGCGGATCGGGCGCCGTGGTCGACATGGCCATCCGGATGTACTTTCTGCACAGGACGTTTCCCGATCTGGTGGGCCCGGAGTACACGCTGCGCGCCGTCAACTACATTCTCGGCACGCACCCGGTTTCGAGCACTTCGTATGTGGCGGGTGTGGGTACGGTTTCGAAGACGAAAACGTACAGCAACAACCGTGCCGACAATGCGTACATTCCGGGCGCGGTGATTCCTGGATACATCGTCATCAAACCCGATTTTCCGGAATGCATCGACGATTTCGGATTTCTCTGGTTCGAGGACGAAGCCGTTGTGGCGGGGTCGGCGAGCTGGGTTGTGGCCGGCAATGCTGCAGACGCGATTCTTCACGAAGCGAAGCGGGTTGAGTGATGGGAGCGCCCGGGCAACCGGCGGCTCGCCCGATCAGTCGTGCTCGTTGGGCCGTGAAAGTGTTTGCGTCTTGCTGAAATGCACATGCATTGGTGCAAAGCGTCCAAGGAAAAAAATAAAAAAAAGGGTATTTCTGTAAAGAAATTCCCTNNATGCGCTGCAAATTCTAGATTCCAAAGGACTTCTTTGCAGATTCTAGAGCCTAAAGGACTTACGGGCGCGGTTTTGAGCCTCGACCGGGGAGCTGCCGAGACGCCGGTTGCGTTTCCGAGCGCGTGGGCACAGTGGCGAAGGCGACTGAAGGTCGTCGTTTGAGCCTGACTCGACTCGGGGCGGCGGAATTCTGGCTGACTTGAGGGCACGACGGCGTCTCCGGTGGCGGTATTTTCCCAGTACATCTTCGAGTGTGCGCCGGAGGGGACTAATTATGTGCAAGGGGAAGTGGCGATTTTTGCACGATTGGAATCAGTGGGACGCGGCGTCCTCGGAGGGCAACTGCCGGAACGCGCTCGACAGTGGTGGTCGATGAGTGGTTTGGCATGTTAACCGGCCAATCTCTGCCCATTATCCGGTGAGGCCGTAAGAGACGCTTCAATGCCGATCGCCATGTTCTTCGCGAACCGTGATCGAGGCATCCCGACACGCATTCCGGCATCAGCTGAGCGCGTTCCAGAACGACCCCACAATAGTTCCAATACATCCGCGGCTCATCATGGGCTCTTGGCGTCACTGCTTGCAGGAACTCCTGCGGTATGCAGCAGGAACACAAACGGACGGGCGAAGTTGGTTAGCGCATTGTCTTTTCGAAGTAGCGTACCGTCTTTGTTCCCCCGTGCATGGCGGCTTGCCCTACTTCCTTAAAGCCCATCGCCAAATGAAATGCTTCCGACGCCGGGTTTGGGGGTTCGATATTTACCTCACAGACCACACGACGCTGCCCAGCATGCTGTGCCATGACAAAGAGATCGTCGTAGAGGCTTCTGGCAGTGTCCTGATAGTGCGTTGCTGACTAATTGCGCTCCAGCGGTATCCCGGCGTCCCTGATTTCGTCGGCGGTTGCTGCGCGAACGCTAAAGGTAGTTTCGTATACGATTTCCGTATCCCCATAAACTCGCAAAATGTGTTGTCCCGATTCTGGAATGAATGTACTCGCATACGCCATAACAATCCGTTTACCTGGCACGCCTCGTAAGAGACCGGGCGCGGTATAGCTCAATCTATTTCCGCTTGGAGCCGTAAGGGTAAAGTAGCTTTGATTTTGGCTAGCATCGGTCTCCGGTGGTGCAAAGCCTATAAGAAAGCTGACGGACGTTGATGCTCCCAGAACCGGAACGAGGATTTCCACATGCGGAGCCATGCCGTAAAACCCAAGAATGGTTACTTTGCCGCCAATCTCGGGCCTTATTCCTTCGCAGATAATGCAAAATTCAGAGTTTGGAAACGGCATGAGCGTGGACCGGGGACCTCAATGGCTTCAAATGAGGAGAAGCAATAGCGGTTGATAGAAGAGTGGATTGAATGCTGGACTCGACAAAATAGTAGAGAACGATGGAGCCGGCCATTGGCACCGACTGCTGGCCGAATTGGACGGCGAGCATCGAGATTCCTGTCGTTCGCTTGACGGGGGGCGCGGCAAGGAATCGACCGGCTATATTCCATTGAGCCAAAGCCAAGACGAGACCAACCGATGCAGCAATGATTCGTGCCTGATGCACATCGACATCTTTTCGAAGCATTATCGCTAACAGAATTCCAGCCGGAACAGCCGCCAATCCGGCGCTTGCCCATTGAGCCCAGGTCCGTAAAATCTCACGCCAAGAGAAACTGTATCGTGCCATTGCGAGGACCCTTCCACGATGAAATGATGTCGTCTAGTGCGAGTCTGATTAGCGCGTTTAGAAAAAGCAGTCCGAGTATCACCATGACAATGAACACCAAGATAAAATCAATCTGCTCGAAGTAAAACCCGACAGTGGTATTTGGAAACATGGCCCGAATTGAGTGTTCAGCCAACCAAAAAGCGCCGCAGATGATGACGGCGCCAAGGCAATGTTTGATGGTCTGTTTTATGATCGGCCACATTCGCATAGTAGCCTATAACACAGAGGTGCCATTTGTGCACCAACATTTTAATTGACGCCCAAAAGGTCGTTTAGGCTCCAAATTCGGTCTGCAATCCCGGCCTCCATTGCAGGGCTGATTCTCAGTGCTTGATGGCGACGGCAAAAGTTGTAGTAGGCAAACCACAGAGAATAAGCAGCTTCTAAGTTATCCCACTTCTTCGAGAATGCGTTCGTGAGCCGCGTCCTGCGGCGCATTCCCATCCTGATCGACAGGTTTTGCCGCTCGATATGCGACGTGCAAATCCGCCTCTTGTCGGGGTTCCCCATGATCTTTACTGGGACGGCCTCCACGACTTCACCGGGGCTGTAGCGCTGCTCGCCCTCGCGGGGGACGCGTAGACCTTGATGAGTTGAGCGAAGCTGGCGCGCCCCCTCAGCTGGCTTTTGACGGCTCTGACGTAGGGCTTGAATCCGTCGCTGGTCAACTGAAAAGGGTCGTCGGCCACGGCTCCGGCCAGCTTTGCGATGAAATGCTCTGTCGCGGGTGCGTTTCTCTTGCCGAGGTAGTGCGTGATTACGAGCTTCGTTTTCCGCTCCGTCGCGACGAAACAATAGGCATCGCCGATCTCCGCAGAGTCCTGCTCATAGGCTGTCTTGTGGCCCCCTTTCTTGCCGACATAGCCCCAAATCTCATCGACTTCAACATCACGTACCCGCAGATTTTGGAACTTCTCATCCATCAGCCGCTGGCAGCGCTCCCCGGCCAGGACGAGCAACCGGAGAATAGTATCGCGGTGGACGCTGGTCACCCGCTCCACGCTACGAACGCTCATTCCTTCCAAGAGCAGTCGCAGGATGCTCACAGCCTGGTCAAGAGGCAGCCGCATTTCGTCCAAGGGGCGTTCGTGTTCCTCGGTATAGGTCTTGCGGCATTGGTTGCAGCGGAAGCGCTATAGGCCGTTTCTGTGCTTCCCAAAGCGCTTGCAGGAGGTTTGGCAGGAGTGGCAGGTCATGGGACTTTTCCTTGTTTTTTGGGAGGAAAAGCCTCAAACTAGTGTTGGCGTCTGAGTGTTGGGCTCGTCCCCGCGCTTGGATCTGCTCCGTTCCCGGTTCCAGCCGGGGGCGGAGCGCCTTATGAATTAGTCAGTTAGGACGGTGGGATAACCGTGATTTCCACGGTGGTTCCATCCGCAAAATGAATGGTAAAAGTGATCTTTCGCATCGCTTTTAGCCCTCCTCTCTAGGCCGGGATTCGGACTCCACTCCGAAACCGGCCTTAACTATTTGCAATCTTACCCCGAGGAGATTGGAGGGTCAACAGTAATCTTTTACTATCTCAATATTTAATCTTGCAATCTCCTAACTGCGGTGGTAGAGTGGTTTTCAGTAAGGAGATTGGTATGGCAGATACACCCATTGTTGCGGCCAAAACAAAGAAGCACCGTAGCCCCACTTACCCCGGTATCAACTTGCAGCAAGCCATCAAACGTGCGGCAGAATTCTACGAAAAAGAGCATCGCAATCCTGCGAGCTTCAAGGCTGCGGTGAGCCATTGGGGCTATTCCGAAAAGAGCAGCGGCGCACTCGTTACGGCTGCGGCCCTAAAGAGCTTTGGGCTGCTGGATGAGATTGACGGAAGCGCTGGGCGCACTTTCCAAGTGTCTCAGCTTGGTTTAAAGATCGTCGCCGATAAACGGCCCGAATCGGTGTCGCGAATGGATGCGATTCGTGAGGCGGCCTTAAAGCCCAAACTTCATGCTGAGATTTGGAAGCTATACAACGGTCGTCTCCCCTCCGATGCAGAACTGCGCTTCCAACTCGAAAACAAGTGGAGTTTCAACCTCAATGCGATAGATTTTTTCATAAAGGAACTACACGATACAATCTCCTATGCACAACTCAAAGAATCAGATAAAGTAGGAGAAGTGGAGGTTGAAGACGACGGCGAGGAAGAAATCGACAGGTTGCTCTTTGTAGCGAAGGTGGGCGATTACGTTCAATGGGAGCACAATGGCGTGCTAGGCTTTCCTGAGCCTAAGCGGGTTCGGGAAATCACCCCCGACTGGAAATTTGCCTATGTGGAAGGTCAGCATGGGGCAGTACCTGTCGATGAGTTGATCCGTGAATCTGCGCCCTCGAATGTCGGGCAAACGCACGATACGCCGCAAGCCACCCGCAATCGGACACCGTTATCGAAAAACTATATGCTTGAATACGTGGTTCCTCTCTCGGATGGCAGCAAAGCTGTTTTCCAGTGGCCTTCACTGCTTAGCCAGGAAGACGTCGAAGACCTCAAAGATTCGTTGAAGATTCTTGAGAGGAAGATAAAGCGATCTGCCGATGCGCCGAAACCTCCAGAAGAGGAGAGCCAAGGGGCTGTTTGACGGCACGACCCCGCTGGAGTAGCGTCAGTTCAGCAACAGCTTTCCCGGATCATGACGTTGTCACGAATCAGCCCCTCGCGTAAGAGCCTGGGGCTTTCGTGCGTTTGGGCATATAATCCGGGCGGGGAGAATATATGGCTAAGTTTGGAACTTTCACAATCGGAAGCTTAGATGCGCTCTCGGAGTACACGGGAGATCATATGGAATCAGAGAAAGAACTTGTTCGTATTTATAAGCAGGGCTCTATCGAAGCGGGAACATATGACCCAACTCACCCAGGTGGATCATTGGTCGCGGTAGTTCGACTCGAAGCGGGCCAAGAGGTCAAGCGAATCGCAGATTGAGCAGCAACGCACTATCAGGACACTACCAGGCTTCTGGCAACACCCTCGCCCCACGCTGAAGCTGCGACAATGATGCGATCAATGTAGACGAACGACTCGCGAGACTTCTTGAACCAACTGAAGTTGGGATTCCGATAGGGAGAATTCTGATCGAGTGCGATCAGGAGGGCAGTCGCTCCCCGGGCGATGCCACGAGCGTAAAACGCCATCTCCAGCAGTTCAGCAAGGCTGGTTTCATCAAGGGCGGATGTTTCTTTTGCGTGGGCATTATTCAGCGACAGGACCGCAACTTTGTCCAGCAGACTGCGATCGTCAATAGCGTGCATTTTCCTGATCAGTGCCATAGATAACCGGGCTGAAGAATAATAAACCACGCGTTTTGGCCGCGCAAATCAAGCATTTCGCGATTACCTGGCTGTAAAGTCTATTGGCCGGTTATGGCCTGAAGGCAGCAGTTGAACTGGACGTCTCTGGATTGCCAGCCACAAGCCGACTTACCGTCAGGAATCGTCTGGTGTAGGGTTCGGGCGCATCCGCCCCGGTCCCCAAGAGCGAGGGACCGGGGGCACCCCCATTGTTGCTGATAAAAGGAGCGACGGGTCAGGGCCACCCGCCTAGCCACAAGCCGACTTACCGGTATTCCTCTGGCTCGATGAGCGCATGGCGAATTGGCACCAATCAACGTCCACTTCGCTCTTTCGGGTTCAGGTATACATGACAACGGAACACCGGGGATGGGCTATGCATAGCGATTGATGTTGGCGGTATATTTGTACCCTGAGAAAGGCGGGACCCGGTGACGAGTGAGACGAGAATCGCATCGCCGCAGGAATTTACCGCGGTATCAGTGAAGGGCGTGGTGAGGCTGGCGGTGGGGTTTGGCCTGCTGAAGTATGTTCTGTCAACGCTGGGCCAAATAACGATCCAACATGCAGGGTACGGCATTTTTCGTGATGAGCTCTACTTCATTGTGTGCGGTCGGCATCTGGCCTGGGGGTATGTAGATCAGCCGCCCATCATTCCTTTGGTCGCGCGCCTATCGGAGTTGCTGTTTGGCTTGCAATCGCTAGCCCTGTTCCGGACCTTTGCCTCCCTGGCGGGCGCCGCGGAAGTTGCGATGACGGGGCTGCTGGCATGGCGGATGGGCGCTTCGCGCTGGGCGCAGGCGCTGGCGATGACGGGGATTCTGCTGGCGCCCATGGCGATGGGGACCAGTTCGAGCTTTTCGACGAGCACCTTTGAGCCGCTCTTCTGGATGACGATTGCGCTGGCGACGATGGAGCTGGCGCGGCTGGCCGGTCGCGGCATTCGCAGTGGCCGTACAGTGGCGTTGTGGTGGGTGCTGCTGGGCGTGACGGCTGGCCTGGGCCTCGAAAACAAGTGGAATGAGGTTTTTTCCCTCGCCTGTCTGCTGGCGGCGCTGTTGATGACCAGCCAGAGAAAGTTACTGGCTTCGAAATGGTTCCCGATCGGACTTGCGCTCCTGGTCGTGCTGATTCTGCCCAATCTGCTGTGGGAGATGCACCACCACTGGGCGACGCTCGAGCTGCTGCACAACGATCAGATTAACGGCAAGAACGTTCGTCTGGGCCCCCTCGCGTTTGTGCTTGACCAGATGCTCGTCTTCGGTCCTCTGATGGCGCCGTTGTGGGTGGGAGGCATTCTGTGGCTGGTCTTCAGCCGGCGGGCACGAGCGTTCCGCTTCCTGGGCGTGACCTATCTGCTGTATCTGCCTCTGATGATGATTCTGCACGCCAAGGACTATTACCTGGCGGCCATTTATCCGCTCTATTTTGCCGCTGGGGCGGCCGCCCGGGATCTTCTCTTCCGCAAGGCCTGGTTGCGGCGCGTGCTTGTGCCCGCTTACGTGGCGATGAACGTTCTTGTCATTGCGATTCTGTTGCCAGTCATTCTCCCGGTACTGCCCCCGGCAAAAAGCCTTGCATACCAGCAGCGGCTGCACGTCCAGCCTCCGAAAACGGAGAATGGCACCACCGCACAGCTGCCGCAGTACTTCGCCGACATGCTGGATTGGCGGCAGAAGGCGGACTTGCTGGCCGCTGCCTGGTACTCGCTGCCGCAGGCAGAGCGCGCACAGGCCGCGATCTACACGGAGAACTATGGCGACGCGAGCGCGGTGAACGTGTACCGGACGGATGTGCCGCAAGCCATCAGCGGACACCAGAACTACTTCTTCTGGGGACCGCGCACGTATACGGGCAGCGTCATGATCGTCTTTGGAGAAAGCCGCAGTACCCTCGAAAGCGAGTTTGACTCGGTAGAGGAATTTACGCAGGATGCAAATCCGTACGTGGAGCCGTATGAGCGTGGACCGGTTTTCATCTGCAGGGGTCTGCATGAAAATCTCCAGACGCTGTGGCCAAAGGTGAAGAACTGGGAGTGAGGCCACGGCCAAGGCGTCCGGCCCGTCTCAACTCACGATTTCAGGGCAATGCACGTTTTGAGGCGGGTCTTCATGAATCAGTCCTGAGAATCGCCCTTAACGGAAGTGATGCGTCCGAACCGCTTCCTCGTAGCCGAGCCGCTTTTTGACTGTCGTTTTGATTCGGAATGTCGAGTGACATTCGGTGATCCACGAGGCGCTGCTCGGTCGTCGAGAATTGTTTCCGCGATGAACTGGAGAATGTGTCCTTCTCGCATGTCTCACTTTGGGGGTTCACTCCACCCCATCGTTCTTGATGGGTTGAGATGGGGGTCTTCCGCCGGATTGATGCCGAGAATGGTTTGGGTTCGTGCTTTCCCTTGGCAATGTAGGGATGGTCCACCCGCCGATTTTGAAGCGATATGGAGTTGCATACGATCCGCTGTACGTGTGGGGATGATTCACGCCGGCCCTCCGGGACGGCGTGAATCGGGTGGGTGCTGGGTTCCACGGGTTTCACCCGTGGCTAGGTTCATGGCCTCCCTCCGGGAGGCGCCTGGGGTGCGGTTGCCGGACGGTCGGCGCAAGGTGCCGATGATGTGGCGGGCCGTTTGGCTTCGTGCTTTCCCACCCTTCCGCGATNNATCCGCCGTGCGAGAGCGGGTGCATTTCTTGATGCGTTTGGCTAAATGGTCTGTCGCGATAATCGGAGAAGTGCTAGAGTCGGGGCATGAAGAAGATTCTTGCGGCAGCCCTTCTGCTGATGGTGTTCGCGAGCCCGGTTTTTGCGGCCGCCCGTCACCATCATCGCCATCACCATCACCACCACGCGCACGCCTAAACCCTTGACCCGGCCACGAAGCAGTTCCTGCTGTGGCCGGGTTGTGTTTTGCTGTGCACGCGCGCACAGACAGCGCGGGCGCGGGCTGATAGGGTGCGGGCCATGAGCGATCTGGACGACCTTCGTTATCCCATTGGGCGCTTCAATGCACCTGGCAGCAGCTTGCCCGGCGTGCGGGCGGCGCATATTCATACGCTGAAGATGCTGCCCGGGCGGCTGCGGACAGCGGTAGCCGGGTTGAGCGACGCGCAACTCGATACCCCTTACCGTGAGGGCGGCTGGACACTGCGCCAGGTGGTCCACCACGTGGCCGACAGCCACACGAACAGCTACGTTCGCTTCAAGCTGGCGCTTACCGAGGATTGGCCCACGATCAAGCCCTACGACGAAGCAGCCTGGGCCAACCTGGCAGACAGCCGCTGGCTGCCGGTGGAGGTTTCGCTGGCCATGATCGAGGGCCTGCATACGCGCTGGGTGGGCCTGCTGGAATCGCTATCGGACGCTGACTTCCAAAAAGGGTTTGAGCATCCGGAGATGGGCCGGCAGAACCTGGCCAAGGTGCTGGCGCTCTACGACTGGCACTCGCGCCACCATACGGCGCACATCACGGGTCTGCGGCAGCGGCAGGGCTGGTAGGAGTTTCAATGGCGGGCGCGCACGAGGGCGCCGCCGCGGGAGCGCAGCAGACAGCACTGACCCCGGAGCGGCTGGCCAAAACAATTGAAGACTATTTGAGCGAACACCCGGCAGCGGCTGTGCTCGAGGAAGGGCGCGCGGTGTTCGATATGCGCGCGGCTCGCTACGCGGTGGGGGCGCAGCATGGGCGCTGCCTGCTGCAACTGTGGAGCG
>PLTV01000388.1:12061-22149 GCA_003164635.1 Acidobacteriaceae bacterium
CGCTCGGCGATGGACCTGGAGCACAGCTTTGGTCCGGCGTATGCGCGCGGGCGGCTGTTGAAGGGAAGGGCGGCGTGCGCGGTGATCGGCGTGGGAGCGGACGAGTCGGGCGCGTTGGTGGATGGCGTGCTGACGCTGGGCATTTTGTGGCTGGATTATTGCCGGCGCACGGGCGACGGAAGGCGGCACTTTGGCGAGCTGAAGGTGGTGGTTCCCGCGGGCGCATGGCGGACGACGGCAGAACGGATGGCGTGGCTGAATCGCGAGGCTGCGGAGTTCGCACTCTATGAGCTGGACGAACGCAGCGAGGAACTGACGCCGGTGGACTTCCGCGATACGGGTAATTTGGATTGCAAGCTGGTGCATGCCTTTTCAGCCGAGGCCGCGCTGCACCGATGCCGCGCGGGGATTGACCGGCTTCGAGGTTTGCTGCCAGCGGACGCGCGCGATCGGGTCGAGCTGCGGATCAGCGGCCCGGGGGCGGTGGGGTTTCATCTGCACGGGCTCGAATTTGCGCGCGTGCGCCTGGGGTTTGCGGTGGGAAGCTTTGCTTCTTCGCAAGAGATCACGTTTGGCGCTGGGGCTAATGAGACTCCTCTGACGGAAGAGACCGAAGAGATGTGCCGCGCGCTGGTAAGGCGACTGTTTGAGAGCCGGCGTCCTGAGGGAGTGCGCACCGATGCGCTTTACCGGTTGCAGCCGGAACGATGGCTTGAGGCGACGGTGCGAGCGGGCGTTGCGGAGGCTCTGCCGGGGGCGCGTGGCGATTTGCTGTATACGCAGGTTCCGGCGCTTTCGACCGGGGATCGCGGATTGCTGGACATGCTGACGCTGGANNCGGCGGGCGGGCGCGCACTTTCAGCTTTTGAGCGCCAGGGGTATTTCGGGGGCGCCGAGGTTTCGCCGTTGCCGCCGCGCCTGCTGCTGGCGGCGCCGGCGCTGCGCATTCATCCGGCCAACGAGATTGTGCTGCGCTATCTTTCGCCTGAGGTGGAGTGGGAGTTGATGGCGGTTTGCGAACAGTGGCGGGAAGAATTGAAGGTCGTGTTTCGCAAGCATAGCGGCACCACCTGCGGTGGGGCNNTTCATGGAGGGGGCAGCAGCAGTGCTGGGCGTGGGAGGAGTTGAACTGTGTGGAGTGATTGTCCCACGAAG
This sequence comes from Acidobacteriaceae bacterium, assembly GCA_003164635.1. Lineage (GTDB taxonomy): Bacteria > Acidobacteriota > Terriglobia > Terriglobales > Acidobacteriaceae > Telmatobacter. Next base: position 13,217 of record PLTV01000388.1, read on the forward strand.
GTGGGAAGTCGCGAGCCTTGCGTGGAATTTGCGCTGTTGCGAAGTGCCATGAGGGGTGAAGCCAAAGTGCAATTACTTTAGAAACTTTAAGAAACCTACGATGGGAGCGCACTAAGTATTGCAAGGAGCGATTCGCAGGATGATCCGGGAGAAGAACGACGTGAAAATGGGGCGAGGAATCGATCGAATTCGAATGGGTGCGAAGGCATTGGCTGTTGCGTTGGCGGTCTGCGTTTTGTGTTTCGCGGGCGTGGGGCTGCGGGCGCAGGGAACGGGCTACTGGCACACGAGCGGCAACGAGATTCTGGATTCGACGAATAAGGTGGTGCGCATTGCGGGCATCAACTGGTCGGGCTTTGAGACGACGAGCGAGGTGGTGCACGGGCTTTATGCGCAGGACTACAAGTACATTCTGGATGGAATCAAGAGCAACGGGTACAACACGGTGCGGCTGCCGTATTCGAACCAGATGGTGGAGACGCCGATTGTGCCCAGCGAGATTTCTTTCAGCAACGCGTCTGGCGCGATCAATGCGGACCTCGAAGGCTTGAACAGCCTGCAAATTCTCGATCGCATTGTGGATTACGCGGGGGAGATCGGGCTGCGCATCATTCTTGACAACCATCGTTCGGAGGCGGGGGAGACCGCCGAGGCCAATGGGCTTTGGTACACCGACGCGTATCCGGAAAGCGCGTGGATCAGCGATTGGGAGTTGCTGGCGGAGCGCTATGCAGGCAACAGCACGGTGATCGGGATGGACCTGCGTGACGAGCCGCATGCAGTAGGGAGCGGAGGCGCCTGTTGGACCTGTGCCACGGAGGCCGACGACTGGCACCTTGCGGCAGAGCGAGCGGGGAATGCCATTCTGACTGTGAATCCGAAGCTGCTGATCTTTGTGGAGGGAACGGACACGCAGCCGGCGGTTCCGTACTGGTGGGGTGGCAATCTGACGGGCGTGAAGAAATTCCCTGTAGTGCTGAATGTGCAACATCAGCTTGTGTATTCGGCGCATGAGTACGGGCCGGTTCTCTACAAGCAGTCATGGTTCAACGCGAAGACAACTCCGGCAAGCCTTAAGGCGCTGTGGGCCAGGATGTGGGGCTATGTGAGCACGGATAAGATTGCGCCGGTGTGGGTGGGAGAATTCGGCACGCCGAACGATGCTGCCAGCCTGAAGAGCAGCGTTGCGGGCTCGCAGGGCGAGTGGTTCGAGACGCTGGTGGCTTACATGAGCGCGAACAAGAACATCAGCTGGGCGTACTGGGACATGGCGGAAGACCAATTTGCGTTGCTGGACGGCAACTGGGTTACGAAGCCGGTGAGCGCCGAGAAGCAGACGATGCTGGATGCGATTGAGTTCAAGCTTGTGGTGGCGACCTCGCCGACGGCGCCAGCGACTTCTCTGACGGCAACGACGATCTCGACTTCGGAGATCGATCTGGCGTGGACAGGGAGCACGACCGCCGACGTGACGTACAACGTGTATGCGACGAGCGGTGCGAGTCTGAAGCCTTCCGCGTCCACGCTGGTTGCGAGCGGACTGACGGCGACGGCCTATCACAACACGGGACTGAAGACGGCGACCACGTATAGCTACGTTGTGGAAGCCGTAAGCCCGGCTGGTGTGGCGTCTGCGGCGTCCAACGAGGCCGCGGCAAAGACGGCGACGGCGGTTGCGGGGTGTGCGGTGGGGTACAGCATCGTAAGCGACTGGGGCACGGGCTTCGAGGCGACGCTGCTGATTGAAAACACGGGCACGACTACGCTGAACAACTGGACGCTGCAATGGACGTTCGCGGGGAACCAGGCCGTTACAGATCTGTGGGACGGAAATGTGGCGCAGAATGGCGCTAACGTGACGGTGACCAGCGAGAACTATAACGGGAGCGTTGCGCCGGGAGCGAGCGTGCAGGGCGTGGGGTTCACCGCGAACTACAGTGGGACGAACGCGGCGCCGACGGCTTTTACAGTGAACGGCGTTGCCTGTCAGTAAGAAATCTCTTCACTTTGCGGGAATGTGAGCAATTGCTAACTTGGAGTTCGAAGCAACAAGGGTGCGGCCTGCCCTCATCCAATGCAACCCGTGACAGGATGGTTTTTTCTCTTTCAAGGCCGTGACTGTTATCACATATTTGCAGAGACGCAACGCACAAAATGAGAGAACAAGCACCCGGCAGAGATATTTGGATTGTGCGCCTTCGCCGCAGCCACAATCGACGAAGCGCCTGTTCATCGGCATCCACGATTAGACCGGGCTCGGCGTTTGCATTCATCTCTGCACTCACCGGAATATCTCGCTTGCACGATTCTTCCCGATCCAAGTTTTTCTGAAGAGATTGCAGCGTACCTTAGCCAGCGGCTCGAGCCGTTCCCCTGTTTCTGTGCCTGTCGGTAGACGCTGCTCTCAGGAAGGAACTCACGTGCCGACGCAAGCTGCCAAAGTTTTTGAAGTGGAGCGACGGGATGTTTTCATGCTCCGCGATATTCTGCCGGGCCCCGCGTGGTCACCCTATTCGTCTGGAATTCCCGCCCGCTCGCGGGAAGTGGAGCCGATTTTCGAAGAGGAATCTGGAGAAGAAGAAGGAAGCAATCTGCGGGGATTGGTGATCGCATTGGCACTTGAGGCCATTCTGGCCGTGAGTGTTTACGAACTCTGGCGCGGGTGGCACTTTTTGCGCTAACGGCCAGTCCGATCCGCTTCTGCTATCGGGAGCTGGTTTCTGACCTCGATGGGGCGATTTCAGACGGTTCGCTATTTTTCAGCAGGCGTGAGCACGATGCTGCGAAACTGCACATGGCCTTTTTCGCTGCCTTGCAGGTAGATGGGCGCGGGCTCACCTTCGCGGCTGTTCAGCGCGCCGCCGGTGATGCCGGGAATTTCCTGGTGGTCGATGACGGTTTTGCCGTTGTGGACGACGGTGACGTCGCGGCCGACGAAGGTGATGTCGAAGGTCTGCCAAGTATCCGGGGTGCGCGGCTGTTCCGGCGAGGGCGCAATGAATCCATAGACGCCGCCGGTGTGGTGGCTGGGCGGTTCTTCCACGGAATCGGTCTCGATTTGCACCTCATAGCGGCCGCGCAGGTAGACGCCGCTGTTGGAGGTTGGGCCGCAGTTGAATTCGACATGCAGCTTGAAGTCGCGCACTTTGGTGTCGCTGATGAGTTCGGGGCCGTTGCCGGGAGTGACGAGGTTGCCGTCCTGCACGGTCCAAGACGGAGGGCCTGCAGCGGTCATCTTCCAGCCGGTGAGGTCCTTGCCGTTGAAGAGCGGAATCGGCTTGCCCCATTTTGGCGCGCCGGTCTCGTGCAAGGCAGGCGCACGCACGCCGGTCCACGTCCAGGGAGTTCCTTCTGGGCCGTTTGTTGTGCCGGAGAGCATGTTATTGGTGAGCGTGCCGTCAAAGACCATGTCTTCTTTGCTGCCTTCTTCGTCTTTTGGCGAGACAAAGGTGATGTGGTTGCCGCGAATTTCGACTTTAGGCAGCGGACGCGCATTGCCCCAGCGGCCGACAAACCGCGCGCTGAGCTTGCCGTCTTTCTGATCGATCTCGATCCAGGAGGGGTATTCATGGTCAATGGATTTAAGCGTGAGGTCCCAGCGGCCGAGAAATTCTTGAGCAGCGGCGTTTGGGGTGGATGCGCTGAATGCAGGTTGGGCGAAAGTTGGCATCGCGAGGGAGACGAAGGCGGTTACGCTTGCGGCACTGAGAATTGCTTTTAGGAATTTCATGGAAATTCGACTCCTGCGAGATCCGCGGTTCGGTTCACTCAAATTCGGTTGAGGTCCGTGCTATCCCACCCTTGCCGCGATGAAGCTGCGTCAAGGATGGGGCACCCTCGTTCATGCGATATCAAAGCCGCGCGCCCGATAGGCGAACTTAGCCCATGGACTTGATGGTTGCGGAGGGTTCGTCCCAATACACGGGGGCTTTGCGGAAGTACGACTCATTGGCGAGATGACAGGCGAGCGCGGCGTGGTGGCCGAAGACGGTGTCTTGCACGACTGGGTTGCGCGAGCGAACGGCCTCAAAGAACTTCCAGAGATGCGGCTTCAGGTCGTCGTAATCGTTGCCGTTGTAGGTAATGGATTCGGGTGCGGGCTCTTTGCCGGGGACAGGATCGTGATCGGCATGCCATTTTTTGGTGTAGGCATCGCGCATGGCGGCGGGGAAAGATCCCGAGTAGTAGCTGGGCGACGTGTCTTCGCCGGATTGCGGAATGTAAGTGACGCTGAACTCGCGCAATTCGATCATGCCTTTGGAGCCCTGGAAGCGTGTGACTTCAGCGTTTTCGCAGGCCAGCGAGAGGCGCATGTAAACCGGGATGTTGCCGTACTCGAATAGGACTGGATGGACGTCGGGCATGTTGCGGCCGTCTTTCCAGCGATAGATGCCGCCGAAGGCCGAGACGCGCTTGGGCACTTCGTTGATGCCCATGACAACTTGCATGCCGCTGATGAGGTGGACGAGCAGATCGCCGGCGACGCCGGTGCCGTATTCACGCCAGCAGCGCCAGCGCGCGAAGGCGTAGGGGTCGAAGGGTTTCTTGGGAGCAGTGCCCTGCCAGGTTTCCCAATCCAGGGTTTCCGGAGAGAGATCGGGCGGGATTGGGTACTCCCATGCGCCGGTTGGATCGTTGCGGCCCAGCGTGGCCTCCACAAGATTGAGTTCCCCGATGGCGCCCTGGGCGATGAGTTCTTTGGCCTTGGCGCAGAGGACGGAACTGGTGCGCTGCGCGCCGATTTGCACAATGCGGTCGGTCTTTTTGTGCGCGGCCACCATGGCGAGGCCGTCGGCCGGATTGTGCGACATGGGCTTTTCGCAGTAGACATCTTTGCCGGCAGCGAGCGCGTCCACAACCACCTGCTTATGCCAGTGGTCGGGCACGGCGATGAGGATGGCGTCGATGTCTTTCGAGTCGAGCAGTTCCTGGTAGCGGCGCGTGGTGCGGATGTTTTTGCCGGTAATTTCCTTCGCCAGGTCGTGGCGGCGGTCGTAGAGATCGGCGGCGGCCACGCATTCGACGCCAGGAAGCTGGATAGCGGTCGAAAGCACGCCACTGCCTTCCATGCCCACGCCGACCATGCCGAAGCGGATGCGGTCGTTGGGGCTGGTGAGCGCAGCGGCGGCGCGCCAGGGTTCGGCTTCGAGCAGCGTGGGGCCGGCGACGGCGGTGGCCCCGGCGACAGCGGCAGTGGTGCGCAGGAACGAACGGCGCGAGAAGACATTCTTGGTCATTTGTGTGGAGTCCATTTCCGGGGAGGCGCGCGCTTCCCTCGTGCGCATACGTGAATGAATATGCCGAAACGCCATGGCGCGCAACAGACGAGCCGGCACGGAATCAAAAGGACGGACTACTCCTTCTAGTCCTGAAGAGGCGCGCTGTCAAGGGGTTGCGACGGCCTAGAATGAGGCCATGAACCCGAAACTGCATGTGCCGGTGTGGGTGCTGTTCGCGGCGGTGGTTTACCTGATCGCCGTGGAAGCTGTGCGCCCATGGATCGATCTGCCGGGTCTGGGGAACATCGGATTCACGCTCGTTTTCGTGGGATTTTCGGTGCTGCACTGCGCGGCCTGCGAGGGCTGGCGGCGCACCGGACTCTTTTTTGCGACGGCCGCGGTGGTGAGTTACCTGCTGGAGGAGATCGGCGTGCGGTCAGGCCTTGTGTATGGGCCGTACCACTACAGCGACATGCTGGGTCCGAAGCTGGGGCATGTGCCGGTCCTGATTCCGCTGGCGTGGTTCATGATGATTTACCCATCGTGGATGACGGCGCGGGCGCTGCTGCGCGGGGTGGACACGCGGCGGGCTGCGGGAATGACCGCGCTGGCGGTTGTGGCGGCGATGGTGATGACGGCCTGGGATACGGTGATGGATCCGGGGATGACGGCGGCGGGGAATTGGGTGTGGGAGCAGGGCGGCGCGTACTTCGGGGTGCCGCTGCGCAACTACGCGGGGTGGCTGCTGACTACGTTTCTTGTGTACCTGGGAGCGGGCGTGATCTGGCGAGTGACAGAGCTGCACGGTTCGCGCGCAAGGACGGCGGCACGCGGGGTCACGGTTGGGTTCGCGGCGCTGCCGGTGCTTGTGTACCTGGAGGATGGAGTCCAGTACGTGACGGCAGAACGGATTGCTGCATTGCACATTGTGGCGTTGTTCGCGATGGTGCTGCCGGGACTGGTTGCGGCGATGCAGACGTGGATGAGGCGGGAGGAAACGATGAGGTGACGAAAGGCGCTGGGTCAGATGAGTTGTCGCTTTCTCTGACATATTGACCTGGAGGAAGGACACGCCTACACTTTTCCCATCATGAAAACTAGAGTTGTTTTGCTTGCTGTATTTCTCTGCCTTGGTGTGTTTGTTTTAACTTTTAACGGTTGCGGATCTGGATCGGGCGGCGGTGGTTCGCAAACGACGAACCCGCTTCCCGCGGTGGCATCACTCAGTCCCTCGTCTGCGGTGGTGGGAAGCGCCGGCGTGACATTGACCATCGCCGGATCGAACTTTCTGAGCTCGTCGACTGTGACGTGGAACGGTGCGGCTGTCAGTTCAACTTATGAAAGCGCTTCATCGCTCACCGCGGAGATTCCGGCATCAGACCTGTCGAGCGTCGGCACTGGCAAGATCGCTGTGGTGAACCCGGCGCCTGGCGGTGGGACGTCAGGGTCTCTGAGCTTCACAATCAATGCGGCGCCGAATCCGAGTCCGACGCTTTCGTCCATTAGCCCGATGTCGGCATACATCGGGATTTCTTCGTTGACGCTGACTCTATCGGGAAGCGGATTCGTGAACGATTCTCAAGTGCTATGGAACGGCGCGGCGATGGCGACGACCTACTCGAGCGCTACCCAACTGGAGGCAACGATTCCAGGCTCCGACTTTACAAGCGCGCAGCAAGCGGCAGTGGCTGTATTCAATCCGACACCGGGTGGCGGAACATCGACGGCACAGCAATTCACAATTACCGTCGCCCCGGGGAGCGGAACTGTAACCAAGGTGTCCGTTGTGGCGAACAGCCTTGCCTGGGACCCGGTGAATCAGGTGATCTATTTATCACTGCCGAGCTCCGATGGATCCAACGGGAACAGCGTGCAGATTCTTAATCCATCGAACGGAGTTTTGGAGAATTCTGCTTCCGTGGGGAGCGAGCCGAATCTGCTCTCCGTTTCAGAGAACAGCAAGTACCTCTATGTCAGCCTGGATGGCGCGGCATCCATTCAGCGCATGACGCTGCCCGAGTTGGGAACCGATATCGCGATTCCGCTAGGGAGTTCGTCGAGCAGCCCCTACTACGCGATGGATCTGCAGGCCGCTCCGAACGCAGATACGACGTTTGCCGTGGTTCGAGGCGAGAAGGACTCCATACCGGAAGAGACGGGCGGAGTTCTGATCTACGACGATTCGACCGCGCGCCCCGACGTGCTCTGTGGATGGGGTCAACAACCAGAGTGCACGAACCCGAACGACCCGAACGAGGAATGGGGTGAGTATGACACTATCCAGTGGAACGGGGATGGAAGCGCGATGTTCGCTGCGAATTACGAGGACACTGGGTACGACTTTTACACGGTTCCTGTGACTTCTACTGGGTTTGGGAAAGTGACGGATTACCCGGACCTCGTGACCGGAAACAAAGCTCATATCCACTACGACAAGACTACGGGCTATGTATACGACGAGGATGGCGAGGTCATCGATCCGAGTTCCGGCCAGATTGTTGGATCGTTTGACGCGGCTGGCCTGATGGTTCCGGACGGCGCGCTGGGCACAGCCTTCTTTCTGATCGAGCCGGCATTCTCGGGGTACCCGTACACTCTCGAGTCGTTCGATATGAAGAAGTTCGTACCGATTGCGAGTATGCCGGTTCAAAATATCGTTGGGACAGCGACACACTTGATTCGCTGGGGCACAAACGGCCTTGCCCTTACGACTGCGGATCCATACGACCCGTCTGGCCCAGGTGCGGTCTACCTGATCACCGGGCCAATCGTCAGCGCGCCGTCGGCGGGGCAGGGGCGGCCGACCGGAAATGCGGCACTCGTGTTGCAGGAGAAGAAGTAGTTGAGTTACTTCTTCAGCGGCTTGCGGGCGAAGTAGTAGAGGGAGAAGGCTAATAAAGCGAAGGCTATTACGCTGACTAAGTCGTGGTCTAAGAAGCTATGGGGGAAGTTTAATAGGTCGCGGTTGTCGTAGTAGGTGGCTTCTACGGCTTTGAGGGCTACGCCGATCAGGCCGACGATGCCGCCGGCGGCGATGAGTCCTGACGCGAAGAGAGAGCCGGGGGAGATTTCACTGTCGGCATCGGCCAAGTCTCCGCCGGCTTTCTTGACGGCTTGATCGACAAGCCAGCGGACGACTCCTCCGACAAAGATGGGCAGCGTGGTGCCGATGGGCAGATAGGCGCCGACGGCGAAGGTTAGCGAGCGGATGCCGAGCAGCTCGACGGCGATGACGAGAGCGACGCCGATGAGGACGAGTCCCCAGGGAAGCTTGCGGCTCAGAATGCCGTTGATGACGGTGGCCATGAGCTTGGCTTGCGGCGCGGGTGCGGCAGCGCTGCCGATGCCCTGGATCCAGTGGACCTCAATCTGATGGCTGGTGGGCGAGTAGAGGTATTTGCCGTCGGCTAACTCTGTCGATCCGATGGCATTGAGGATGGTGTATTCCGTGCGCGGGTGCAGGGAGCTTGACTTGTCGGCGGCGACAACGCGGATTTGGGTGGGGAGCTTGTTCTGGTCGCCTTGGATGGCGACGCCGGGGTGATTGCCGTTCAAGTCCCAGGGTTGCGCGGCGGCGTGGAACTCCTGAAGGCCGGTGTTCATGAGGTTGAGCGTGAACCCGATGACGACGGTGGAGATGACGACGCCGATCATGAGCGCGATCTGCTGAAGGCGTGGCGTGGCGCCGATGATGTAGCCGGTCTTGAGGTCCTG